>NZ_BAAGSM010000017.1:0-369821 GCF_054782435.1 Nocardia thraciensis
GGTGGCCGCGGCGGCGGCCCGCGCCCGACCCCGCCCCGGTGCGGTGGCGGCGGCCGCGGCGGCCGCGGGGGTGGCGGCGCCGCGCGTCCTGCCGGTCCGCAGGGCTCCGGCGCAGTAGCATCCGGCGGCGGCGCGTCCCGCGCGATGAACCGCATCGCCACGGCTCGCTCGGCGGGCGCCGGTCTGAACCGAGCCGACGCCGCCATGGGAGACGTCGCCGGTGACCGCTGGGCCAACCGCGAACCCAACCTCGGCAGGAGCACCATCCCGCGATGACGACGACCGAATCCACCTACGAGCACCGCTCGTACGGGCTGTGGCAGAAGCCCCGCAGCGCAGGCCTTTTCGGTCTGCGCTGGGGGGAGACCGTACTGGGCTTCGGGGTCGTCATCACCGCGCTGCTGACCGCGCTGGTGGCGGGGCCGAAGCCAGCGTTCTTCGTCGCCGGTGTCGGCGCGGTCGTGATGATTCCACTGGTCTGGCGGTCGGGCGGCCGCTCCGGTTACGAGACGGGATTGATGATGTTCCATTGGTTGCGCGGGCGCAGCAAGGGTGAGCACGTGTACCGCGGCGGCCGGTTCTCCCGGGTCCCCGGCGGGGTGGCGCGACTGCCCGGGCTGATGGCGCCGTCGAAGCTGTACGAGGGCATCGACGCGGGCGGCTACAGCTTCGGCATGATCCACCTGCCGCAGTTCGCCCAGTACACCGTGGTGCTGCGGGCCTGGCCGCAGGGGCACGAGGCGGTGGACCAGCCGGTGATCGACCGCTGGGTCTCGGCGTGGGGCACCTTCCTGGCCTCGCTCGGCCAGACCTCCGACATCGTCGCCGTCGTGCCCGTCATCGATACCGTGCCCGAGACCGGAAACCGTTTGCTCACCGAGGTTTCCACGATCACCCGCGCGGAGGCGCCGGAGCTGGCGCAGCAGGTGATGTTCGAGCTGGCGACCGAATTGCCCCAGGAGCGTGTGCAATTGCTGCCCCGCGTGGCGATCACGTTCAAGGCCACCACCGCCGAGCGCCGCAAGAATCCGGCCGAGGAGGCGGTCGAGATCGGCCGCCGACTGCCCGGGATCTGCGCCGCGCTGGCCGAGGCGGGCGTGCGTGCTCAGCCGATGTCGGCCGACGAGGTGATCTCGTTCATCCGCCGCAGCTACGACCCGGCGTCGCAGGCGGATCTGGAGGTGGCGGTCGGCGAGCCGGGCGGCCACGGCCTGGATTGGGCTGACGCGGGCCCGATTTCGCACGAGGAGCGCTGGGACCACTTCCTGCACGACGGCGGCCGCTCGGTCACCTGGGAGATGGACTCGGCGCCGGAGGGCGCGGTCGACGAGCGGGTGCTGCAGCGGCTGCTGGCGCCGAATCCGGAGGTTCCGCGCAAGCGCATCGCCATCGTGTACCGTCCGCACTCGGCGGCCGACGCCGCGGAGATCGTCGACGACGACTACAAGAACGCCCTGGTCGCGCAGCAGAGCGAGCGCGGGGTCGTCTCGGCGGCCGCGACGCTGCGGGTGGGCGCCACCCAGCAGGCCCGTGAGGAGCAGGCCCGGGGTCACGGTGTGACCCGCTTCGGGGCCCTGGTGACCATCACCGAGCCCCTGCGCGGCGACCTGCCGCGTATCGAAGCCATAACCCGCGACCTGTCCACGCAGGCGCGTTTGAAGATCCGGCGGTGCTACCGCTACCAGGCGGCGGCCTTCGCGGCCTCCCTCGGCTGCGGCGTGATCCTGCCGGAACACGCGACCATTCCGAAAGCATTGGCGGGGTGAGTCTTCATGGCAGGTGAGCACGAGCCTCCGGTTCGGTACCGCGGCGAGCCGCCGCGGTACAGCGAACGGGTGGTGGACCCGGAGAATCCGGTGCCCGTGCGCCGCGCGCGGCGCGGCGAGGAGTGGGAGCTCGAGGCGTACACGCCCGGCGAGCCTCACGTGGGCGAGTGGCCTGCCGACTGGGACGAGGTGCCCTTGCGCCCCGTGCGCCGCCGCGCCCCGGGCGAACCGGGCCAGGACTCCGACCGCCGTGCGCCCACCCAGCCCGAGCACGAATCCGACACCGCGCGTACGGAACCGCGCGCCCCGCACCACGACGACCACCCGGCCGCGGGACGCACCGCCGAATCGCGCATCGCCCACGGCCCCCAACGCGATCCACGGCGTGGGACCGCCGACCCCGAGGACGACCGCGAACCGCGTGCCGCGCGGGGAAAGATGCGTCGTGCCGCCGACACCGGCCGCCGCGACGAATCGTCTCGTATCGGGCATCGTGGCGAGCCCGGCTCCGGAGGCGCTGGAGACTCGCGCGCCGGACGAGGTGTCGAGCGTGCGGATGGCCCAGAGCTGCGTGGCGGGGCCGCCCCGCCCGAGCCTGCTCGCCTGAACATGGGTGCCGGAGGCGCGGGCGCCGAACCGGAGAACGCGGCCGAATCGCCCACCGCGCGTTCGGAACTGCGTGCGTCGGACCGATCCGAGGGCGGCCCGGCGGGCCGCGCGTCCGACCATGGCGCCGCGCACGCCGAGTTCTACAGCGCGAGCGGAGACGGCGCCCCACAGGCGGACCACACCGAATCGCGTACCGCACATGCGGAGTTCCACTCCGCGCGAGGAGCGGGTGTCGTACCGGCGGACCGGGTGCAGTTCGATGCCGCGGGTGGAGAGGGCGTCGACCAAGCGGGCCGTGCCGAGTCTCGTGCCGCACATGCGGAGTTCTATTCCGCGAGTGGGGACGACGCCATACCGGCGAACCACACCGAATCTGGTGCCGCGCGCACAGAGTTCGACTCTGCGGGTGGCGAGGGCCTCGAGCGGTCGGGTCGTGCCGAGTCTGGTGCTGCGCGCACAGAGTTCGACTCCGTGGGTGGCGAGGGTCTCGGGCGGGCGGGTCGTGCCGAATCTGGTGCTGCGCGTGTGGAGTTCCACTCCGCGGAGGGTGGGGGTGCCGCGCCGGCAGGCCGTGTCGAAGTTGGCGCTGGGCGCGGTGAGTTCGATTCTGCCGGTGGAGAGGGTGTCGAGCTGGGGGACAGTGCCGAGTCTCGTGCTGGGCATGCGGAGTTCTACTCGGCGGACCGCGAGGCCGACGGGCAGGCGCGATCGCGTGTGACGGAGGCGGAACGCCGCGACGCGGGCCGGGATGGCGGCGAGTGGGCGGAGTACATCGAAACGGGTACGCCGCGTGGCGAAACGGGCGGCCCCGGGCACACCGGTGCAGATCATCCGGAGCGAGGCGCCACGCCCTCGGCGGATATCGCGCGCGGGAACGAATCCCGTGGCGCCGGGAGCACGCCCGCAGGACGAGGCGGACGCGGTCGAGGTGGTCCTAGCGGCGCGGCCGGCACCTCCGACGGCCCAGCCACAGGCGCGCCCGAGGGTCCGTACGAGGGCCCGGATGATCCCGTCGCCGAGCAGGCCGCGGCATCGAGATCCCAGGCCTCGCCGGGGAATCGCCCGGATCGCAAGGCTCGGGGCGGGCCCGAATCCCGTTCCGGCAGTGGGCGATCGCGCTCCGCCCAATCTCGCGACGGCAGGTCCGAACGAGGATACGCAGCTGATGCCGACCGGCGTGTCGAGCGGCCGCGCGGCGAATCCCGTTCCACCGCAGGACGATCCGGACAGCGCCGCCGCGGCCTGGATGATCGCCGCGGCGCATCACGAGCACAGGACAACGCCGCGCGACCGGAGCGGCCGACACGAGAATACGGGGGGCCCGAAATGTCGCTGCGAGCCCCATCTCCGGACGGCGCCGCCCGTCCCCGGCCGGACCGGCAGTCCGCCCCGCCCCGGCCCGCGAGCCCGCGCGGTGGGCCCCGGAATGCCAAGGCGGGCAAGCAGAAGAAGCAGGGCCCGCCGCTGCTCGACGACCACGCCCGGGCGCGCTACGAGGCCATCGCCCGCGAGCGCAACGGCCTGCGGGCGGCGTGGGCGGCATTCCGCATCCGCACCGACGATCTGCGTCGGGCCAACGCGTCGGCCCGGATCGAGGCCTTCGTCGAGGACGGATTCGACCGCGATACCCAGCCCCTCACCGATCGGGGCTACGCCGGTCCCGGCGGCGGCCGCATGAACGTCGTCGGACGGCCGGTGGAGTACCGTGCCACCACGGCGCAGGTGGCGGGGCTGTGGCCCTGGTCGGTCGGCGCGGGCGCGCCGCTGATCGGCACCCCGCTCGGATCCCATCTGCACACCGGCGCGCCGGTCTGCTTCGACCCGATGAACTGGTTCATGCGCGGCAGCTTCATCACCGCGCCGAGCCTGTTCGTGCTGGGGCTCAACGGTTTCGGCAAATCCTCGCTGGTGCGGCGCATCGTGCTCGGCGGCGTCGCCCAGGGCATCACGCCGCTGATCCTGGCCGATGTCAAACCGGACTACCGCAAGATGGTGGAGATGGTCGGCGGCCAGGTCATCGACCTGGGATACGGCCACGGCGTGCTGAACCCGCTCGCGGGCGGCGTGCTCGGCTCGATCGTGCCGATATTGGAGGATATGCCCGCGCTGCAACTGCAGGTGACGCAGGAGCTCCGCGCGCGCCAGGTCACCCTGATCGCCGGTCTGGTCGAGCTGGTGCGCGGCGCGCGCGTGCGCGACTACGAGGAGACGCTGATCTCCACGGCCCTGCGCATCCTGTACCGCGAGGGCAGCGGCTACACCCCGGACAACCCGCCGATCATGGAGGATCTGGCGAACGTGATCGGTGGCGGGAGCGAGGAACTCAAGCTCGACGCCGGCGCCGAGACCATGGACGAGTACCACGAGGCCACCAAGGGCCTGCGCCGGTCGCTGCGCGCGCTGACCCAGGGCCCGTTCGGTGCGGTGTTCAACGGGCAGACCACCACGCCGATCGACACCTCCGCGGTCGCGGTATGCGTCGACGTGTCGCATATCCCCAACGGCGACAAGAAACTCAAGGCCGCCGTGATGCTGTCCTGCTGGGCGGACGGCTTCGCCTCGGTCGAGGCCGCGCACGTGCTCGCCGACGCCAAAATCGGCCCGCAGCGCTACTTCCAGGTCGTGATGGACGAGCTGTGGCAGGTGCTCGGGCTCGGCGACTTCATGGTCGACCGCGTCGACGAGCTGACCCGCCTGCAGCGCGGCCTGGCCACCTCGCTGATCATGATCAGCCACACCATCAAGGACCTGCAGTCGCTGGGTTCTGAGGCCGCCATCGCCAAGGCGCTCGGCTTCCTCGAACGCGCGCGCGCCAAGATCTTCGGCGCGCTGCCGCCCGAGGAGATCAAGCGCCTGGATTCGACGGTGCCGTTCACCTCGGCCGAGGAGGAGATGGTGACGAGTTGGTCGGCGCCGCAGGCACTCACGGGCGAGGCGCTCAAGCCCGGGCAGGCCCGGCCTCCGGCGCCGGGCACCGGCAAGTTCCTGCTCAAGATCGGCGAGGATCGCCGCCCCGGGATTCCGTTCCACATGGAGTTCACGATGTCGGAGAAGGAAAGCGGCATCCACGAGACCAACCAGCGTTTCAGCGAGTTCACCGAGTCCACGTCGAAGCACGGGGACGAGGGGAGCGCCGCGTGAGGCGCGGGCCGATCGCCGCACAGGCGTTCAGTCGGAGAAGGGCCGACTCGAGTCGCGATCGGGTTGTGCCGCACCATGATTCGCGCAGTCGGCTGCTGAGCATCGGGAGGTTCGTCGGATGATGCCGCACAGGTCCTATCGAAGAGTGTCGCCGGAGGTGCGCCAGGCCGCGGTCGAGCAGGTGATCGCGCTGACCGGGAAGCTGCGCAGCGAATCGGAGGCCTGCCGGGTGGTCGCCGAGCAGATCGGCGTGCACACCAACTCGGTGCGCAACTGGGTCCGCGCCGCCGAGGGACCCGGTCTCGAGCGAATGGACGCGGGCGCGCTGCGCCGCAAGGTCGCCCTGCTGCAGCAGCAGCTGGCCGCCGCGGCCGAAATGAACCGCACCCTCGCCGAAACCCTCAACGACGCCAAACGCACCACATGACCCCAGCCACCACATCGTCCTCCGCACGTTTCGCCGGTTCCCGCACCCCTTCCAGGCCTCTGCCAGGGGTGCGTGAGCACGCAAAGGGTGCGGCGAAAAGTGATGCTCCGGTGGAGGTTCCGCGCCCCGGGGCGTGTGCCCGCCTCGATGGGCAGACTCCCGCACGGTTTGTCGGATCGCGCACCCCCTTCATGAGCATGCAGGGGGTGCGTGAGCGTGCGAGGGGTGCGGCAACCAGTGGTGCGCGGGTCGAGGGTCGGCGTGTGAGGGGTGTGGGAAGGGTGCGGGGTGAGCGCTAAGACCCTGGCGTGGATGGGGCTGGGGAGCGTGATCGCGCTGGTCACGCTCGTGCTGGTGGTGGTAGTGCCCGCCTCGGAGGACGAGTGCGATACGACGACCGTGCCGTCGTCCGTCGCCCCGCCGCTCGGCGGCTACGCACCCGGGGACCCGCGAGCGGCGGGGACATCGGCGGCCGGCACGTCGGGTAGTCAGGCGCGCCCGACCCCGGATTCGTCGACGCGGCCGAATATGCCGGGTGTGACGAACGCGCCCGCGGCGATGAAGACGACCGCGACGGGTGCGCCCTCACTGGCGGCCGGGAACGCGCCGATCCGCCGGACCTGGCCGCTGCCGGGCGGATCCTTCTATGTCTCCGACACCTTCGGCGCCCGCAACGGCGGTCATCTCGGCGTCGACCTGGCCGCCGCCGACGGGACCCCGATCTTCTCCGTCGCCGACGGCGTGGTCGTGGCCGCGGGCCCGGCGTCGGGCTTCGGCAACTGGATCGTCGTGGACTCCATCGACGTCAACGGCCGCCCGTTCTCGGCGGTGTACGGGCACGAGTGGGAGAGCGGGGTCAAGGTGCGCGTGGGCCAGACCGTGCGCGCCGGGCAGGAGATCGGCGCCGTCGGCTCGGCGGGCGAATCCTCCGGCCCGCACCTGCATTTCGAGATCGTGCCCGGTGGCCGGTTCACGGGCGGCCGCCAGATCGACCCGCTGCCTTGGCTCGACGGCGCCCCGACCCCGAACGCCGGTGGGGCGTGGCCGTATTCCACCAACCCGAACTGCCTGCGCGGCTTCGGCACCGCGGGTGGCGCGCTCGCCGACGGGAAGGTGCCGCCGGAACTCGAGGTCTGGTACCGGCGCGCGGGTTCGCTGTGCCCGGAGATGACTCCGTCGATCCTCGCCGCGCAGGGCCGCCAGGAGTCCGGCTTCCGGCGTGGTCTGACCTCCCCGGCGGGCGCCCAGGGCTTGTCGCAGTTCCTGCCCGGCACCGCGCGCGCCACCAATCCCGACGACGGTCAGCCGTATCTGATCGACGCCGACGGCAATGGCGCGGCGAGCATCTGGGACGACGGCGACGCGATCATGGCCCAGGGCCGCTACATGTGCGCGATCGCCCACAAGGTCGAGGGCTGGATCGGCGAGGGCAAGGTGCGCGGCGACGTCGTACCGCTGTCCCTGGCGGCGTACAACGCGGGGGAGGGCGCGGTGCTGGCGTCGGGCGGCATGCCCAACCAGTACGCCGCGCACTTCTCCGAGACCCAGCCGTACGTCGCCAACATCCTGGCGATGGAGGGCCAGTACCGGGCGCCGGGGTCGATGGGCCGGTTCCAGCCGGAGGGCGACGGCGACGGCAGCGATGTCGTCGAGGCCGCCGAGCAGTGGCTCGGTACGCCGTACGTGTGGGGCGGCGGCGGTCCGTCCGGACCCACCGGCGGCGGCCTGGACGGCCCGGGTCTCACCTCGGCGGCGGTCTTCGCCGCCTCCTCCGGCCGGGTGAACCTGCCGCGCACGGCCGAACAGCAGTGGGAGATCGGCGCGGAGATCCCGGTGAGCAAGGCCCGGCCGGGCGATCTGGTGTTCTCCGAATTCGGCCGCCGCGGCCCGGCGGAGGTGGGCGTCTACATCGGCGACAGCACGATGATCAAGGCCGAGGACCCCTCCGGCGTGCGTGAGGCCCCGATCCCCGGCGACGGCCGGTTGCGGAGGGTGATGTGATGGACACACGCGCACGAAAGGGACACGCCGGGACCGGATCCGCGCGGGTGCTGCCGATTCGCCGCCCGGGCCGGATAACCTGGAAGAATACGATGAAACAGGCGAATCTGGTGGTGATGCTGGTGGTGGGCGTCGCGATGCTGGCCGCCGCCTGTGGCGGCAGCGGCGGTGACGATGCGGATGCGGCCGCCGGGCGCACACCCACGTCCACCCTCCGGCAACTCGAGGCGGTTCCCGCGCCCGATCCGACCACCCCCGACGGCGTGGCCGTCGCCGCGATCAAGGAGATCTACACCTGGTATCCGAGGACGGAGAGCCAGGATGCCTCGCTGTTGCGGGCCCGGAAGTGGCTGGGTCCCAGCCTGATCCGTATTCTGGATACGCCACCCGGCGCCGCCGAGACCCCGAAACCGACACTGCGCTGGGCGGATTGGGGTAAGGCGGACGCCAAGGTGGAGGCGTTCACCTTCGCGTCGGGGGAGAAGGCCCCCAACGCAGGCGATCCGAACAACCAGCAGTACAAGATCGGGATAGAGCAGACCGTCGTCTATCCGGACGGCCGGCGCGAACCGCTGCCGCCGGCGACGGTCATCGCCACCGTCGTGCACACCCCCGACGGCTGGCGGCTCGACGGATTCCGTTGAGCCGCACCCACGAATAACGGTCACCCCCAGGAGGCGGAGATGGCGAAGAAGGTACGGGACCCGGCCGATCCGGGTCCGGACGTATCCACGTATCTGATCTTCATCGGTTTCGGGCTGGTCGGAACGGTCTGGGCCGCGCTGCACCTGGGTAACCGGCTCTCGGCGACGAGACAGGACATCCCGATCAATCCGATCGAGGTGGTGGCGCGCCTGGTGCGCGGCAAGATCGAGTGGCCCACGCCCGCCACCGTGATCCTGCTGCTGGTCGTGGTGCTGGTCGTGGCGGCCGTGATCGTACGCAAGCGGCTGAAGAAGAAGCAGGGCAAGGGCGCGCTGCCGGTCGACGCCAAGGCGCAGTACATGGGCAGCGGCGGCGCCATCGCCTCGCTGACCGAATCGGGCGCGCGGGCGAAGGCCGAGCAGATCGGCGTGCGGCTGGGCTACGACGATCCGCCCGGCGTTCCGATCGGCATCTCGGTGGCCGACGGGGTTCCGCTGTACGGCTCGTATGAGGACCTGCACCTGGACATCTGGGGCCCTCGCCAGGGCAAGACCACCTCCCGCGTGATCCCCGCGATCCTCACCGCCATCGGGCCGGTACTGGCCACCTCGAACAAGCGCGACGTGGTCGACGCGACGCGAGATGTACGCGAGGCCAAGGGTTCTCGGACGTTCATCTTCGATCCGCAGGGCGTGGCGGGGGAGCATCCGACCTGGTATTGGAATCCGCTGGCTTGGGTGGACGCGCCGCGCGACGGCTGTGAGATGCGTGCTGCCCGTCTCGCCGGTCACTTCGCCGACGGCGACGACGGCTCGGACGAGACTCGCGACACCTACTTCGACCCCGAGGCCGAGGACCTGCTGGCGGGTCTGTTCCTCGCCGCATCGGTGGCGAATCTTCCGATCACCCAGGTCTGGGAGTGGGTTACCGATCCCAACAACGGCGAACCGGTCGAGATACTGCGCCGCGCGGCCCCGTACTACGGGGCGCCCGGACTCAACTTCGCGGCATCCGGTCTGGCGCAGCAGTACAACGCCGAAGCCCGCACCAGAAGCGGCATTTTCGGCACCGCGAAGAAGATGGCTCGCTGCCTGAAGCTGTCGAATGTGCACAAGTGGGTCACCGCGGGCGCCGAATCACGTTACGAGTTCGACGAACTGGAGTTCCTGGACGGAAACTGGACCCTCTACTGCCTCTCCCTGGAAGGCCGAGGTTCGGCGGGTCCGCTGGTGAGCGCGCTGACCGAGGCGGTGATCGAAAGGGCCATGTACAAGGCGTCCCAGTCTCGCGGCGGCCGCCTGCCCATCCCGCTGCTCGCCGTGCTGGACGAAGCGGCCAACATCGTCCGTTGGAAGGATCTGCCGAAACAGTACAGCCACTTCGGCTCTCGCGGCATCGTCGTCATGACGGTGCTGCAGTCCTGGGCACAGGGCGCTCGCTGCTGGGGCGAGGCTGGTATGGAGGCGCTGTGGGCCGCCGCCAACATCAAGGTGCTCGGCAGCGGCGTGGACGACATCAAGTTCCTGACCCAGCGCTCGGAGGCGATCGGTGACTACGATTCGATCTCGGCCTCGGTATCGGAGTCCAAGGGCAGCAAGAGCTATTCGCGGTCGCTGGGATCCTCGCGCACGCTCAACGTGAACGCTCTCGTGACATTTCCCCGCGGTCGCGCGATCGTATTCTCCTCGGGCGCACCGGCGACGATGGTTCGCACCGTGCCGTGGTGGGAGGGCGAGTACGCTGCCGAGGTGAAGCGCTCGATCGAGCAGCACGATCCGCAGCGGGCGAGCACCGTGAACGACTTGATCGAGTCCCGTGGCGCAACCGATATCGCGCCGCCCCCCACGACCTACGGACAGCCCGAGGAGGTCCGGCCACTGTGAATCCTGACCAGCCACATGACACGATCTATAAGGACGTTGTCGAGTTCGTGGAGAACTATCTGAGTCTCGTGTACCGGCGTCAGGTCACCGATCTCACCGATACGGTGTGGTGCCCGGAATGGTGGAAGCACGCGGAGGCCGTGGTGCGACTGCAGGCGTTGTGGCGCGCGTGGGAGTATCTGCGTCAGGACGAGACCGTGGGGATGAGCATCTGGTTCCTGGACCACGCCGACAAACATATGGCCAAGCTGCTGGATCCGCGCGGGCCCTTCAAGTACTGCAGCGTGCGCCATGGGCATAAGGAAATGCTCAACCCGCTGCCGTTGAAATCTCCGCAGCACGGCATGTTCGCCGATCCGGCCGTCGACCCGTCCGCGGGGGACTTCCGCTCCTGAAAAGCGAAGCCCCGCACTCGATCCCGGAATGTCGGCCGCCGGATCCCGCGGACGGGATCACGACCGAATTTCCGATTCGGGCGGGACGACTGTCGTCGACGCCGGAGCTCTACTGCCGGGTGCGCTCGCGCTCGCGGCCGCGCTCCTCGACCTCCCGGGTGCGGGGGATGCGTGCCGGATCGTCTGGCCGGGTGCGTACCGCCGCCTGCGGCGGATGCGCCTGGCTGACCTCCATGAGCATCCGTACGGCGGCCAGTTCGGGGGCAACCCCGATCCGGGCGAGGTGGCCTGCCAGGGCCTGCCGCCGCTCCACGGAGTCGTACCGGTCCAGCTCGCGCACCTTGGTCTTCGCCGCCGCGGCCTGTGCGGCGCTGCGCGCGGCCGTGGCCTGTGCGGCGAAGCGGTCCTTCTCCAGGGAGACGCCCTTCTCGAGCACGGGCTTTTCCAGCATCCGCGCCAGCTCGAGGTTGCGTGGGTCCTTGGACTTGGCTTCGCGCGCGTCCCGGAGCATGCGCTCCCGGGCTTCCTTGACCCGCTCCTGCGTCATCTTGACGCGGGCCTCGGCTTCACGTTGGCCACGTTCCCGGGTGCGCAGTGCGACCAATGTCGCAAGCTGCAACATTTGCCTCATCAGTGCCGCTGTTTCGCGACCGATGTCGTCGAGTTCCTCGGCCATAGCCTGCTCCCCGATGCTGCAGTGATCACTGTGGATGATTGTGGTGCTTCGTCATGGACAACGCCACCCGAACGGTGGTTCGCGTGACGATGCCCCGCCTGCAAACGCGGACACCGGGAGCACTTTTCGACGAGGGCACCACCTGGTGGGGCGGATACTACGTCGCTTCGTACTCCGTTCTTCGAGGTTACCAGTCAAAAAGCAGGGTTACCTTACTCAGACCGTGCAACAAAAGCATATATCGCACATTTCCGGCAAGGAACCCGAAGCGCCGAATGTTCTCCAGATTCAGAATGCCCTAACCGAATGACCTGTGCCAGTGCGACATGCGGGGTCCCTACCGGTAGGTTTCCGCGCCCGCCCCGATCCGCGACGGGCACGGCGCCGAGAGCCGACGCCGTGCCCAAAATCGCCGTGGCCGTAGGGAATCAGGCCACCGTCACCGAATCGAAGGTGACCGGTAGGTTCGGTTTGCCGCCGCCCGGGCGCGGGTCCATCGAGCCGTCGTCGCCCGCCGCCGCGATCTTGTCCAGCGTCTGCAACCCGGCCTCGTCGACCGTGCCGAAGATGGTGTACTGCGGCGGCAGCTGCGAATCGCCGTAGATGAGGAAGAACTGGCTGCCGTTGGTGCCGGGTCCGGCGTTGGCCATCGCCACCACGCCGCGCTTGTACTGGACCGGCGTCGGATCGGCGGCCAGCTGCTCCGGCGAGAACTGGTCTGTCGGGTACTCGTTGTCGAAGGCGTAGCCCGGGCCGCCCTTGCCGCTGCCGGTCGGATCGCCGCACTGCAGCATCTTCAGGCCCTTGGTGCTGAGCCGATGGCACGGCGTGCCGTTGAAGTAACCCTGGTTTACCAGGCTGACGAAACTGTTGGTGGTGCAGGGCGATTCGCCCGAGTTCAGCTTGATATCGATCGGGCCCTGGCTGCTCTGGATACGGACCGTCTGCGCCTCGGCGGTGGAGACCTCGGTCTTCTCCGGCTTGTGCACGGGCTTGGCGGCCTCGCCGCCGTCGTTGTAGGCGCAGCCGACCGTCGCCGGTTTGGGCTTGGCCTGCGGCGGCGGCGCGGCCTGCGGGGTCTCGGTCTGCGAGGTGTCCGGGTTCGCCGCCGCGGCATCCTGATCGTCGCCGCGGGTCAGATAGTAGATCCCGACACCGGCCGCGACCACGACGACCACACCGAGCGCTGATCCGGCGATGGCGAGCCGCTTGCGCTTGCGGGCTCGCTCGGCCTGGCGGGCCAGTCGTCGCTCCAGCTTGCGTTTGGCCGCCGCTCGCCGCTGTTCGTTGCTCGGCACTCCCTATTCCTCCCGTGCTGTGTTCGTCTGCACCGCCTCCGGCGGGTGAACCCTGAGCTTCCGGCAATAGAGTGTGCCATCAGTTGCTGAGAACCGTGTTCGTCGGCTCCGCTCGGCCGCGGCGGGAACCGGTTGGACTATTCGTGGGGGCGTGGGGGAGACTGGACGATCGTGACCAAGACCAGCAGCTTTGCCGCCCCGAAGGGTTTCCCGGACTACCTGCCGCCCGCCTCCGCACAGTTCGTCGCCGTCCGCGACGCGCTCGTGCACGCGGCGCGGCTGGCCGGGTACGGGCATGTGGAGCTGCCGATCTTCGAGGAGACCGGGCTGTTCGCGCGCGGCGTCGGCGAGTCCACCGACGTGGTCAGCAAGGAGATGTGGACCTTCCCCGACCGCAAGAACCGCAGCATGACGCTGCGCCCGGAGGGGACTGCCTCCGTCATGCGGGCGGTGATCGAGCACGGGCTCGACCGCGGCCCGCTGCCGGTGAAGCTGTGCTACGTCGGTCCGTTCTTCCGATACGAGAACGTGCAGGCCGGGCGCTACCGGCAGCTGCAGCAGGTGGGTGTGGAGGCCATCGGAGTGGACGATCCGGCGCTGGACGCCGAGGTGATCGCCATCGCCGACACCGGATTCCGGTCGCTCGGGCTCGACGGGTTCCGGCTCGAGATCACCTCGCTCGGCGACGACACCTGCCGCCCGCAGTACCGGGAGCTGCTGCAGCAGTATCTGCTCGGGCTGCCGCTGGACGAGGAGACCGAGCGCCGGGTGCGGATCAACCCGCTGCGAGTGCTCGACGACAAGCGGCCGGAGGTGCGGGAACTGACCGCCGACGCACCGCTCATGCTCGACCACCTCTCGGAGTCCGCGAAGACGCATTTCGACCAGGTGCTCGGGTATCTGGACGCGCTCGGTGTGCCGTACGTGGTCAATCCGCGCATGGTCCGCGGGCTCGACTACTACACCAAGACCACCTTCGAATTCGTGCACGACGGACTGGGGGCGCAGTCCGGCATCGGCGGGGGCGGCCGCTACGACGGCCTGATGGCCGAGTTGGGCGGGCAGCCACTGTCCGGCATCGGCTTCGGGCTCGGCGTCGATCGCGCGATCCTGGCGCTGGAGGCCGAGGGCAAGGCCGCTGCCGATCCGGCCCGGGTGGACGTGTTCGGAGTGCCGCTGGGCGAGGCCGCCAAGAGCAGGCTGGTGGAGCTGGCGGGCCGGTTGCGTGCCGCCGGTATCCGGGTGGATCTCTCCTATGGCGGCCGGGGCGTCAAGGGCGCGATGAAGTCCGCCGACCGGTCGGGCGCGAAATACGCTCTGGTGCTGGGCGATCGCGATCTGGCCGAGGGTGAGATCGGGCTGAAGGACCTGTCCACCGGCGACCAGCAGCAGATCCGGATCGATGACACCGTCGCCGCCGTCACCGCCGCCCTGGCGGCGGATCGGTAGTAGCGTCACGGATACGGCGCCCGCCCCCGATGGCGAGTCACCCCTGGATGATTCGGTGAACGGGCGGGCGTTCGACCGACCGGACGAATGTGGACGAGTGACTGAACAAACCGATCCCGAAGGGCCGCAACGGGTCGGCCTGGATCTGATCGCCCCCGAGCTGTACGCGCCGATGCTGCGGCGACTGCTACTGGCGGCGCTCGCCCTCGGTGTCCTCACCGCGCTGCTGCTGGGCCTGCTGGTGGGCTGGTCGGTGGGGCTGCTGGCCGGGTCGCTGCTCGGCGCGCCCACCGCGCTGTACGCCGCGGCGGTGCAGCGGCGGCGAATCTGGCTGGCGGGCACCGTGGTCGAGGCTCGGAGGCTGTTCGGTGTGCGGCGGGTGGATATCGCCGCCGCCGAGGGTGTCGAGATCCTGGTCTATCCGGGCAGGCTCAGCCGCATCGCGCTGCGGATCACCGCCGGGGGCGGCACCCAGGCGGTCCCGCTGGCGATGTACACCGACGCCGGGAGTGGCCGGGAACTGCATATCCTGGGCCTGCGCAAGCTCGCCGACGCCCTGGCGTCCAGTAAACTCGCTGCGGCCCTGTCGGTTTCGGATCTCCTGATCGGCCAGCTGCGCGCCGAGGCCCGCGACACGGGGCTGGAGGAGCGGCCGCTCTACCGCGCGGTGCAGTTGGTGCGCGCCAAGGATGCCGTACAACCGGTCGTGCTCAGCGATAGCGAGATCGCCACGCTGGAGTGAGGTCCGCACGACATGGTCGGACAGGTGCCGCGGGTAGCGAGAGAGAGCGATGCGGTGGTGCGTGGCGGCCGCGTGGCCCGCGGTCGGCGGCGCCGGGGAGGCAGTCGCGGCGAGAGGTTCGCGGAGAGGGCAGGCCGGGCTCAGGCCGCTTGCGACGGTGGTCCTGCGTGCGAAGTGGGCTGGGGCGCAAGTTAGTTCGTCTGCCTAGTGGTTCGCCGAGGGTTTGCGGGGTGGGAATGTCGCGTTGCTCACGGTGCGCGCTGCGGGCGAGTGAGGGTCGTTAGGGTTGGGGGAGGCCGTCGATCAAGAGGAGTTGTCGTGAGCACCGCAACCCGCACGCCCGTGACCGTCACCGTGACCGGTGGCGCCGGTCAGATCGCCTATGGGTTGCTGTTCCGGATCGCCTCCGGTGCGATGCTGGGCTCCGGCACTCCCGTGCGGCTGCGGCTGCTGGAGGTTCCGGCGGCGGTCGGCGCGCTGGAGGGGGTGGCGATGGAGCTGGAGGACGGCGCGTTCCCGCTCCTGGAGTCGGTCGATATCAGCGACGACCCGTGGGTCGGATTCGACGGCGCCAACGTGGCGCTGCTGGTCGGTGCGCGACCCCGGACCACCGGTATGGAGCGCGCGGATCTGCTGGCCGCCAACGGCCCGATCTTCACCGACCAGGGCGCGGCCATCAACGCCAGCGCCGCCGAGGACGTGAAGGTGCTCGTGGTCGGCAACCCGGCCAATACGAACGCCTTCATAGCGATGAGCAACGCGCCCGATGTCCCGGCCGCGCGCTTCACCGCGCTGACCCGGCTCGACCACAACCGCGCCATCGCCCAGCTGGCCCGCCGGACCGGCACGGCCGCCGCCGAGATCCACCGGGTAAGTGTGTGGGGCAACCACTCCGCCACGCAGTATCCGGATATCGAGCACGCCACCATCGCGGGCCGCCCCGCTCCCGAGGTCGTCGCCGATGAGGCCTGGATCCGCGAGGATTTCATCCCGACCGTGCAGCAGCGCGGCACCGCGATCATCAAGGCCCGCGGCGCGTCGTCCGCCGCCAGCGCGGCCAGCGCCGCCATCGACCACATCCACGACTGGGTGCTGGGCACCGCGGCCGGGGACTGGGTGTCCATGGCGGTGCCGTCCGACGGTTCCTACGGCGTCCCCGAGGGCCTGATCAGCTCGTTCCCGGTCACCTGCGCAGACGGCCGCTACACCATGGTCCCCGGCCTCTCGATCAGCGAATTCTCCCGCGAGCGCATCGATCTCAGCGTCGCCGAGCTCGAATCCGAGCGCGACGCCGTCATGGACCTCGGTTTCGCCAAGAAGCGCTGAGTTCAGGAGGTCTTGGCGATGACCGATTCGGCGTAGCGCTCCAGATTGGCGATCTTGGTTTCCAGGGGCTCGGTGTCGGGGCCGGGGGTGTAGGGGTAGCGGAAGCCGACGATGACGTCGGTGACGCCCTTGTCCTCGAGGCGCTTGATGCCATCGGGGGTATAGGCGTCGATCGAGGCGACGTGGATCTCGAACGGGCCGGAACGGTCGCTCTGCGCGCGCAATTCGGTCAGCCGGGCCAGCATCCTGTCCAGATCCCCGGCGTCGCCGCCCGCGTGCATCCAGCCGTCGCACAGCCGCACCGCGCGGCGCAGGGCCGCGTCGCTGTGCCCGCCCACCAGGATCGGCACGGGCTCCGTCGGCGCGGGCGTGATCTTGATCTTCTGGATGTCGTAGAACTCGCCGTGATACTCGAAGTACTCACCGGTGCACAGCCCGCGGACCACCTCGATGCATTCGTCCATCCGCTTGCCGCGGCGCTCGAACGGCACGCCCATGATGTCGAAGTCCTCCGGCCACGGGCTGATCCCGACACCGAGGGCGAACCGGTTGTCGCTGAGATACGCCAGTGAGGCGGTCTGCTTGGCGACCAGGACCGGCGGGCGGATCGGCAGTTTGATCACGAACGGGTTGAACCGCAGCGTCTTCGTGGCCGCCGCCAAGGCCGCGGACAGCACGAAGGTCTCGATGAAGGGCTTGCCGTCGAGAAACTCGCGGGAGCCGTCGGGCGTGTACGGGTACGTCGAATCCGATTCCGCCGGATACGCGATGCTGTCGGCGATCGACATACCGTGGAATCCCGCGGCCTCCGCGGCCTGCGCCAGCGGGATGTAGTAGGCGGGATCGGTCATCGCCTCCGCGTAAGTGAAGCGCATCGAGGCATCCTCTCGGCTCGCTGCAAACTAGAACAGATTCTAATAGCTCTCGAGATAGTAGCCCGAGCCGGGCAAAGCTGTCAGTAGATCGGTGAATGCGTCCCGCTGACCCGCGTATCCGCCTGGTGGGCACGGATTATCGGTGAGTGGGTGCCCGTGTTCGCGTTGTCGCCACGGTTCCGCGGTAGCGCACTCGCGGGCTCGATTATGTAACGCGTTCTATGTGTCTATGTTCGAGCGGAACGCGACCGGCCCGGGCCGAAGCGGGCCCGGGCCGGTCGCGGTGCGCGTGAACCTACAGCTGATCCATCTCGTAATCGTTGATGATCTCGTCGTGATGGGTCTGGCCGATGACCTCGGGTGCGGTCTCGCCCAGCGCGCCGGTGAGATCGGTATTGCCCGTGGGGCTCTGGTAGGGCTGCACGTTGCGGTCGTGCTCCTCCTCGTTGCCGCGCTGACCGGCGGCAGCGGCGGGAGCGCCCATGAATCCCGAGCCCATGCCCTGTCCGGCCACACCGGACATTCCGGGGCCGAACGGCATGCCCGGGATGCCGCCCAGGCCGGGCCGCGCGCCCGTGACCGAGGCGCCGGGACCACCGGGGGTGGCGCCCACGCCGCCGCCGAGGCCGCCGACCCCGCCGAGGCCAGCGGCCGTTCCGCCGCCGCCTCCCATCCCGCTGCCGCCGGAACCGGCGTGCGCGCCGTTGCCGTCGAAGGAGGACGAATACGTGGAGGTGCCGCCGGTAGCCGAATCGCCGAGGCCCGCGGCCATGGTGTCCGAGGCGCCGCTCGAGATCAGCTGCTGCGCCTGCTCCATGATCGGCTGGCCTACGCTCTCCGCCACCGACTGTGCCGCCTGGGCGGCCTGCGGGCCGTTGGCGCCCAGCACCTGCTGGACGACACCGGCCAGCTGGCCGGTGTAGCCGCCCAGCTCACCGCGGGTGGCATTGGTGATCGCGACCGCCTGGCCCAGATGCTCGGTGGCGAGACCGATCAGCGTGGCCTGGGCCGGTGGCGTGAAGATCAATGGAGCCAGCGTGGAGGCCTGCGCCGCAAAGGTATTCGCGACGGCGGTGAGCTGGACATTGCCGCGCTGGACGACCGCCGCGGCCTCCTCGGTGAGCTTGGAGATGTCGAAGCCGCGCTGGGCGGCGTCCTCGCCCTGGACCTGGGTCTGCTGGCCCGCGGCCTGCGCGCTGTTCGACGACTGGCCCTCCCACACCTCGCCGACACTCTTCAACGCGCCCTGGCCGACCGACATCGCGCTCTGGATGACCTGTGAGGACTGGCTGAGCAGATTCGCCGGGTTGAGCGAGCCCATGACACCGGTGCCGAAGGAGGACAGCAGGTCCAGGATCGGCTTGAACAGCATGTCGACGCCCGGCAGCGCGGGCAGCGCGAGGCCGTTCATCAGGGCGGCGGCCGGATCGGCCGGGAGCGCGGCGTTCGCGGCGACGGCCGGGACGGCCGCCTGCTGCGCCGCCGCGGCGGCGCCACCGGCCGCGCTGTTCACCGCGTTGTGTGCGCCGCCGAGGACGCCGGACGGATCGCCGCCGAGGGCGCCCCGCGCGCTGTCGATCGCGCTGTGCGCGGCGCCGAGCAGGGGAGAGGCCGGGTCGACGGCCGCGGCCGGGGCGACGGCCGCCGCGGCGTCGGGGGCGCCACCGCCGCCACCCAGCCCGGGCGCGTGCGGAACGGCCGTCAGCGGTGCGCCCTCGTCCTCGAACTCCTTGCGGGAGGGCACGAATTCGGGCGGTTCGGGGGGCGGCATATCGGCGGGCAGCTGACCCACCGGGACGTCCTGGATCGGGCCCTGCTGGGCCGCGGAGGTCAGGACCGGATCGCCGGCCGGAGCGGGCGCCGCCGCCTCCGAGGAGGCTGCCGGGGCGGCCGCGGGCGCGTCGATGACGCCGCTGTCGTGTCCGGAATCGAGTGTGCGCACGAGTTATCCCCCGATCTGATTGCCGAGGGACCCCAGGAGGTTCGAGAACGACGAGTCGGAGTCGTCGATCACCGCGGCCGTGCCGAATGCGTGCTTTCCGAGATTGTCGACCTTGCCCGAGAGCTCGTTGATGTCCTTGGCGTGCAACACCTGCGCGGCGGCGAACATGGCCAGATAGTCCGCGCCGATGACGCCGAACACCGGGGTCATCGCGGCGACGTGCGTGACCGTGTCCATATCCCCCGCCGCGGCGATCTGACCCGCGACACCCTCCTGCGTCGCCGCGAACGTGCGAACCGCGTCGCTCTCGATCGAGAGTGGTTCACTCATCGAATCTGCCCCCCAATCATCATGATCATCAGCTTTCGTGAAACGTCGGTGCTCGTGATCTGCTGCGTCGCCGCGTGACTCCCGGCAACGGCTCGGCCTCAATATAGCCGACCTGCGGGACAGGTTTCGAGCGGACGCGACGCCCGGGCGGAACAAACGGAAGCAAACTAGAACTTGTTGCAAATTAGAACGGGTTCTATATCCTCTGTGCCATGAAGGTCGCAGTCACCGGCGCCGCCGGCTTCCTTGGCACGAATCTGCTCCGCCAGTTGGTGGAGCAAGGTCACGAGGTGACCGCCATCGACCGGGTTCGGCCCTCCGGCGCCGCCGCGGCGGGTGTCACCTGGGTGACCGGCGACGTGCTGGATCCGGCGTCCATGCGCGCGGCCCTCGAGGGCGCCGAGATGCTCTACCACCTGGTCGCGGTGATCACCCTGGCCCATCGCGACGATCTGGCCTGGCGGGTGAACACCGAGGGCGTGCGGGTGGTCGCCGAGGCGGCGCTGGAGGTCGGCGTCCGCCGCATGGTGCACGCCAGCTCCATCCACGCCTTCAACCAGTACACCTGCGGCGGCCGGATCGATGAGCGGTCGGCGCGTTCGGTCGAGGAGCACCTGCCGGTCTACGACCGCTCCAAGTGGCAGGGCGAGATCGAGTTGCGCAAGGTCATCGACGCGGGGCTGGACGCGGTGATCTGCAATCCGACCGGCGTCTACGGCCCGATCGACCACTCCGACTCCCGGATCAACACCACGCTGTGGGACTGTGCGCGCGGCCGCGTCCCGGTGATGATCGGCGGCGGCTTCGACCTGGTCGACGTGCGCGACGTGGCGGCCGGGCTGATCCTGGCCGGTGAGCACGGCCGCACCGGCGAGAACTACCTGCTGACCGGCGAGATGCTGACCATGCTGGAGGTGAGCCGGATGGCCGCGTCCGCCAACGGCAAGCGGGGCCCGTCGTTCGCGATTCCACTCAAGGTGATCTCGGCGGTGCTGCCGGTGCTGGAGCCCGCGGCCAAGCTGCTGGGCAGCGACCGGGTGTCGAAGGCGGCGATGGGCGCGCTGCTGTCGGCGCCGCTGGTGGACGGCAACAAGGCGCGGGTGGAACTGGGCTACCGGCCCCGCCCGACGGCCGAGACGCTGCGCGATCTGATCGCGTTCTACAAGGGCGCGTCGCCGCGGCCCGAGGCGCCCAGCGTCGCTTGACAGCGATTAGAACAGATGTTCGACTGGAGGTGTGCGGTGGCAGAAGCAGACCCTCGACGTCGATGACGGGGCGTTGCCGGGGCTCGAGCGCGCGGGTTTCGTCCGCAGCGTCCGGACTCCCGACTTCGAGGGCGTCACGTTCCACGAGGTGCTGTGCAAGAGCGCGCTGAACAAGATGCCGCGGGGTTCGGGGTTGCCGTTCAACTGGACGATCAACCCGATGCGCGGCTGCTCGCACGCCTGCCGGTACTGCTTCGCCCGCGGCAGCCACGAATACCTGGAGCTGGACGCGGGCCGCGACTTCGACACCCAGATCGTGGTGAAGACGAACGTCGCCGCCGTGCTGCGCCGCGAACTGCACCGGCGCTCGTGGCGGCGCGAAGGCGTGGCGCTGGGCACCAATACCGATCCGTATCAGCGCGCCGAGGGGCGCTACCGGCTGATGCCGGGCATCATCGGCGCACTGGCCGATTCGGGCACGCCGTTCTCCGTTCTCACCAAGGGCACGCTGCTGCGTCGCGATCTGCCGCTGCTGGTGCAGGCGTCGCGGGTGGTGCCGGTCAGCCTCGCGGTCTCGATCGCGATCCTCGACGAGGACCTGCACCGCAGCCTGGAGTCGGGGACGCCGTCGCCGCGCGCCCGGCTGGATCTGGTGCGCGCGCTGGCCGATGCCGGGTTCGCCGTGCACGTCATGGTCGCCCCGGTGATTCCCTGTCTCTCCGACGGCAGCGCCCACCTGGACGCGCTGTTCGGCGAGATCGCCGCCGCCGGCGCCGCGAGCGCGGTGGCGTTCCCGATGCATCTGCGCGGCAGCACGCGCGGCTGGTTCCTGGAATGGCTGACCACCCACCACCCAGCGCTGCTGCGGCGGTACCGGCAGCTGTACGGTCGTGGGGCGTACGTCACACCGGAGTATTCTGCGTGGCTACGCGGCCGGGTCGATCCGCTGCTCGCGCGGCACGGACTGCACCGCGAGCGGCCGGGCGACACCGCGCCGCCCCGGGAGCCGGATACCGGCTCGCGGGAGCCCGATCCGCAGCTGGCGCTGTTCGCCTGACGCAGTCCGGGCTGAATCTGCTCAATCTTGTTGGACCGCACATAACTCGGGTGTGTCCGAGGTGCGGGGGAGTAACTTGGCCAGTGGTACCTCATACCGACGAGGAAGTGATGCAGGCGCATGGCTGACGAAACGCGTCGACTCGAAAAGGTCGTTATCCGCTTCGCCGGTGACTCCGGCGACGGAATGCAGCTGACGGGCGACCGTTTCACGCACGAGGCGGCGGCCTTCGGCAACGACCTCGCCACCATGCCGAACTTCCCGGCCGAGATCCGGGCGCCGCAGGGCACGCTGCCCGGCGTCTCCTCGTTCCAGATCCAGATTGCCGACCACGACATCCTCACCGCGGGTGACCAGCCCGACGTGCTGGTGGCGATGAATCCGGCTGCGCTCGAGGCGAATCTGGAAGATCTGGCCCGCGGTGCCACGGTGATCGTGAACACCGACGAGTTCACCAAGCGCACGCTGACCAAGGTGGGGTACGCGACCGATCCGCTCGCCGACGACACGCTGTCGGATTTCGTCGTGCACCGGGTGCCGATGACATCGCTGACGCTGGCCGCCACCGGATCCACCGGCATCGGCAAGAAGGACGCCCAGCGCGCGAAGAACATGTTCGCCCTCGGGCTGCTGTCATGGATGTACGGGCGGCCGATCGCGGGGACCGAGCAGTTCGTGCGGGAGAAGTTCGCGGCCGAACCGGCTATCGCCGAGGCGAACCTGATCGCCCTGCGCACCGGCTGGAACTACGGCGAGACCACCGAAACCTTCGCCACCACATACGAAGTCGCCCCGGCGACCCTGGCGCCGGGCACCTATCGGCAGATCACCGGCAATACGGCGCTGGCGTACGGCATCGTGGCCGCCGGGCAGCTGTCGGGTCTGGAGGTGTTCCTGGGCACCTACCCGATCACTCCGGCGTCGGACATCCTGCACGAGCTGAGCAAGCACAAGAGCTTCGGCGTCACCACCTTCCAGGCCGAGGACGAGATCGCGGGAATCGGTGCGGCACTGGGTGCTTCGCTCGGTGGGGCACTGGGCGTCACCAGCACTTCCGGCCCGGGCCTGGCGCTCAAGAGCGAGACCATCGGCCTGGCCGTCATGACCGAACTGCCGCTGCTGATCGTCGACGTGCAGCGCGGCGGCCCCTCCACCGGCCTGCCGACCAAGACCGAGCAGGCCGACCTGCTGCAGGCGCTGTACGGCCGCAACGGTGAGTCGCCGGTGGCGATCGTCGCACCGCGTTCGCCCGCGGACTGTTTCGCGGCCGCGGTGGAGGCGGCCCGCATCGCGCTGACCTACCGCACGCCCGTGCTGCTGCTGTCCGACGGGGCGATCGCCAACGGGTCGGAGCCGTGGGCCATTCCGGATGTCGCCGCGCTGGCGCCGATCGATCCGGGCTTCGAATCCGAGGCGGAGGCGGATTCGTTCCAGCCGTACGCGCGCGACCCGGAGACGCTCGCCCGCGCGCTCGCGATACCCGGCACGGCCGGCCTGGCGCACCGCATCGGCGGCCTCGAGAAGGCGGACGGCAGCGGCAACATCTCCTACGACCCGGCCAACCACGAGCTGATGGTGCGGTTGCGGCAGGCCAAGATCGACGGCATAGCGGTTCCCGACCTGGAGGTCGACGATCCGGAAGGCGGCGCCGAACTGCTGCTGATCGGCTGGGGGAGTTCGTTCGGCCCGATCGGCGAGGCGTGCCGCCGGGCGCGGCGGCGCGGGGTGCCGGTGGCGCAGGCGCACCTGCGGAATCTGAACCCGTTGCCCGCCAACACCGAAGAGGTGTTGCGCCGCTACCGCACGGTGGTGTGCCCGGAGATGAACGGCGGCCAGCTGGCCACCCTGCTGCGCGCCCGTTACCTGGTGGACGTGCAGCCGTGGACGAAGATCGCCGGAACCGCCTTCTCGGCCCAGGAACTGGTCGGTGTCATCGACGCCGCGCTCGACGGCTCCATCGCGGAAATGGAACACGACAAGGCCTTCGCCGCGCGTGCGCGGGCCACGTATCGCACCCCAGGGGGCAAGTGATGACCATTGTCGAAACCTCGCTCGTGGGCACCGATCTCGGCCTGACCGGACTGTCCGGGGTGCCCGGCGCGGACGGGCCGCAGAAGGCCAAGGACTTCACCTCCGACCAGGAGGTGCGCTGGTGCCCCGGCTGTGGCGACTACGTCATCCTCGCCACCGTGCGCGGCTTCCTCGCCGAACTCGGGCTGCGTCGCGAGAATCTCATGTTCGTCTCCGGTATCGGGTGCTCGAGCCGGTTCCCCTACTACCTGGACGCCTACGGGATCCACTCGATCCACGGCCGCGCGCCCGCCATCGCCACCGGACTGGCCGTGACCCGACCCGATCTGTCGGTGTGGGTGGTGACCGGCGACGGCGACGCGCTGTCCATCGGCGGCAACCATCTCATCCACGCGCTGCGCCGCAACGTGAACATGACGATCCTGCTGTTCAACAACCGGATCTACGGGCTGACCAAGGGGCAGTACTCGCCGACCTCGGAACCGGGCAAGGTCACCAAGTCGACGCCGATGGGTTCGGTGGACCATCCGTTCAACACGCTGTCGGTGGCGTTGGGCGCCGAGGCCACGTTCGCGGCGCGGGCGCTGGATTCGGACCGCACGGGGCTGACCGAGGTGCTGCGCGCCGCCGCCGAGCACCGCGGCGCCTCCTTCGTAGAGATCCTGCAGGACTGCCCGATCTTCAACGACGGCTCGTTCGACGCGCTGCGCAAGGAGAACGCCGAATCCCACCTGATCAGGCTCCGGCACGCGCAACCCGTCCGCTTCGGCGCCGACGGCGAATTCGCGGTCGTGCGAAAGGGTTTCGGTCTCAGGGTGGTGCGGGCCGAGACGGTCGCCGAATCCGAGATCGTCGTCCACGACGCCTACACCGACGACCCGGAGTACGCCTACGCCCTGTCCCGCCTGTCCGACCAGGACCTGTCCCACGTCCCCGTCGGCATCTTCCGCAGCGTCTCCCGCCCGACGTATGACGACGGCGTCCGCGCCCAGACCACGATGGCCCGGGAGCGCAAGCCGGTGGGAGACGGTTCACTGCAGGAGTTGCTGACCGGCAAGGAGACCTGGACGGTCGGCTGACGGCTGACGCCGTCCCGTTAAGCTATCGCCCACCACATTTCGGGTACGCGCCCCGCCACGCTTCCGGTATGCGCCCCTATATTTCCGGTACGCGCCCCACCACATTTCCGGCACTCTCTTGGCCGGAATCAGCGGTCCTGGACGAAGGCGGACAACAGCTTCTTGCAGAGGTCGTCGAAGCGTTTGCGCTGGGACTGCTGCTCGGGGGACAGGCCCTCCTGCTTGCCCTGTGCGTAGACGATGAGGTGGATGTCCTGGTCGGGGGCGGCGCCGAGGAAGTCGAGCATGGTGCTACTGCCGTCGGCGTCCGACGGCATTCCCATATCGGCGTCGGCCAGCGACTTGGCCTCGGCGAGAGCCGAATTCACCACCTCCGGCGCCACGCGGCCGGTCGCCGACTTGGGCGCGGCGCCCACCGGGCGGTCCGGGCTGGCGGCATCGAGGCTGGCTACCGCCCGTCCGTCCGGCTGCACCTGAAGCGTGGGCGCAAGATCCGTGCGAACCTGCCAGCCCGCGGGAATCGTGGTGAGCGTCAAGGACCCCGCCGTCGACGCGGGTGCCGGTGCGGGCGGAGCGGCCTGGGCGGGAGCCGGAGCGCCCGGTCCGGGCGGCGGCTGGTCGGCGACTGCGGCAGCGCCCTGGCCGAGGAGCGCGGTGGTCAGAACGGCCGCCGCGGCGGCCGCGCGCGGCATCCCGAATCGCCTTGTCGCACCGAATCTCTGCATGAACCGACATCCTCCTCATCAGGTCGGGGCGAAACCCCGCCCGTGATTGTGGACCGTCGCGAGCGAGAATCATCGGCGACGCGCCCGAAGACTACGAGTCGGCGCGATCACAGCCGATGCGCCCCACGGTAATTCGTCCACAGCGTGGCGGTGATCGACCGGCCACCGCCGACCCGGACGCGGACCACGTAGGTGGCGGCGCCTCCCGCAGCGCCGTAGGCTCGCAAAGCTCCTAGGTCACAGCACGATTCACGGCGCCACGCCCGCCCGTCAGCGCGCCGGGGGATTGTCCAGATCCGGCGCGGTGAATGTGTCGCAGGACTTGACCCGGCCGGTGCGGTAGCCGGTGAGGAACCACTTCTGCCGCTGCTCGGAGGAGCCGTGCGTCCAGCCCTCGGGATTGACCCGACCGGTCGACGCCTTCTGGATGCGGTCGTCGCCGACCGCGGCCGCCGCCGAGAGGGCGTCGCGAATGTCCTTGTCGGTCAGCGGCTTCAGGAACGGCTGATCGCTGCCGGGCGCGGGCTGCTTGTCGGCGAAGGACGCCCACAGCCCGGCGTAGCAGTCGGCCTGCAGTTCCAGGCGCACCGACCCGGACTCCGGCCCCTTCGGGTCCCGCTGCGCGCGCCCGGAGTCGCCGAGCAGGTTCTGGATGTGATGGCCGACCTCGTGCGCCACCACGTACTCCTGCGCCAGCGGACCGCCGCTGGCGCCGAACCGGTCGGTCAGCTCCTGGAAGAAGCTGGTGTCGAAGTAGGCGGTGCGGTCGGCGGGGCAGTAGAACGGCCCCACCGCGCTGGTCGCCCGGCCGCACCCGGTGTTCACCGCGCCGCTGAACAGGGTCACCTTCGGCGGCACGTACCGCCGCCCGGTCTGCTCGGGCAACTGCGCGCCCCACACGTTGTCCAGGCTCTGGGCGGTCAGGACCACGCGGCAGTCGACGTAGCGGTTGGCGTCCGCGCCGGTCCTGCAGTGCTCGGGCGTCTTGGCCGTGCCCTGCTGGGACGAGTCGGCCCCCGCGCCGGTGAACTGCCCGAGCAGCGATCCGGGATCCCCGCCGAACAGCAGCGCCAGCACCAGCACCACGATCCCGCCCGCGCCGCCGCCCAGCGCCAGCTTGCCGCCCATGCCGGGACCGCCGGAGGAGACCCGGTCCGGATCGATCTGCATACCTTCGTTGAAGGTCATCCTCGTCGCCCTCTCGCAGGTGTCGGCTGGGTGTAGGCACGGATCCGATGTAAAGCTTGACACGGCCGCGCGGATATCGGTTTCCGGTCGCTGAACGTGTCTAACTAGTATTGGCTCGCGCCTGGTCACATCGCGCCGGTGCACCGAGTCGTCGAAAGGAATCCCGTGCTGCGCACCCACTTGGCTGGTTCGCTGCGAAGCGAACACGCCGGTCTGACCGTCACCCTCACCGGCTGGGTGGCCCGGCGGCGCGACCACGGTGGCGTGATCTTCATCGATCTGCGCGATGCGTCGGGTGTGTCGCAGGTGGTGTTCCGCGAGGGCGCGCCCGCCGAGCAGTCGCACCGGCTGCGTGCCGAGTACTGCGTCCAGGTCACGGGCGTGGTCGAGCAGCGCCCGGACGGCAGCGAGAACCCGAACCTGCCGACCGGCGCCATCGAGGTCAACGCGACCGAGCTGGAGGTGCTCAACGAGTCCGCGCCGCTGCCGTTCCAGCTGGACGAGCAGCCCGGCGAGGAGACCCGGCTCAAGTACCGCTATCTGGACCTGCGCCGCGAGGGTCCCGCGCACGCCATCCGGCTGCGCTCCAAGGCCAACGCCGCCGCTCGCGCCGTGCTGGACAAGCATGCCTTCGTCGAGGTCGAGACCCCGACCATGACCCGTTCCACGCCGGAGGGCGCCCGCGACTTCCTGGTCCCGGCGCGCCTGCAGCCCGGCAAGTTCTACGCGCTGCCGCAGAGCCCGCAGCTGTTCAAGCAGCTGCTGATGGTGTCGGGGGTGGAGCGCTATTACCAGATCGCCCGCTGCTACCGCGACGAGGACTTCCGCGCCGACCGCCAGCCCGAATTCACCCAGCTCGACCTCGAGATGAGCTTCGTGACCCAGGAGGACGTGATCCTGCTGGCCGAGGATATTTTGGTCGCGCTGTGGAAGCTGATCGGCCACGAGATCACCACGCCGATCCCGCACCTGACCTACGCCGAGGCCATGCGGCGCTACGGCTCGGACAAGCCGGACCTGCGCTTCGGCGTGGAGATCACCGAATGCGCGGAGTTCTTCAAGGACACGCCGTTCCGGGTGTTCCAGGCGCCGTACGTAGGCGCGGTCGTGATGCCGGGCGGCGCGAGCCAGCCGCGGCGCCAGCTCGACGCCTGGCAAGAGTGGGCCAAGCAGCGCGGCGCCAAGGGCCTGGGCTACATCCTGGTCGGCGAGGACGGCACGCTGGGCGGTCCGGTCGCGAAGAACCTGAGCGAGGCCGAGCGCGAGGGGCTGGCCAAGCACGTCGGCGCCGAGCCGGGCGACTGCATCTTCTTCGGCGCGGGCGAGGCCAAGTCGAGCCGGGCGCTGCTGGGCGCCGCGCGCGCCGAGATCGCGCGCAAGTGCGGCCTGATCGATGAGAACGCCTGGGCGTTCGTGTGGATCGTGGACGCCCCGATGTTCGAGCCCGCCGCCGACGCGACCGCGAGCGGCGATGTGGCCCTGGGCCATTCGGCTTGGACCGCCGTGCACCACGCGTTCACCTCGCCGAAGCCGGAGTCGCTGGACACCTTCGACACCGATCCCGGATCGGCGCTGGCCTACGCCTACGACATCGTCTGCAACGGCCACGAGATCGGCGGCGGCAGCATCCGCATCCACCGCCGCGACGTGCAGGAGCGGGTGTTCGAGGTGATGGGCATCGGCCACGACGAGGCGCAGGAGAAGTTCGGCTTCCTGCTCGACGCCTTCGCCTTCGGCGCCCCGCCGCACGGCGGCATCGCCTTCGGCTGGGACCGCATCACCGCGCTGCTGTCCGGGATGGACTCGATCCGTGACGTCATCGCGTTCCCGAAGTCGGGCGGCGGCGTGGACCCGCTCACCGAGGCGCCCGCGCCGATCACCGCGCAGCAGCGCAAGGAGGCGGGCCTGGACGTGGTGCTCGACGAGCACGGCAACCCGGTCCCGGCGAAGAAGTAGCTGCCGGACGGCGGCATCGTGCTCGACCCGGTCGAGACGGCCCTATCCGACGCCGCCGAGCACGTGGCCGAATCGGCGCCGGCAATCCGCATGATTCAAGCGCTGGTGGCTGGCCGCGGGCGCCTGACCGTGGTCACGCGATCAGCCCGTCGGTGAGGACGCGGTAGGAGTAGGTGACCGCGATGGCGGTGAGCGGACCCGTCACCAGCAGCGGAATCCCGCACAGCAGCATCGAGAAGAAGGTCATCACCACGACCGCCAGCGCCAGCAGCAGGACAGGTCCCAGGTTCGCGATCACCAGTTCCGCGCTGGCCTTGATCGCCGAGAAGGGGTCCAGGTCCCGATCGATCACGAAGTGCAGCGCGAACATGCACAGAAATCCGACGATGATGCCCGGGACGACGAACAGCGCGATGCCGACGGTCGCGGCCACGAAGACGAGCAGCGCGGTGAGCAGGACGTTGCCCGCGTTGACGAATCCGAAGTACGCCTGGAAATCCGGTGGGGTGCCGTCGCATTCGTAGAGGCCGCCGCGAATCATGGCCGCCTGCAACAGCCACACCACCAGCGCGACCACCAGGAAGATGAGCAGTAGCGGCAGCAGCGAGTTCACGTCGCCGACATTGATCACCAGCGTGACGGCGAGATACGCGACGAACCCCACGAGGGTGATGGCGATCCAGGGAATCGGGTTGTCGCGGAACTTGTGCCAGCCGTAGCCCAGCGCGTCACCCACATTGAGCCCGGCGGGCGGCGGGACGGGTGCGGCGCCCTGCGGCTGGCCGTATCCCGGCGGTGCCTCGCCATATCCCGGCGGCGCGCCGTAACCAGGCGGCGGCTGGCCGTATTCGGGCGGTGCCTGCCCGGGCGAGCCGGAGGAAGGATTGCCGTAGCCCGGCATCGGTTGCGTTGGTTGCCCGTAGGCGGGACCACCCTGGCTGGGCGAGGTCTCCGGCGGCGCGGCGTAGGACTGCCCGCCGGGCGCGGCCCCGTACGCGGTACCCGCAGGCGCCCCCGACGTCGGGCCCGCGGGCCGCTCGGCAGCGGGCTGATTGCCCGATGCGTCGGCGTGGCGGCCCGGCTGCGGCGGCGGTATGGGCGCCCCGCCCGGGGCCGGTTGCGACGGCACCGCGGGCGGCGCCGCCACCGCCTCGCTGCCGTACCGCGCGGCGCCCGGACCCTCGAACCGCGGATAGCCCGCCGCGCCCGGCATCTCGTGGCGGCCGTGTTCGCGAGGTGGTTCGGCGCCGGGAACGGGTGCGGGCTCGGGGTTCTGATGCTGCCCGGAATCTGCTGCGGGCCGCTGGTCACCACCCTCCGCCGGTGTGTCGCCGGACGCCGCCCCTCGGCGCGTCGGCCCTGAGCGCGGGGTGTCGGTCATCGTGAGGACCTTTCGAATCACCTGGGTTACGGTGTGGCACACAGCAGTTGACGATGAGACAACCGGACCCGCCAGGATGTGTCAAGCAACCGCGGCCCGGGTGTCCCGTGGTGCCTGACCACAATCCGGCACCGGTAGCAATCGCTTCACAATGACACGCCGAGCGACGCGCGAAAGGTTGTCGAACCGCTCGCTGAAAGTGACCTGGAGCGAGTAACTTGGATCGCGATGACCGCACTATTGGCCGAACGCGCCGCCGAAGTCGTGTCCGCGGCACAACAGTTGCTCACCAAGCGAATGGGTGCTCCGGTAAAGCTGAGCGATCCGATCGAACTCAGCGGCAGTGGCAGGACAACGGTACTGCGTGTGCGTGTTGCGGAGAACGCCTTTTCACTTCCACGGACCTTGATCGTGAAGCAGGTCCGCGGCGCCGCGCAAGATCGTCGCATCGGCGGCCTGGCGCCGGGTGTGGCCAGCATCGACTCCGCCTTCCTGCGCGAGGCGGTGTCCTATCAGTTCACCACCGCCCTGAGCAGCGAGCATCGCCCCGGCGCGTATTTGCTGGCGCACAACCTGGCCGAGCGGGTGCTGATCCTCAGCGATCTCGGCGAGAACGCCTCGATGACGTCGGTGCTGCAGTCCGGCGCCGAACCCGCCACGCGCAACGCGCTGATGGCCTTCGCGCAGGCGCTGGGCCGCATGCACGCCGCGACCGTCGGCCGCGAGCCCGATTTCGTGGCCCTGCTGCGCCGGGTCGACGTGGTGCACCGCGTCGACGGCATAGCCGAGCAGGCGGAGGCGGCCATCGGCGAGGTGCCTGGCATGCTCGCCCGCGAGCTGGGCATCGAGGTGCCGGGCGAGATCGCCGAGCGCATCGTGCGCGGCAACCGGCTGTTCGCGGCCGGGCGGTTCCGCGCCTTCAGCCCGTCCGACCTGTGCCCCGACAACGTGATACTCAACGACGAGGGCGCGCGGTTCCTGGACTACGAGTGGGGCGGTTTCCGCGACGCCACCCTCGACATCGCCTACGCGCTGGTGTCGTTCCCGGGCTGCCTGTGCGATTTCGAGCTGTCGCGGGAGCGCGGGCGCCAGATGGTGGAGGCGTGGCGGTCGGAGGTGGTCGGCGTCTGGCCCGCCCTCGCCGACGACGCGCTGCTGGCCGAGCGGATCCTGGAGGCCCGCCTGATCTGGGTGTGGCTGACCACCTACTGGTTCCTGCCCGCCGACCACACCCGCATCGCCGCCGCCCGTGAACACGGCCTCTCCGTCCCGCGCTCGGCCGCCCTCATCAACCGCTGGGCAGCCCTGGCCGAGGATGCCCGCTGCACCGGCGACGACACCCTGGGCGATTTCGCCGAACACGTCTCGGCCACCCTCGAGGAGTACTGGGAGGAGTAGGGCCGCGCGGGCGTGCGGTGTTCTGTCGGACCTCGGCGGTACCGTCAGCAGATGTGAGTAGGCCTGCGAGCGATCCGACGGTGCGGCGCGCCAGCGAGGGACAGTCGTGAGCGAGGGACTTTTCGAGGCTCCCGGCGCGGACGCTCCGATCGGCGGTACCGCGGTCGAGTTCCGCGGGGCGGGTGAGCATGTCCCGCTGGCGGTGCGGATGCGTCCGGCGAGCCTGGACGAGGTGGTGGGGCAGCAGCATCTGCTGGGGCCCGGATCGCCGCTGCGCCGGTTGGTCGAGGGGTCGGGGGCGGCGTCGGTGCTGCTGTTCGGGCCGCCCGGTACGGGCAAGACGACGCTGGCGTCGCTGATCTCGCACGCCACCGGCCGTCGCTTCGAGGCGCTGTCGGCGCTGTCGGCGGGGGTGAAGGAGGTCCGGGGCGTCATCGAACTCGCGCGGCGGCGGCTGCTGTCGGGGGAGCAGACGGTGCTGTTCATCGACGAGGTGCACCGCTTCTCCAAGACCCAGCAGGACGCGCTGCTCGCGGCGGTGGAGAACCGGGTGGTGCTGCTGGTCGGCGCGACCACGGAGAACCCGTCGTTCTCGGTGGTGTCGCCGCTGCTCTCGCGCTCGCTCGTGCTGCAGCTGCAATCGTTGTCGGACAACGACATTCGCGCGGTGCTGCGGCGCGCGATCGAGGACCCGCGCGGGCTGGCGGGGCAGTACACGGTCACCGAGGCGGCGCTGGACCACATCGTCCGGATCGCGGGCGGCGACGCGCGCAGATCGCTCACCGCGCTGGAGGCGTCGGCGGAATCGTCGCTGGACGGCACGGTCGACGTGGACCTCGTGGAGGCCAGCGTCGACAAGGCGGCGGTGCGCTACGACCGCGCGGGCGACCAGCACTACGACGTGATCAGCGCGTTCATCAAGTCGCTGCGCGGCTCCGACGTCGACGCCGCCCTGCACTATCTGGCCCGCATGATCAGCGCGGGCGAGGATCCGCGATTCATCGCCCGCCGCTTGATGATCCAGGCCAGCGAGGACGTCGGCATGGCCGACCCCACCGCCCTGCAGACCGCGGTCGCCGCCGCCCAGGTGGTACAGCTGGTCGGCATGCCGGAGGCGCAGCTGGCCCTGACCCACGCCACGATCCACATCGCCACCGCCCCGAAGTCGGGCGCGGTGGCCGCCGCCCTCGGTGCGGCGATGTCCGATATCGGTCAGGGCAAGGCGGGCCTGGTCCCGCCGCACCTGCGTGACGGTCACTACGCGGGCGCCGCGAAACTCGGCAACGCCCAGGGCTACAAATACCCGCACGACCACCCGGACGGCGTCTTGGCACAGCAGTACCCGCCCGACGAACTCGTCGGCAAGGACTACTATGACCCGACCGACCACGGCTACGAACGCGAGGTCGGCCCCCGGGTGACCAAACTCCGCCGGATCGTGCGGGGCAGCTGAGTTCCGCCGGGCCGAAGCCCCGGGAACGAGTGGGTGAGCGTGCCGGGAGGGCGAGGTGGTCTTCGCCCACCGCCGGAAACCCGCTGGACCGCTCCCGGTAGGCTGGATATCTGTGCAGACCCACGAGATTCGACGGCGCTTCCTGGAGCATTTCGTCCGTGCCGGACATACCGAGGTGCCCAGTGCCTCGCTGATCCTGCCGGACCCCAACCTGCTGTTCGTCAACGCGGGCATGGTCCAGTTCAAGCCGTACTTCCTGGGTCAGGAGGCGGCACCCTACGCGCGCGCCACCAGCGTGCAGAAGTGCGTGCGCACCGGCGATATCGATGAGGTCGGCGTCACCACCCGGCACAACACCTTCTTCCAGATGGCGGGCAACTTCTCCTTCGGCGACTACTTCAAGGAGAGGGCCATCACCCTCGCCTGGGAGCTGATCACCAAGTCGCAGGAGGAGGGCGGGTTCGGCTTCGATCCCGAGCGGATCTGGGTAACGGCCTACGAGTCGGACCCGGAGGCCGCCGAGATCTGGCATCGCGTCGCCGGAATCCCGGCCGAGCGCATCCAGTACCGCGACGGCAAGGACAACTACTGGGATATGGGCGTGCCCGGCCCCGGCGGCCCGTGCTCGGAGATCTACTTCGACCGCGGCCCGGAGCACGGGAAGGACGGCGGCCCGGTCGCCGACGAGGACCGCTACCTCGAGATCTGGAACCTCGTCTTCATGCAGGACATCCGCGGCGAGCTGAGCCCCAAGGAGGGGCACCCGCCGATCGGGTCGCTGCCCAAGAAGAACATCGACACCGGTATGGGCGTCGAGCGCGTCGCCATGCTGCTGCAGGGCGTCGACAATGTCTACGAGACCGACCTGCTGCGCCCGATCATCACCAAGGCCGAGGAGCTGACCGGCAGGAAGTACGCCGTCGAGCACGCCGACGACGTGCGGTTCCGGGTGATCGCCGACCATGCGCGCAGCGCGGCCATGCTGATCTCCGACGGCGTCAACCCCGGCAACGACGGCCGCGGCTACGTGCTGCGCCGCCTGCTGCGCCGCATCGTGCGCTCGGCCCGGTTGCTGGGCGCCGAACAGCCGGTGATGGGCGACTTCATGAAGATCGTCAGCGAGCTCATGTCGCCGTCGTACCCCGAGCTGGCCAGCGATTTCAAGCGCATAGAGAATGTCGCGGTCGGTGAGGAGACCGCGTTCCTCAAGACGCTCTCCACGGGTTCCCGGTTGTTCGACGAGACCGTCGCCGAGGTGAAGTCCGGTGGCGGCAGGAAGATCGCGGGCTCGGACGCCTTCACCCTGCACGACACCTACGGCTTCCCGATCGACCTGACCCTGGAGATGGCCGCCGAGTCCGGGCTCGAGGTCGATGAGCAGGGCTTCCGCACGCTGATGGCCGAACAGCGCCAGCGCGCCAAAGAGGACGCCGCCGCCCGCAAGCACGCCCACGCCGACCTGTCCATCTACAAGGAACTGGTCGACCGCGGCGCCACCGAATTCACCGGATTCGACGAACTCGCCACCGAGGCCACCGTTCTCGCGCTGATCGCCGACGGCGTCCGGGTGCCGACGGTGACCGCCGGCCAGGACGTCGAGGTGATCCTGGACCGCAGCCCCCTCTACGCCGAATCGGGCGGCCAGATCGCCGACCGCGGCACGATCACGGCGTCCGGGCTGAAGCTGCAGGTCAACGACGTGCAGAAGATCGCCAAGAAGCTGTGGGTGCACAAGTCCACCGTTGAGCAGGGGCAGCTCACCGAGGGCGACACCGTGCTCGCCCAGGTCGACCCGGCCTGGCGGCGTGGCGCCACCCAGGGCCACTCCGGCACCCACATGGTGCACGCCGCGCTGCGGCAGGTGCTGGGCCCGAACGCGGTACAGGCGGGCTCGCTCAACAAGCCCGGCTACCTGCGTTTCGACTTCAACTGGCAGGGCCAGCTGTCGGAACGGCAGAAGGCCGATATCGAGGCCGTGTCCAACGACGCGGTCGGCTCCGACTTCCGGGTCAACACGTTCGTCACCGATCTGCCCAAGGCCAAGGCGATGGGCGCGCTGGCGCTGTTCGGCGAGAACTACGGCAGGGAGGTGCGCGTCGTGGAGATCGGCGGCCCGTTCTCGATGGAGCTGTGCGGCGGCACCCACGTCGAGCACTCCTCGCAGATCGGCCCGATCACCGTGCTGGGCGAATCGTCGGTCGGCTCCGGCGTGCGCCGCGTCGAGGCCTTCGTCGGCCTGGACTCCTACAGATACCTGGCCAAGGAGCGCGCGCTGCTGGCCGGTGTGGCGTCGTCGCTGAAGGTGCCCAGCGAGGAGGTGCCCGCCCGCGTCGAGCAGTTGGTGGAGCGCCTGAAGGCCGCCGAGAAGGAGCTCGAGCGCAGCAAGGCCCAGGCCGTGCTGTCGCAGGCCGGGACCTTCGTCGAGCAGGCCCAGCGCACCGGCAAGGTGCTGCTGGTGGCGGCGGCCGCGCCGGAGGGCGTGGGCGCGGGCGACCTGCGCGCACTCGCCACCGATATCCGCGGACGGTTCGGTTCCGAGCCCGCCGTGGTGGTGCTGCTCGGCAATGCCGAGGGCAAGGTGCCGTTCGTGGTCACGGTCAACAAGCCCGCGCAGGAACTGGGATTCAGATCCGGTGACCTGGTCGGCAGCTTCGGCCCGAGCGTCTCGGGTCGCGGCGGCGGCAAACCGGAGATGGCGCAGGGCGCCGGGTCCGACCCGTCCGGAATCGAGGCGGGGCTGGCCGCGGTGCGGGCGCGGGTGGCCGAGCTCGCCGCCTGATGGACAGCTCCGAGAGTCCGCGGTCGCCGGAGCCCCCCAGGCCCGGCGACGCCGCCACCCGTCACCGCTCGGTGGGCACCGCCGACCGGCCCGACCCCGCGACCGATCCGGGTCGCGGTCGCCGGATCGCGATCGACGTCGGCACCGTCCGCGTCGGCGTCGCGGCCTGCGATCCGGACGGGGTCCTGGCGACCCCGGTGGAGACCGTGCCGCGGGCGAGCGCCAAGGCGCGGCGCGGCACCGGCGGAAAGGGCGATCCGGCAATCGATCTCGCGCGGATTGCCGAGATTGTGCGGGAATACGAGGCCGTCGAGGTGATCGTCGGCCTGCCTCGCACCTTGCGCGGGGAGAACGGTGCCTCCGCGCAGCTGGCGATCTCCTTCGCCGAACGTTTGCGGTCGCTGATTCCCGGAGTGCCGATACGACTTTCCGACGAACGTTTGACTACGGTGACAGCTGCACGTGCATTGCGGGACAGTGGAGTTCGCGCGCGTGGCCAGCGGCAGATGATCGACCAGGCGGCGGCCGTATCGATCCTGCAGGGATGGTTGGACGAACGGAGTGCGGTATTGAAGTCGGCCGGGGAGCAGGCGGCAGGGTGGTCGGATGAATGACCGCTGGGCGCGGGCCGAGGAACGTCATCGGCAAAGCGTCGAGGAGCGGAGATACCGGCGGCGCCCCGACCGCGGGTTGGGCGGCGCCGACAACCGGGCCGTGCGCGGCCGGGGTTCCCGACATGCCGCGCCGGTCGGTGACGACTGGGACGACTACGAGGACGACACCACCGTCATCCCGCGCTACACCGACGACGAGCAGGACCCGATTCCCACGCCGCCGCCCCAGCGGGCGCCGCAGCGCGGCAGGCCGACGAGGGGCCAGAACGCCCGCGGCCAGGCCGGGGGCGGCCGGGCGCCGCGCGGTCGGAGCACCCGCGCCGAGTCGGGGCGCGGCCAGTCGCGTAGTCGCCGTTCCCGCGTCGCCTCGCGCAAGGCGGCCGAGCGCAAGCGCCGCCGCCGGAACCTGTGGCTGCTCGGCTGCGTATTCATCTTGCTGTTCGTGGCCGCGGGCGGGTACGCCGGGTACAAGGTCATCGGCAAGCTCAGCGGGCCCGAGGATTACGCGGGTCCTGCCGGACCGCCCGTGGTGGTGCGGGTGAAGGCGGGCGACACCGCCGAGCAGATCGCCCAGACCATGTTCGACAAGGGTGTCGTCGCCAGCACCGGCGCGTTCTACGAGGCCGCGATCCGCAATTCGAAGATGAACTCGGTGCGGCCCGGCTTCTATGCCGTGCCCGCGCGCAGCAAGGGCGCCGACGCGGTGACGGCGTTGATGAGCAAGGATTCGCGCGTCGGCAATGTGGTGATCTCCGAAGGGCGGCTGCTGCACGATCAATCCGAGGTGAAAAAGAACGCGGCCCCTACGCCGGGAATCTTTTCCCTCGTCGCGCAGGCAAGTTGCCTGGGCGCCGAGCCCGCGCGCAGGTGTGTGACCGCTGAGGAGCTTGCCGGGGCAGGCGCCAGCACCGATCTGGCCGCGCTCGGCGTTCCGGCCTGGGCCGAGCAGGAAGTGCGGCGGGCGCCCGACCGCAGTCGGCAGCTCGAGGGCCTCATCGCCGCAGGCTCCTTGGATTTCGATCCGAGCGGCACGCCGCAGCAGATTCTGCACCAGCTGATCACCCAGAGCGCCGCCACCTACGAATCGACAGGCCTGCTGCAATCCGGTGCGGCGAACGGGCTGTCGCCGTACCAGACGCTGATCGCCGCATCGCTGGTGGAACGCGAGGCGAAACCCCCCGACATGGCCAAGGTGGCACGAGTGATCGTGAACCGGCTGAAGGTCGGTCAGATGCTGCAGTTCGATTCGACGGTGAACTACGCGCTCAACGAGATCGAGGTCGCCACCACCGACGCCGATCGCGCGAAGGCCACTCCGTGGAACACCTATGCCATGGCTGGCCTCCCCGCGAATCCGATCTCGGCGCCGTCGCTGGACGCGTTACACGCCGTGGAGAATCCGTCACCCGGCGACTGGCTGTATTTCGTCACCGTCGACAATTCGGGGACGACGCTGTTCACCAAGAGCTATTCCGACCATTTGCGGAACATCACCCAAGCCCAGAACAACGGGGTTCTCGACAGTGGACGGTGAGGTCCGCAAGGCCGCGGTGCTGGGAAAGCCGATTGCCCATTCCCGTTCTCCCCAGCTGCATCTGGCCGCGTATCGGGCACTCGGACTGCCATGGACCTACCAGCGTCTCGAATGCTCGGCCGAGCAGCTGCCCGCGCTGGTGGACAGGCTCGGGTCGGAGTGGATCGGACTCTCGGTGACCATGCCCGGCAAGGAAGCCGCATTGGCCTACGCCCAGGAGCGGACCGAACGCGCCGTGCTGGTGGGATCGGCGAATACGCTGGTGCGCGCCGGCACCGGCTGGCGTGCGGACTGCACCGACATCGACGGGGTGCTGGGCGCGCTGCGCGGCGGCGGGGTCACCTCGGTCACCGACGCCGTGGTGCTGGGTGCCGGCGGCACCGCGCGTCCGGCGTTGTACGCGCTGTCGGAACTCGGTGCGAACTCGGTGACCGTCGCGGCTCGCGATGCCGCAAGGGCGAGCAGCGCACTGGAACTCGCTGAGCGACTCGGGATGACCGCTGCGTACAAGGCATTCGAGCCGGAGCAGGTGCGGACCGCGTGTTCGACCGCGGGCGTGGTCGTCAGCACCGTCCCGTCCGCCGCGGCGGCCGTCGTCGCCGACGCGGCCGCCCTCGCGCCGCTGGTCCTCGACGCGATCTACGATCCCTGGCCGACACCGCTGGCCGACGCGGTGGCACGGGCCGGGCATACGGTGGTCAGCGGCCTGCAGATGCTGTTGAACCAGGCATACGGGCAGGTCGAGCTGTTCACCGGCCGGGCCGCGCCGCGGACGGAAATGGCGGCGGCGCTGGACGACGGGCTTCGACCCGGAAGCTGATGCCACGGCGCCCGAGCGTTGCGATGGGGGTTCGTCTGTCTGGAGAGCGTGTCGGATATCGCGTTGGGCTTCTGCTTGAAGGAGGCCCCGCAATGGCACGCGCAGGCGGAGTGCGTGCAGCGCAACGACGGCAGCGGTAGGTACGACATCTGGATTCCGGCCCCCAACTGACCGTTCGTCCGCACCCCGGCCTCACCTGCCGGTGCCTCGCCCCGGGTTCTGTAACCGGTTACTGTTTTTCGGAATAGTTCGGCAGGTTAAGGTGATCGGCATGAATGCGTGGGTGTTGCGCGCCGTGGCGCTCGGGGCGCTGACCGTGGTGCTCCGGACCGTGCTCGGTTTCGGGATGATCTATTGGCCGACGCACGGTTCGTGGATGCGGATTCTGTGCCTGATCGTGCTGATCGCGGCCGTGGTCACGTGGGGGTTGCTCGACGGCCGCCGTGACCGCCGGTCGAATCCCGACCCCGAGCGGGGCGGCGCCGACCTCACCATGCTCTGGTTGAAGGCCGGTGTCGCGGGTGGTCTCGGCGCCGGTGTGGTGGCGTGGGTGCTCGACTTTCTGCCCAAGTTCGACCTCGGCGACAACGGCCTGGGCTTCGAGCTCACCGCCGGAGCGTCGTTCATCATCCTGCTGATCTTCGTACCCGGCATGGCGGGGGTCGCCCTGGGCCGCTTCCTGGTCGGCCGCGAGGCCAAGAAGGCCGAGCCCGCCCCGCCGCCCACGGCCGCCTCGGCGCTGTAAGCGGCCCCGGTTTACAGCAGGATTCCGCCGCCCGGCGCGTCCTCGCGGGCGATCGTGGCGTAGGCGGCGGCGAGCAGGCTGGGGTCCGGGCCCTCGAGGCGACCCGGCTTGGCCAGTCCGTCCAAGACGACGAAGCGCAGGACGCCGGAGCGGGTCTTCTTATCGGTCTGCATGGTCTCGAGCAGGTGGGGGAGGGCGTCGGCGTCGTAGGTGGTGGGCAGGCCGACGCTCTCCAGCACGGTGCGGTGGCGGTCGGCGGTGGCGTCGTCCAGCCGACCGGCCAGCCGACCCAGTTCGGCGGCGAACACCAGGCCCACCGAGACGGCCGCGCCGTGCCGCCAGCGGTAGCGCTCGCGGCGCTCGATGGCGTGGCCGAGGGTGTGACCGTAGTTCAGGATCTCGCGCAGGCTGGCCTCCTTCAGGTCCGCGGCCACCACATCGGCTTTGACCTGGATCGCGCGGCGCACCAGCTCCGGCAGCACCTCGCCGGTCGGATCGAGCGCGGCCTGCGGGTCGCGCTCGATCAGGTCCAGGATCACCGGGTCGGCGATGAAACCCGCCTTGATGATCTCGGCCATACCGGCCACGATCTCGTTGCGCGGCACCGTTTCCAGCGTCGCCAGGTCTACCAGCACCGCCGCCGGTTCGTGGAAACTGCCGACCAGATTCTTGCCCGCCTCGGTGTTGATGCCCGTCTTGCCGCCGACCGCCGCGTCGACCATGGCCAGCAGGGTGGTCGGGATGTGCACGATCCGCACCCCGCGCATCCAGGTGGCGGCCACGAAACCGGCCAGGTCGGTGGCCGCGCCGCCGCCGAGGCTGATCACCACGTCCTGCCGGGTCAGCCCGATGCGGCCGAGCACCTCCCAGCAGAATCCGGCCACCGGCAGGTCCTTGCCCGCCTCGGCGTCGGGAATCTCGATACGGTGCGCGTCGATCTTCTCTCCGGCCGGGCCCGGCTCGGCATCGTGCAGCGCTTGCCGTACCGCCTCCGCCGTCTCGGCCAGCGGTGGCTGGTGGAAGATCGCGACGGTCCGCACGCCGGACCGGCCCGCCACCTGCTCGACCAGGTCACCCAGCAGCCCGCGCCCGATGATCACCGGGTACGGATCGGCCGTGCGGACCTCGATACGGCTGGGCTCGGTCATACTTGCTGCTCCGATTCTGCTCGTGACGTGTGTACTCGGGATTGCCGGGCGTTCGCCGAATTCTGCGTCGCATCGGCCGCCGAAGGTGGGGTTTGCTCAGGGGTCTCGGTTCTCGCCTCTGCTCCGAGAGAGTTCCAGCCTCCCGCATGACGACCCGTTTCCGCGCCGGGCACCGTGATCGCGGCCGAATCCGGCGCCGGTGGCACGGCGGCGCTGGGTGTCGAGCTGGCAGTGGTGTCCGATTCACGAACGGCGCCCGGAGCGCCCGATGCGCGGCGAGCGCCGCGTCGGCGTCCCGCGCGGCGGTCGGTGCGTGCGGTCGAGGCGGGGTCGGCAGGTCCGGTCGGCGAGCCCTCGGTCCCTGCTCCGGTCGAGGGCGTCGAATCACTGTGCGCCGCTTCGGTTTTCCGTGCGGAACCGGGAGCGCCCGTCGCCCGCCGGGCGCTGCGCCGCGTACGGTTGGCGGTGCGTGTCGCGCCAGCGGGTCCGTCGTCAGATCCGGTGGGGCGGCCCTCGTTCGCGCCGGCGGTCCGTGGCGCCGCCGATGTTGCCGTGGCCGTTTGGGGTGTCGCGAATGTTGCCGTGGTCGTCTGGGGTGTCGCGGATGTTGCCGTGGCCGCCCGTGGTTTCGAGGCGTCGTTGCCACCGGACGAGTTCCGCGGTGGGGAGAGGGGCTCGGCGGACGTCCCCTCGGCGGCTGCGGCGGGTTCGGCAGTGCTGCGGCGGCGTCGACCTCCGCGGCGCGAGCGGCGGGAGCGGCGCTTCGGTGCGGTGTCGTCGGTGCCTGTCGAATTCGCTTCCGGTGCAGCGGAAGTCGGGGTCGAGTCGGAGTCCTGCCGTGTGGCCCTCGGGCCCTGGGCCGAGTCCGCTGCTGTCGCGGCCTCGTTAGAAGGCTTGCCGCCGCGTCCCCGGCGTCGGCGGCGGCGTGAGCGAGACCGCCGAACGGCGTTTTCGTCGTCGGGCGGTGCGGCGGGGGCCGGTTCCCGTTCCACCGGCTCGACGCCCAGTTTGCCCAGGATATTGCGCACCACGCGACCGGGGCTGCGGCCGTCGGTACGCACCCGGATGCTGGCCACCTCGCGGTAGAGCGGGCGGCGTTCGCGCATCAGGGCGCGGTACTTCGCGCCCGGGTCGTCACCGGCCAGCAGCGGGCGGTTGGTGCTGGCGCCGGTGCGCCGAAGTCCTTCGGCGACACTGATTTCCAGGTACACCACGGTGCGCCCGCGCAACAGCTCGCGGGTGGCGGCCGACAGCACCGCGCCGCCGCCGAGGGACACCACGCCCTTGTGCTCGAGGATCGCGCGGCGCACCACGCGCTCCTCCATGCGCCGGAATTCCGGCTCGCCCTCGGCCGCGAAGATCTCCGGGATGCTGCGCCCGGCCTCCTCCTCGATCCCGGCGTCGGTGTCGTACAGGTCGACCCCGAGTTCGCGGGCCAGCTTGCGGCCGATCGTCGACTTTCCCGCTCCGGGCGGCCCGACCAGCACCACGCCCGGCCGGCGCGGGTCGGTCTGCACGATCATGAACCGTCGGCGCCCGGCAGGTGCGGGCGCGCGGTGATCCGCTTCAGGTAGCCGGTGAGGTTGCCGACGGTCTCGGGCAGCGAATCGCCGCCGAACTTCTCCAGCGCGGCCTGCGCCACGACCAGCGCCACCATCGCCTCGGCGACGACACCGGCGGCGGGCACCGCGCAGACGTCCGAGCGCTGATGGATGGCCACGGCCTCGTCGCCGGTGGCCATGTCCACCGTCGCCAGCGCCCGCGGCACGGTGGAGATCGGCTTCATGGCCGCGCGGACCCGCAGCGGCTCGCCGTTGGTCATGCCACCCTCGAGGCCGCCCGCGCGGTTGGTGGAGCGCAGCACGCCGTCCGGGCCGGGCCGCATCTCGTCGTGGGCCTGGCTGCCGCGCCGGCGCGCGGTCTCGAATCCGTCGCCGACCTCGACGCCCTTGATGGCCTGGATGCCCATCAGGGCCGCGGCCAGCCGCGAGTCCAAGCGGTTCTCACCGCTGGTGAACGAGCCCAACCCGACCGGCAGGCCCTCGACCACGACCTCCACGACACCGCCGAGCGTGTCCCCGTCCTTCTTGGCGGCCTCGATCTCGGCGATCATCGCCGCCTCCGCCTCCTTGTCGAAGGCGCGCACCGGGCTCTCGTCGACAGCGGCGAGATCCGCGGCCGTCGGGATCACGCCGTCTGCGGCCCGTGCGGCGCCGATCGACACCACGTGCGAGACGACCTCGACGCCGAACGCCTGGCGCAGGAACTGCCGGGCGACGGTGCCCGCGGCCACCCGGGCGGCGGTCTCGCGGGCACTGGCCCGCTCGAGCACGTTGCGGGCGTCTTCGAAGCCGTACTTGAGCATGCCCGAATAGTCGGCGTGGCCGGGCCGTGGCCGGGTCAGCGGCGCATTGCGCGCCAGCTCGGCCAGTTCCGCCTCGTCCACCGGATCGGAGGCCATGACCTGCGTCCACTTGGGCCACTCGGAATTGGCGATCTCGATCGCGACCGGGCCGCCCATGGTGTGCCCGTGCCGCACCCCCCCGATCACGGTGACCTTGTCGGCCTCGAACTTCATCCGGGCCCCGCGTCCGTACCCGAGCCGGCGGCGCGCCAGTTGCGCGGCGATATCGGCGGAGGTCACCTCCACCCCGGCCACCATCCCCTCGAGGATCGCGACGAGGGCAGGACCATGAGACTCACCAGCGGTAATCCAGCGCAACACGCCATCCATCTTTCCACGCGAACGCCGTCGGCCGGACATCCGGTGGGCCGCGACCTCGGTCGCCGGGCCGACGGAGCGGTCGGGTCCGGTTCCTCACCCCGCCAGCAGTAGGGCGAGCAGCGTCGACACGCACATCGAGGGCCCGTGCGGCACCGTGCGACTCCCGGGACCGGCGCGGGCCGGGGGCAGGGCGAGCGCGATGAGGCCCGCGGCGGCGGTGAGCAGCGGGGCTGCGATGGCCGCCCACGCCCATGCCGGACCGCCGCCGCAGGCCGCGGCCGCGCCCAAGCCGACGGACAGCTTCACGTCTCCCGCGCCGAACGCCGCGGGGGAGGCGAGATGGACGACGAGGTAGGGCACGGACAGCAGCAGCGCTCCCGTCACCGCCGCGACCAGCCGGCCGTCGGTCAGCGCGTAACCGAAGACCGCCAAGGCGCCCGCCCCCGTGAGCGGATTCGGCAGCCGCCGCTCGCGGAGGTCGACGGCGCTCAGCACCGCGCACCACACGGTCAGCAATCCGAACGCGACAGGTGTCATGCGGCCTATCGTTGCCCGGATCGCGGGCTCGTGGGGCCGCCGATCGCGAAATGTGGACAACTCCAACACATGTGAACAACCCGTGGCCAACTTCGGCGCTGCCGCAGGCGTTCGCGCAGGTGCCGCGCGGCCGCCGCGATCGGGCCGCGTGCGGGTGTTGTGGCGATGTCGCGGCGCGGCAGCGGTAGCGTTGGGTTCATGTCTGCTGATCACGGCGCGCGACGCCCCGACCACGCGGCCCGCCGGGCGGCGTTGCGGAACCTGTTGGTGGAGAACGGCGTCGACGCCCTGCTGGTGACCGATCTGATCAATATCCGGTACCTGACGGGTTTCACCGGCTCCAACGCGGTGCTGCTGGTCTTCTCCTGGGACGGTGCCGAGGACCGCACCGTGATCTGCACCGACGGCCGCTATGCCACCCAGGTCGGCGAGCAGGTGCCGGATCTGCGCGCCGAGATCGCCCGTGCCAGCGCGCGCCGCATCATCGAACTGGCCGGGGAGTGGCAGACCGGCCGGGTCGGCTTCGAGAGCCATATCGTGACCGTCGACCAGCATCGCGGCTTCGTCGAGCAGGGCAGCGGCCTGCAGCTGGTGCCGACCCGCGGCCTGGTCGAACAGCTGCGTATGGTCAAGGACGACTACGAGATCGAGCAGCTGCGGGCGGCCTGCGCGGCGGCCGATTCCGCGCTGGGGTCGCTGCTCGAGCGGGGCGCGCTGCGCCCGGGCCGCACCGAGCGGCAGGTCGCGCGCGAGCTCGAATGGCTGATGTTCGAGCACGGCGCCGCCGCCGTCGCCTTCGAGACGATCGTCGCGGCGGGCCCGAATTCGGCCGTGCCGCACCACCGTCCGGCCGACGCGGTGCTGGCGGCGGGCGATTTCGTGAAGTTCGATTTCGGCGCGGTAGTGGGCGGCTACCACTCGGACATGACCCGCACGCTGGTGCTGGGGGAGCCCGCCGACTGGCAGCGCGAGGTGTACGAGTTGGTCCACGCCGCACAGCGGGCGGGAGGAGAGGCGTTGAAGCCGGGTGCGGGATGCGCGGAGGTCGACGCCGCGGCCCGTTCGGTGATCGAGGCCGCGGGCCACGGCGAGCTTTTCGTGCACGGGCTGGGGCACGGCGTCGGCCTACAGATCCACGAAGCACCCGGAATCGCCAAAACGGGCACGGGTACACTGCTCGATGGCATGACGGTGACCGTCGAGCCAGGTGTGTACTTCCCCGGCCGCGGCGGTGTCCGGATCGAGGATACGCTCGTGGTTCGCGAGGGGGGTCCCGAACTGCTCACCCTGACCACCAAGGACCTGACCGTGGTCGACTGATCACGGTCGGCCGACTGCGTTCGAACGAAACAAGGAGACCCGAGGACAGTGGCGGACACCAGCGACTTCAAGAACGGCCTCGTGCTGAAGGTCGACGGCAATCTCCAGCAGATTGTCGAATTCCAGCACGTCAAGCCGGGCAAGGGGCCGGCGTTCGTGCGAACGAAGCTGAAGAACGTCGTCTCCGGCAAGGTCGTCGACAAGACCTGGAACGCGGGGGTCAAGGTCGAGGTCGCCACCGTGGACCGGCGCGATATGACCTACCTGTACCACGACGGGTCGGACTACATCTTCATGGACAGCGACACCTTCGACCAGATCCACATCGGCGAGCAGATCCTCGGCAAGAGCGCGAAATTCCTGCTGGAGAACATGCTCGTGCAGGTTGCCGTGCACGAGGGCGAGGTGCTGTACGTGGAGCTGCCCGTCACCGTCGAACTCGTCGTCCAGAACACCGAGCCGGGCCTGCAGGGCGACCGTTCCAGCGCGGGCACCAAGCCCGCGACGATGGAGACCGGCGCCGAGGTGCAGGTGCCGCTGTTCATCAACACCGGCGACAAGCTGAAGATCGATACGCGTGACGGCGGCTACCTCGGCCGCGTCAACGCCTAATCTGGTGACTGTGGCCGATCAGCCCGAGGGAAAGCGCTCCTCGTACAAGAAACTGGGTGCCCGGCACAAGGCCCGCCGCCGCGCGGTGGACCTGCTGTTCGAGGCCGAGGCCCGCGATATCGACCCGGCCGACCTGCTCGCCGAGCGCGAGCAGCTGACCGGGGACGAGGCGGTGGCGCCGGTGAACCCCTACACCCGCACCCTGGTCGAGGGCGTCGCGGACGACCTCGACCGGGTCGACGGCAGCATCGAGTCCTACCTGCAGGATTGGACGCTGGAGCGGCTCCCGGCCGTGGACCGCGCCATCCTGCGGGTGGCCGTGTGGGAGCTGTTCCACGCGGCCGAGGTGCCGCCGGTGGTGGCCGTCGACGAGGCCGTGGAGCTGGCCAAGGAGCTGTCCACCGACGATTCGCCGAGCTTCGTCAACGGCGTGCTCGGCCAGGTGGTGCAGGTGGCGCCGCAGGTCCGCGCCGCCGCCGCGGCCACTCGCGCGCCGCGCCCCGACGGCGAGGCCTGATGCGCAAGTATCTGGTCCTGGCCCTGCGCACCCCGCACTGGGACGACGCCGTCATCGAACCACACCGCGACTGGCTGACCGATGTCCGCTCCCGAGGGCAGCTGGACTGCACGGGCCGATTCACCGACGACACCGGCGGGGCGTATGTGATCCTCGCCGAAAGCCTGGGCGCCGCACGGGATCTGGTCCACACCGACCCGATCCACACCACGGGCGCCTCGGAGGTCACTGTGTACGAATGGGAGATCACGGGCTGAGGGCCGCTCAGTCCGGCACCACACCCTCGACCGGGCCACGCACCGGCTTTCGAATCGGCGAACTCATAGATCCAGACGTTGTCCACCTCGACCGCGGTGCCGTTCTCGGCGCGGGCGACGACCCGCACGGGCACCACGATCTGGCTCCCGCATCGATGAAACCCGTAGGCGTCGAGGAGAATTCATCGAACCAGCGTCACAGCTGCCGCGTGAACCGATCGCGCACCTGCTCGGCACCGCGGAAGGATGCGGCGTAGGGGATCGAATCCGGTACCACCAGTTCACAATCCGGGTGCAGAAGCGCGCCGAGTGCCGTCGGATCACCGGTGCGGAAGCCCGCGAAGGCCTGCGCGAGTAATTCGGCGTTCGACTCTGTCATGCCTGACGGTAGATCGATCGGCACCGGCACGGGGTGGTTCGTCCGAACTACGCCGGCGGCCGGGCGACCCAGCCCGCGACGATCACCAGGCCGGTCGGGCGGTGCACGGCGAGGAATCCGAACGGGCGGTCGAACGTCGCCGCGATCTCGACGGCGGGGCGCGGACGGAACGCGGCGGCGGCGCGTACGAGCGCTATCGCGGTGACGGCGGCCGCCTCGAACCCGTCGCGAGTGAATCGGGCCAGCGCGTCCTGGGCGGCGCTGTCGACGGAGAGCGGTGTCGCTGAGATCGCGGGGAAGCGGCCCTGCCGGGCGTCGGTGGCGGTGCGCAGACCGAACAGATCCGGATGTTCGCACAGGTCGTGCGACGACCGGATCGCGAACGGCGGCAGTTGGATTCGCAGCGTATCGGCGACGGCACGGGTCTCGCGCACGGCCAGGCCCGGCCCCTCGGTCCCGATCGGCAGGTCGGTATACGCCTCGACCGAACCGTCCAGCGCACCGAGTCCGGTGGCGAGCACTTCGCCCGGCGAGCCGTCGCCGAGCAGCAGGTGCACGTCGAGATCGCCGGTCCCGCGCACCACCACCCGCGTGACGGGCTCCGCTCCGGACAGGATCGCCGCGTCCCGCAGGTGCTGCGAATCGCGGGACAGCCCCGGGCCGCGATGCCCGCGCCACGGCCCGGCCGCCGGTTCCAGCACATCGTCGTGGAAGGGCTGCAGCCACGCGGTGCGCGCGACTATCGCGGTGGCGAGTACGAGCAGCGTGTCGCCGGTGATCGCGAGTGGAAACCGCTCGAGCAGGCCCGCGGTGTGCCGGTCGGCCCAGGCGTCGAGCGCCGCCTGCCCGGTGATCTTCTCCACGACCCCGTCCGGCAGCGACCGCGCCCATTGATCGCGCAGCACGATGTCTTCGCGGACCCAGACGCCCAGCGCGCCCGCGACGGTCTCCGCCCCGGCCAGCTCGGACAGCAGCCGCAGCGCGGCGGTCTGTGCGTCGTCGGCGGAAAGCCCCACGGCCGCAGCCAGTTCCGAGCGTGCCGGTTCGTCGGCGGCGGTCGTCAGCACCCCGAGCAGCGGCCATACGCCGCATCCCGACAGCACGAAATCGCCGGTGCCCGCGACCGCGCACCACCGCCCCGTCAGATCGTTGGCGGCGGCCACGTGCGGCAGGAGACTGGTCTGCACACCGCCAGCCTAGCGCCGCCGCGCAGGTGCGGCCGTGAAGGTGAGTGCGCCCCCGCCGCGGGTGTACGTGGGCCGGCGGGGGCGCTCCCGGACCTCAGGCAGTCCGGGGGATCGGGGTGTTCTGGCGGGCCTCGGCCCACCAGCGACCGTCCTGCTCGACCAGGACGTAGAGGGCGATCATCGCGGGATCGGTATCGATCAGCTCGCCGTCGGCGGTGGTGGCCCGCGCGACCTTGTGCGCGATCGCCACATCCGGGCGCAGGAAGGTGATGCCGGTGACGTCGTAGCGGACGTACTCGTCCTTCAGGAATCCGGCCAGCCCGGCCCGGCTGCTGGTGAGCAGGTCGTCCCGTCCGGTGAGCAGCATTCCGACCGCGTTGACCACGGTGGCGTTGCCCGTGAAACCCGAGATCATGAGCTCGGCGTCGTTGGTGTTGTAGCCCGCCTCGACGTCCGCGACGAGTTGCCGGATCGCGACGGCGTCGTCGGTGTGGTCGGTGGCGGTGTCGTCGACGGTGGGGGCCTCGGCGGGTGCGGCGTTCATGCCGTTCATGCTGCTACCTGAATGAAGCTTCAGGTCTAGTCCCCGGGTCCGTGGCCTCGGTCACTCGCCCGCTCGCAGGTGCTGAGATAATGTGAGGGCCAATGAGTCAACTGCTCTCATCGTCGAGGAGGACGTTATGACCGGCATCGACACGCCCGCGGCCCGATTGCGCGCACTCCGGCAGGAGGGCTGCACGCCGCGGCAGGCCTGGGAACTGTTCGACGGCCTGCCCGCCGTGCGTGTCGACGAGATCACCACCGGCCGCTGGCACGGCGACGAACTGGACACCGGGCACCCGTGGGCCGGTGTGCTGGTCGAGTCCGGTTGGTACGGAAAGCAGTTCGACGATCCCGACAGCGTGCAGCCGCTGCTGTTCGCGGGGCCGGACGAGGCGGTGTTCCCGGTGGACCCGCGCCGCGTGCCGTTGGCGCTCGCGGGCCGGGTCCCGCGCGCGGGCGTGCGGTTGGCGCGCCGGTTACTGCCCGCGCTGCGCCCCCTGCTGCGGACGCGGACGCCGCGGGCCCGGCTGCGCAATCTGGAATTCCGGGGAAAGGTCAGCGCCGCAATGGTTTACGACCACCTGCCGATCATCGACATCTTCCGCCTGGTCGACGACGAGACCCTGCTCGGCGTGATGGACCTGCGCGGCATGGCCGACCCCTACTTCTTCATCCTGCGCCGCACCCGCGCCTGAGCGGATCGGCACATCGGACCTGGATTGCGGCCTGATATCGAGGCGACGGTATTTCCGACGCATCGCGGAGGATTGTCCGACGGAGCGAACGGACCTGTCTCGTCACCGGCGGGAATCGTCCGGGGCTGTTGCTGGCTCGGTCGTGTGTCGAGGTGACCGTGCTGGAGAAGCACGGCGAATTCCTGAACCTAGCCCGCCGTCCCTAGCCACACCACTCTCGACTCGCGTCGTCAGCCGCGGTCGAGAATCGCCTCGAACCGTTCGTCGGCCCGGTCGAGCTGGTCGAGGATATGGTCCTTCACGTGGTCGGCCAGGGGGGTGTCGGTGCGGGTCACCAGGTCGCGGTAGACGTCGGTGAGCGGGCGGTACTTGGTGGCCAGTTTGTGCATGACCGGACCGGTCGCGTACAGGATGCCCACGCCGTTGTCGGTGAAGTCGGAGATCTTCACCACGCGCGCCCACGGATCGCGGTCGAGGCTGGTGGAGACGTGCTCGCGGTACTGGGCGTGCCGGTCCAGCGCCGGATCCGGCGGGGGGTTGGTGACGGCGGCGACCAGCGTCGCGACCCGGTCGCCGAACCGCGCGGCCATCTCCGTCAGCGCTTCGTCGGTGGCCGGGCCCGTTCGCGCACCGGCCAGTTCGGGGGCGTGGTCCTCCACCGCGTCGTGCAGCAGGCCCGCCATCACCACGTCGGTATCGCGGACCTCGTAGTGGCTGACGATGCGGATCGCCACGCGCAGCAGGTGATTGACGTACGGTTCCCGCCCGTATCGGTCCTCGCGGTGCAGGTCGGAGGCGAGCTCCAAGGCGGCCCCGACCCTTTCCGGCTCCGGCAGCTTCTCCGTCTCCAGCTCGAGGCGCCGCCGCAACCCGTGTTCCCCGTGCACGTCGGAGATCGTGTGCAGCGGCATCACCGAGAGGATTCCCGCCCCAACTGTACTCATGAAGCCAATTTAACCGGCCGGTACAACGAGAACGCTTATGGTTCGCTTGCGGTCCGGCGGCCGGGGCCTGAACAGTGCGTGGCTATCGCACGCCCCGGGGCCGGAACTGGATGCTGATCCGCGGGCCGACCGGCCGGCGCGTCTTCGGGACCGCGTGCTCCCAGGTGCGCTGGCAGGAACCGCCCATGACGATCAGGTCGCCGTGGCCGAGCGGGTAGCGGAGGTTCGCGCCGCCGCCGCGCGGGCGCAGCAGCAGCGGGCGGGGCGCGCCGACCGATACGATCGCGACCATGGTGTCGTGTGTCGCGCCGCGGCCGGAGGTGTCGCCGTGCCAGGCGACGCTGTCGTTCCCGTCGCGGTAGTAGCACAGGCCCGCCGTGCGGAACGGCTCGCCGAGCTCGCCGCGGTAGTGTGCGCTCAACGCCTCGCGCGCCTCGTCCAGCACCGGATCCGGCAGCATCTCCCGCTCGTCGTAGAAGCGCAGCAGCCGCGGCACGTCCACCACCCGGTCGTACATCTGCCGCCGGTCCGCCCGCCACGGGACCTGCGCGGCGAGCCGTTCGAACAGCAGATCCGCCCCGGACAGCCAGCCCGGCAGCACATCCACCCAAGCGCCGTCGCCGAGGGCCGTGCGCCGTATCCCGTCCAGCGGCTCGAGCGCCAGCTCCCCGAACCCGTCCAGCAGCGAACCCTGCAGCGGTGTCGACATGAGTTCGAATCTACGTTCTATCGAACATATGTTCAAGCGTATTTCGGACGTGGCGATCCCGTGTGTCCGGGCTGACCGGCGGCAGGCTGGTGGGCGCGCACGAAATCGACCACGGCGTCGGAGAATTCGTCGTTGACATCGCTCGCGGCAGTGTGCGCCGCCCCGCCGATCTCGACGTACTCGAGGTGCGGGACCAGGCGCCGGAAGTCGGCGACGCCCTGTTCGCTCACCACGTCCGACAGCCGTCCCCGCACCAGCAGGACGGGCATGGTGAGCCGCCGGGCGGCATCCTCGAGGACCGCGCTGTGCAGTTCTATGTCCTCCCCGCGCCCGGACATCATCGCCGGATCCCAATGCCAGTACCAGCGGCCGTCCGCCCGCTGCCGCAGGTTGCGGCGCAATCCCTCGGTGGTGCGCGGGCGCTTGCGATGCGGCAGGTACTCGGCCACCGCGTCGGCGGCTTCGTCGAGGGTGGCGAAGCCCTCCGGGTGGCCGCCCAGGAACTTCAGCACCCGCTCGACGCCCTTGTGCTCCGGGCGCGGCACCACATCCACCAGGACCACGCCCGCGATCAGCTCGCTGCCAGGCCGGGCGGTCGCGAGCAGGCTGGTCAGTCCGCCCATGCTGGCGCCGACGAGGATCGCGGGCCTGCCCAGCTCGGCGAGGATGCCGAGCAGGTCGGCGGTCATCGCCTCGCGGGTGTAGTCGCCGTCGGGCGCCCAGTCGCTCTCGCCGTGCCCGCGCGCGTCGAGCAGCACGGCCCGCAGTCCGACCTTGGCCAGCGCCGCGCCGGAGTCCTTCCAGGAATGGCGGGTCTGGCCGCCGCCGTGCAGGAATACCGCCAGTGGACCGTCATCGGGTCCCCAGCTCTCTCCGGCGAGCTGGATCCCGCCGTATCCGCGGAAGGTGAGGCGACGCGGTTCGGTGAAATCGGCTTCGTTGCTCACGACATGAGCATGACACAGGTTCTATTTCTGGTATACGCCGTATGAACGATCGCCCGTGCTCCGGCGTCGCCACACCTCGGCCGCCCGGTCGGACCGATCGCCTGATGCTCGGACATCCGCGCAGGTGGCGGCGCTCACAGGCGCACCCCCGATGCCGGGTGTTTGCGGGAGCGCTGCTAGGCTCACTGCTCGAAAGACATCCTTTAACGGACCGTCCGGCGAGGCGGGGAAGGAGGTCGGCATGGCTGTGCCCGAAGACCGCGGCGGCCGCGTCAGGCCCGACGGCGGCAGTTCGCAGCGCCACGATCCCGAATTCGTGCGGGCCGGGCGCGAGTTGCTGTCGGCGCAGGATGTCGCCCGCACCATCGCGCGCATGGCGCACCAGATCATCGAGAAGACCGCCCTCGATTCCGCCGATCCCGATGCCCCCCGGGTCGTGCTGATCGGAATCCCCACGCGCGGAACGTCACTCGCCGCCCGGCTCGCCGAGCGGATCGAGGAGTTCTCCGGCGTGCGGCCCGCCCTGGGCTCGCTGGACATCACGCTGTATCGCGACGATCTGCGCAACCGCCCGCACCGCCCGCTGGAGCGGACCTCGGTGCCCGAGGGCGGTGTCGAGGATGCCCTGGTGGTGCTGGTCGACGACGTGCTGTTCTCCGGCCGCAGCGTGCGGTCGGCGCTGGACGGCCTGCGCGATCTGGGCCGCCCCCGCGCGGTGCAGCTGGCGGTGCTGATCGACCGAGGCCACCGCGAACTACCCATCCGTGCCGACTACGTGGGAAAGAACGTGCCCACTTCCCGCAGCGAGGACATCTCCGTGCTCTTGACCGAACACGACGGCCGCGACGGCGTCTACCTGCATCAAGGGGAGGCCGACGCGTGAAACATCTGCTGTCGGTGACCGATCTGGATCGTGCGGGCGCGGACGAACTGCTGAACGACGCACAGCGTTTCGAGCAGGCGCTGCTCGGGCGCGAGGTGCGCAAGCTGCCGACGCTGCGGGGCCGCACGGTGATGACGGTGTTCTTCGAGAACTCCACCCGCACCCGGGTGTCGTTCGAGGTGGCGGGCAAGTGGATGAGCGCGGACGTGATCAACGTCAGCGCGTCGAGTTCGTCGGTGTCGAAGGGGGAGTCGCTGCGCGACACCGCGCTCACCCTGCACGCCGCGGGCGCGGACGCGCTGATCGTGCGGCATCCGGCCTCCGGCGCGGCGCATCAGATCGCCCGCTGGTTCGGCGAGATCGACGCCGGCGCGGGCGGTTTCGCGGGTCCGGGCCCGGCGGTGATCAACGCCGGCGACGGTACTCACGAGCACCCGACCCAGGCGCTGCTGGATGCGCTCACGCTGCGGCAGCGGCTCGGTGAGCTGGACGGCAAGCGCGTGGTGATCGTCGGCGACATCCTGCACAGCCGGGTCGCCCGCTCGAATGCCTTCCTGCTGAGCATCCTCGGCGCCGAGGTGGTGCTGGTCGCCCCGCGCACGCTGCTGCCGGTCGGCGTCGACCAGTGGCCGGTGCGGGTGTCGCACGCGCTGGACGCCGAGCTGCCCGGCGCGGACGCGGTGATGATGCTGCGGGTCCAGGCCGAGCGCATGAACGGCGGCTTCTTTCCCTCGGCGCGCGAGTACTCGATCAGCTACGGGCTGAACGAGCGGCGCCTGGCGCTGCTCGATGACCACGCGGTGGTGCTGCATCCGGGGCCGATGCTGCGCGGGATGGAGATCGCGGCATCGGTGGCCGATTCTCCGAAAACCGCTGTGCTGCAGCAGGTGACCAATGGAGTGCATATGCGCATGGCGGTGCTGTTCCGCCTGCTGATCGGAACCGGGGAGGCGGTGGCATGAGGGTGCTGATCAAGAATGTCCGCCTCTACGGCGAGGGCGATCCGGTCGACGTGCTGCTCGACGACGGCGAGATCCGCCAGATCGGGACCGATCTGGGCATCGTCGACACCGAGACCGTCGACGGCACCGGGCAGATCCTGCTGCCGGGCTTCGTGGACCTGCACACGCACCTGCGCGAACCCGGCCGCGAGGACACCGAGACCATCGAATCCGGCTCCGCCGCGGCGGCATTGGGCGGATTCACGGCGGTGTTCGCGATGGCGAACACCAGCCCGGTCGCCGACACCGCCGTGGTCACCGATCACGTGTGGCGGCGCGGGCAGGAGGTCGGCCTGGTCGACGTGCACCCGGTGGGCGCGGTCACGGTCGGGCTGGCGGGCAAGCAACTGGCGGAGATGGGCACCATGGCCGCGGGCGAGGCCGGGGTGCGGCTGTTCTCCGACGACGGGCACTGCGTCTACGACCCGCTGATCATGCGCCGCGCGCTGGAGTACGCGAACTCGCTGGGCGTGCTGATCGCCCAGCACGCGGAGGAGCCCCGCCTGACCGGCGGCGCCGTGGCGCACGAGGGACCGACGGCCGCACGGCTGGGCCTGGCCGGATGGCCGCGCGCCGCGGAGGAGTCGATCGTGGCCCGCGACGCGCTGTTGGCCCGCGACGCGGGGGCGCGCGTGCACATCTGCCATGCCTCCACCGCGGGCACCGTGGAACTCGTGAAATGGGCCAAGGGGCAAGGGATCTCGATCACCGCCGAGGTCACGCCGCATCATCTGCTGCTCGACGACTCGCGGCTCGAGACCTACGACGCGGTGAACCGGGTGAACCCGCCGCTGCGCGAGGCCTCCGACGCGCGGGCGCTGCGCCGGGCGCTGGCCGACGGCGTGATCGACTGCGTGGCAACCGATCACGCGCCGCACGCCGAACAGGACAAGTGCTGCGAATTCGCCGCGGCGCGCCCCGGCATGCTGGGCCTGGAGACCGCGCTGTCGATCATCGTGCGGACGATGGTCGAGCCCGGACTGCTGGACTGGCGCGGCGTCGCCCGCGTGATGAGCGAGAACCCCGCGCGGATCGCGGGACTCGACGATCAGGGCCGTCCGCTCGCGGTCGGCGAACCGGCCAATCTGGTGCTGGTCGAGCCGGACACCTCGTGGACGGTGCGGGCGAAGGAGCTCGCGAGCATTTCCGACAACACGCCGTTCGAGGCGATGACCCTGCCCGCGCGGGTGACGGCGACGTTCCTGCGCGGTCGGGTCACCGCCCGCGACGGCAAAGCGGTGGGGAAAGAGAGACGTTAGATGGAGCGAACGCTGTGGGTGGTCGCATTCCTGGCGCTGTTCGCGCTGTGCCTGTGGCTCATGTACCGGGCGTGGCAGAAGCGGGCGCTGCGGCAGGCGTCCTCGATCGGCGAACTGCCGCCGGTGCCCGCCGAACTCGGCGCGCAACTGCTGGAGCCGACCACGGGGATGTACCTGGGCAGCACCCTGGCGCCGAGCTGGATCCAGCGGATCACGGTGGGCGACCTGGGTTTCCGGGCCACGGCGGAGCTGACCCGCTTCGAGCGCGGCATCCTGCTCGAGCGCGGCGGGGCGGCCGCGATCTGGATTCCGCAGGAGGCGATCTCGGCGGTGCGCACCGAGCGTGGTCATGCGGGCAAGGTGATGACGGAAGACGGTGTGCTGGTGATTCGCTGGACGTTGCCGACCGGGACCGAGGTGGATACCGGGTTCCGCGGTGACGACAAGACGGTGTATCCGGCCTGGACGAAGGGCGCGACCGGCACGATGACGGGAGACGACAAGACGTGAACGACGCGGTGATGGTGCTGGAGGACGGCCGGATGTTCCGCGGCGCGCCGTACGGCGCGGTGGGCGAGACGCTGGGCGAGGCGGTGTTCTGCACCGCGATGACCGGATACCAGGAGACGCTGACCGATCCGAGCTACCACCGGCAGATCGTGGTGGCCACGGCCCCGCAGATCGGCAACACCGGCTGGAACGACGAGGACGACGAGTCGCAGAAGATCTGGGTGGCCGGGTACGCGGTGCGCGATCCGGCGCGCCGGGCCTCGAACTGGCGCGCCACCACCACGCTGCAGGAGGAACTGGAGCGCCAGCACGTGGTCGGCATCGCGGGCATCGACACCCGCGCGCTGGTTCGCCATCTGCGCACGCGCGGGTCGATGAAGGCGGGCATCTTCTCCGGCGACCTCGCCGCCGCGCCCGCCGACGAACTGCTGGCCCGGGTGAACGGCCAGCCGTCGATGCTCGGCGCCGACCTGGCCGGTGAGGTCAGCACGGACGACGTCTACACCATCGAGCCGACCGGCGAGCGCCGATTCACCGTGGTGGCGGTCGATCTCGGCATCAAGACCAACACCCCGCGGATGTTCGCCGAGCGCGGCATGCGGGTGCACGTGGTGCCCTCGAGCGTCACGCTCGACCGGATCAGGGAGCTGAACCCCGACGGGGTGTTCCTGTCCAACGGCCCGGGCGACCCGGCCACTCAGGACGACGCCGTCGATCTCACGAAAGCCGTTCTGGGCGAAGGACTTCCGCTGTTCGGGATCTGCTTCGGCAACCAGATTCTCGGCCGCGCACTGGGTTTGAAGACCTACAAGATGAAGTTCGGCCACCGCGGCATCAACGTGCCGGTCGTCGACCACGCCACCGGGCAGATCTCCATCACCGCGCAGAACCACGGCTTCGCGCTCGAGGGCGAGGCCGGGCAGCGCTTCGACACCCCGTTCGGCGCCGCGGAGGTCAGCCACACCTGCGCCAACGACGGCACGGTCGAGGGTGTGCACCTGGTCGACGGCCGCGCGTTCTCGGTGCAGTACCACCCGGAGGCGGCCGCCGGGCCCCATGACGCCGCCTATCTCTTCGACCGTTTCGCCGGTCTCATGGAAGGAGCCTGATGCCACGCCGCGAGGATCTGCGCCACATCCTGGTGATCGGCTCGGGACCGATCGTGATCGGCCAGGCCTGCGAGTTCGACTACTCCGGCACCCAGGCGTGCCGGGTGCTGCGGTCGGAGGGCCTGCGGGTCTCGCTGGTGAACTCCAATCCGGCCACGATCATGACCGACCCGGAGTTCGCCGATTCCACCTATGTGGAGCCCATCACGGCGGAATTCGTCGAGAAGGTCATCGACAAGGAGCGCCCGGACGCGATTCTCGCGACGCTGGGCGGCCAGACCGCGCTGAACACCGCCGTCGCGCTGCACGAGCGCGGGGTGCTGGAGAAGTACGGGGTCGAGCTGATCGGCGCCGATTTCGAGGCCATCCAGCGCGGTGAGGACCGGCAGAAGTTCAAGGACATCGTCGCGAAGGTCGGTGGCGAGTCGGCCCGTTCCAAGGTCTGCTATACGATGGAGGAGGTGCGCGAAACCGTCGCGGAGCTGGGCTTCCCGGTCGTCGTGCGACCCTCCTTCACCATGGGCGGGCTGGGCTCCGGAATGGCCTACAACGACAACGATCTCGACCGGATCGCGGGCGGCGGCCTCGCGGCGTCGCCGACTGCCAACGTGCTCATCGAGGAATCCATCCTGGGCTGGAAGGAATTCGAGCTCGAGCTGATGCGCGACGGCCGCGACAACGTGGTCGTCGTGTGCTCGATCGAGAACGTCGACCCGATGGGCGTGCACACCGGCGATTCCGTAACCGTCGCTCCCGCAATGACTCTCACCGACCGCGAATATCAGAAGATGCGCGATCTCGGCATCGCCATCCTGCGCGAGGTCGGCGTCGACACCGGTGGCTGCAATATCCAGTTCGCGGTGAATCCGGCCGACGGCCGCCTGATCGTGATCGAGATGAACCCGCGCGTCTCGCGCTCGTCCGCATTGGCCTCCAAGGCGACCGGTTTCCCGATCGCCAAGATCGCCGCCAAGCTGGCCATCGGCTACACCCTCGACGAGATCGTCAACGACATCACCAAGGAGACCCCGGCCTGCTTCGAGCCCACGCTCGACTACGTGGTCGTCAAGGCGCCGCGGTTCGCGTTCGAGAAGTTCCCCGGCGCCGACCCGACGCTGACCACCACCATGAAGTCGGTCGGCGAGGCGATGAGCCTGGGCCGCAACTTCGCCGAGGCCCTGGGCAAGGTGCTGCGCTCACTGGAGACCAAGGCCACCGGCTTCTGGACCGGGCCGGACGGCGAATGGACCGATGTCCCCGCGATTCTCGACGACCTGCGCGTCCCCACCGAGGGGCGCATCTACCAGGTGGAGCGGGCGCTGCGACTGGGCGCGAGCATCGAGGACGTCGCCGCCGCCTCGGGCATCGACCCGTGGTTCGTCGCCGAGGTCGCCGGGCTGGTCGAGCTGCGCACCGAGGTCCTCGACGCTCCGGTGCTGGACGAGTCGCTGCTGCGCCGGTCGAAGCACTACGGGCTGTCCGATCGCCAGATCGCCGCGCTGCGACCGGAACTGGCGGGCGAGAACGGCGTGCGCGAGCTGCGCCACCGGCTCGGCATCCGCCCGGTGTACAAGACCGTCGACACCTGCGCGGCCGAGTTCGAGGCCAAGACGCCGTACCACTACTCGAGCTACGAACTCGACCCGGGCGCGGAGTCGGAGGTGGCGCCGCAGCGCGAGCGCGCGAAGGTGATCATCCTCGGCTCGGGCCCGAACCGCATCGGTCAGGGCATCGAATTCGACTACTCGTGTGTGCACGCGGCGCAGACGCTGTCGTCCGCCGGGTACGAGACGGTGATGGTCAACTGCAACCCGGAGACCGTCTCCACCGACTACGACACCGCCGACCGGCTCTACTTCGAGCCGCTCACCTTCGAGGACGTGCTCGAGGTGTACCGCGCCGAGCGCGAGTCCGGCACGGTCGCTGGCGTGATCGTGCAGCTCGGCGGGCAGACGCCGCTGGGCCTGGCGCAGCGGCTGACCGAGGCGGGCGTCCCGGTCGTGGGCACCTCCGCGGCGGCCATCGACCTGGCCGAGGACCGCGGCGAATTCGGGGACGTGCTGCTCGCGGCCGGGCTCCCGGCGCCGAAGTACGGCACCGCCACCACCTTCGAGCAGGCCGAGAAGATCGCCGCCGATATCGGCTATCCGGTGCTGGTGCGGCCGTCGTACGTGCTCGGCGGGCGCGGCATGGAGATCGTCTACGACGAGCAGTCCCTGGAGGGCTACATCTCTCGGGCCACCGAGCTGAGCCCCGAGCACCCGGTGCTGGTCGACCGCTTCCTCGAGGACGCCATCGAGATCGACGTCGACGCGCTGTGCGACGGCGACGAGGTCTATCTGGGCGGCGTGATGGAGCATATCGAGGAGGCCGGTATCCACTCCGGCGACTCGGCGTGCGCGCTGCCGCCGATCACCCTGGGCCGCAGCGATATCGAGGCGGTGCGCCGGTCCACGGCGGCGCTGGCCAAGGGCATCGGCGTGCGCGGGCTGCTGAACGTGCAGTACGCGCTGAAGGACGACGTGCTCTACGTGCTCGAGGCCAATCCCCGTGCCAGCCGGACGGTTCCGTTCGTCTCCAAGGCCACGGCGGTGCCGCTGGCCAAAGCGGCGGCGCGAATCATGCTGGGCGCCACCATCGCCGAGCTCCGCAAGGAGGGCATGCTGCCCGCCGAGGGCGACGGCGGTCACGCGCCGCTGGACGCGCCGGTCGCGGTCAAGGAGGCGGTGCTGCAGTTCCACCGCTTCCGCCGCCCCGACGGCGCCGGTATCGACTCGCTGCTGTCGCCGGAGATGAAGTCCACCGGCGAGGTGATGGGCATCGACGCCGATTTCGGCACGGCCTTCGCCAAGAGTCAGACCGCCGCCTACGGATCGCTGCCCACCGAGGGCACGGTTTTCGTCTCCATCGCCAACCGGGACAAGCGGGCGATGGTGTTCCCGGTCAAGCGGCTGCACGATCTGGGGTTCCGCATCGTGGCCACCGAGGGCACGTCGGAAATGCTGCGCCGCAACGGGATTCCGTGCGAGACGGTGCGCAAGCACTCGGACCCGCAGCCGGTCCCGGGCGGCGACGCGGCGCCGCCCGGACCGTCGATTGTCGACCAGATCAAGGATGGCGAGATCGACATCGTGTTCAATACTCCCTACGGCAACTCGGGACCGCGGGTGGATGGCTACGAGATCCGCACCGCCGCAGTGGGGGCCAATATTCCGTGTATTACGACGGTGCAGGGCGCGGCCGCGGCCGTGCAGGGCATCGAGGCAACGATCAACGGCGGAATCGGGGTGCGCTCGCTGCAGGAGCTGCACGCCGTACTGCGAGGCTGACAAGCTGACAGGAGACAGCGGTGGGAACCATCGGGTTTGGCGCGGGAGCTCGGCCGGTCGGCGCCGGGCGAGTGAAACCGCGGCGGCGATCGGTCGAGATGCAGGCCCCAGCGGGCGGGGGCGACATCCGGGGTATGCGCAACGTCGGCGGGTACAGCACCGTCGGCTTCCGCTCCACGCCGCGGATCGACCGTGAACCCGCCGAGCGGGAACCGGCCGTCGCGGAACGGGACCTCGCGGCCATAGATCGGGAACTGGCGATCATCGATCAGGAACTGGCGGACGCCGATCGGGAACTGGCGGCCGCCGGTGCTGCCGCGGACGCGCGGCCCGCCGCGGTGACGCGGTGACCTCGTTCGGCGTTCGGCTGCGCGAGGCGATGGGCCGCTGCGGCCCGCTGTGCGTCGGCATCGACCCCCATCCGTCGCTACTGCGCGCCTGGGACCTGACCGAGGACCTCGACGGCCTGAAGCGCTTCGCCGACACCTGCGTCGACGCCTTCGCCGGCGAGGTGGCCCTGGTCAAACCACAGGTGGCGTTTTTCGAGGCCTACGGTTCGGGCGGTTTCATGGTCCTCGAGGACACCATCGCCGCGCTGCGCGAGGCGGGCACCCTGGTGCTCGCCGACGCCAAACGCGGCGATATCGGCTCCACGATGGCCGCCTACGCCGCGGCATGGCTCGGTGACGGCCCGCTCGGCTGCGATGCGGTGACGGCCTCGCCTTATCTCGGATTCGGTTCGCTCGCACCGGCTTTGGAGCTAGCGGCGGCCAACGACCGCGGAATTTTCGTGCTCGCGGCCACCTCGAACCCGGAAGCCGCGCAGTTGCAGCGGATCACGGCGGCCGATGGGCGCACGATCGCCCAGTCCGTCGTCGACGACGCGGCCGTCCGCAATGTCGGCTCCGCCTTCGGTTCGGTGGGCGTGGTCGTCGGCGCCACCGTGGCGGAGGTGCCGAACCTGCGCCTGCTCAACGGCCCGATCCTGATGCCCGGCGTCGGTGCGCAGGGCGGCGGGCCCGAATCCGTCCGGGCGCTGGTGCCGCGCGACAGCTTCGCCGCGGCCGTTCCCGCCGCCTCCCGCGAGGTGCTCGCCGCGGGGCCCTCCGTCGAGGCATTGCGCTCACGGACCAAGGAACTCACCGACTCGTTCGCGTTTCTGCAGAACTGAGCGATCCGGCGCCCGGGGTGGGCGCCGGAGCCCCGCTGCGCGTCCCGTCCGCCGCGCCCGTCCGGGAAACTACATGCCTGTGTTTACCGCTGTAGGCGGCCCTTTCGGGGCCCGAGAGGGGTGTCTGTGGGCGGCCGAGCAGTTCTCGCTCGCGACTCCGGGGAGGTCTCCTAAAGCGACACGCGGGGTCGAAAACGTGCGACACGCCGAAAAATCCAGAAAAGTCCTGGTCGCGGGATAACGGGTGGATTACGACGCCTCGAGTCCGTCGCCGAACCGGTCATTTGCCCGGTTACGGCGGTGAAAACCGCAGGCCACGAGGCTGCGGGCGAATTCGGCGGTAGGATCTGCGCAACCGGCGGAATCGTGGGTGAGGGGGCGTCCGCACGGCCGCTACCGTGCCCGAATCCGGCGCTGACCTGGGGGGTGGGTTCGCAATCGGCACGCCGCGTGGGTACGGTCGCACAGACCGCCGGGTTACCGGCGGGAGATGAAGCAATGAACGATGAGACGGAGGAACCGTGGCCCTTCCCCAGCTGACTGACGAGCAGCGCGCCGCTGCTTTGGAGAAGGCGGCTGCCGCTCGCCGCGCTCGGGCAGAGCTCAAGGAGCGCCTGAAGCGTGGCGGCACCGACCTGAAGACGGTCCTGAAGGATGCCGAGACCGATGAGGTCCTGGGCAAGATGAAGGTGTCGGCGTTGCTGGAGGCCCTGCCCAAGGTCGGCAAGGTCAAGGCGGCGGAGATCATGAGCGAGCTGGAGATCGCACCGACCCGCCGTCTGCGGGGCCTGGGCGATCGCCAGCGCAAGGCGTTGCTGGCGAAGTTCGACCAAGCCTGATCCGAGGGTGGTCGAGCACACGCAGAAGGGTCGGCTGGTAGTACTGGTCGGCCCCTCGGCCGTCGGCAAGTCCACTGTGGTCCGGTGTGTCCGCGAGCGGCTGCCGGACCTGGTCTTCAGTGTGTCGGCCACCACCCGGGCCCCGCGGCCCGGGGAGGTCGACGGCCGCGACTACCGGTTCGTGACGAGGGCCGAGTTCGACGCCATGATCGAACAGGGGGAATTGCTGGAGTGGGCCGATATCCACGGCGGCCTGCAGCGGTCGGGCACCCCGGCCGCACCGGTCCGCGCGGCGGTCGCCGCCGGTAAACCGGTGCTCGTGGAGGTGGACTTGGCGGGGGCGCGGCAGATCCGAGCGGCGACGTCGGAGGCCGTGCTGGTCTTTCTGGCCCCGCCCAGCTGGGACGAGCTGGTGGCGCGGCTGACCGGGCGTGGCACAGAATCGCCCGAGGTGATAGAGCGTCGCCTGCAGACCGCGAGAACCGAACTCGCGGCGTGTGACGAGTTCGACACCGTGATCGTGAACGACGACCTGACCAGTGCCTGTGAGCAGTTGGTATCGTTGTTCGTTAGCACAAATTCGAGATAAGGGCGGCCGATCGGGCCGACGGCCCTCGTTATCGGGCCATGGGTCCGATGGCATTCGTCGTCTCGGCGACTGCCGGGACCGCCCCCATGCTCGCAACCGGCTGGATTTCCACCACGACCCGCAGGAGCCTCACCAGTGAGCGACACCAAGACCGTGCCCGCGTACGACACCCCGGTGGGCCTGACCAACCCGCCGATCGACGAGCTGCTCGAGCGCACGTCGTCGAAGTACGCGCTGGTCATCTACGCGGCCAAGCGGGCGCGCCAGATCAACGATTACTACAACCAGCTCGGCGACGGCATCCTCGAGTACGTGGGCCCGCTGGTCGAGCCGGGCCTGCAGGAGAAGCCGCTGTCGGTGGCGATGCGCGAGATCCACTCCGACCTGCTCGAGCACTCCGAAGGCGAGTGACGTAGGGGCTTACCGCCGCCCACCTCCACCGGACCGAAGAGGCTAGACATATGCGGATCGTTGTCGGCGTGGGCGGCGGAATCGCCGCCTACAAGGCATGCTCGCTCGTTCGCAAATTCACCGAGACCGGGCATGACGTCCGGGTGATCCCCACCGAGTCGGCGTTGCAGTTCGTCGGCAAGGCCACGTTCGAGGCGCTGTCGGGCAACCCGGTGAATACGGGCGTGTTCGCCGACGTCCCGGAGGTGCCCCACGTGCGCCTCGGTCAGGAGGCCGACCTGGTGGTGATCGCCCCGGCGACGGCCGACCTGATGGCGCGTTCGGCCATGGGCCGCGCCGACGACCTGCTCACGGCCACGCTGCTCACCGCGCGATGTCCGGTGCTGTTCGCCCCGGCCATGCATACCGAGATGTGGGAGCACCCGGCGACGGCCGCGAACGTCGCGACCCTGCGCTCGCACGGCGCCATCGTCATGGAGCCGGCCGCGGGCCGGTTGACCGGCGCCGACACCGGCCCGGGGCGCCTGCCCGAGCCCGAGGAGATCTTCGCGCTGGCGTCGCTGCTGCTCGAGCGCGCCGATGCCATCCCGCGCGACCTGGAGGGCCGCCGCATCGTGGTGTCGGCGGGCGGCACGCGCGAACCGCTGGACCCGGTGCGATTCCTGGGCAACCGCAGCTCGGGCAAGCAGGGTTTCGCACTGGCCCGGCTGGCCGCCCAGCGCGGCGCCCACGTCACGCTGGTCGTCGGCAACACCATCGCTCTGGAGCCACCGGCCTCGGTCGAGTTGGAGCACGTGACCACCGCCGAGCAGCTCGGTGTCGCGGTCGATAAGCACGCCGTCGGGGCCGATGCGGTGATCATGGCGGCCGCGGTGGCCGACTTCCGGCCCACCAACGTCGCCGCAGCCAAGATCAAGAAGGGTGCGGGCGAACCCGACCGGATCGATCTTACCAAGAACCGCGACATCCTGGCGGGCCTCGTGCAGGCCCGGCGCGACGGCCGCCTGCCCGGGCTGGCGATCGTCGGATTCGCCGCGGAGACCGGGGACGAGCACGGCGATGTGCTCACCCACGCGCGCGCCAAGCTCGAGCGCAAGGGCTGCGATCTGCTCGTGGTCAACGCGGTCGGCGAGGGTAAGGCGTTCGAGGTGGACAACAACGACGGCTGGCTGCTCGGCGCCGACGGCACCGAACAGTCGCTCGACCACGGGTCGAAGTTGTTGCTGGCCAGCCGCGTACTGGATGCGCTGGGACCGCTGTTGCGCTGAGGCGCAAATGGTTTCGGCCTAGTATGCAAAGACGCGCGCAGTGCACAATGGCATTACGCGCGAAGTTGCACCGACTGCCAAAACGGGGCCCTGTGGAGGCGGTAGCGGGTAGTGACGGGCGGTAGCCGCTGGTAGCGGCGCCGCGCGGGCACCGGAACCGCACCGCGTCGGTGGTTTGGAATAGTCTGAGACAAAGGGTTGCGCGGTGACGCGAGTTCGTTACTGTCGCAACCCGGTACGAAGACCCGTTGAGGGAGAGGGAAGAACTGTGCGCACGTCCGGTAGCCGGCTATTCACGAGCGAGTCCGTGACCGAGGGTCATCCGGACAAGATCTGTGATGCCATCAGCGATTCCGTCCTCGACGCGCTGCTCGCGCAGGACCCCCGCAGCCGTGTCGCGGTCGAGACCTTGGTGACGACGGGCCAGGTGCACGTCGCCGGTGAAGTGACCACCTCGGCCTACGCGGATATCCCGAAGATCGTCCGCGAGAAGGTGCTCGAGATCGGATACGACTCGTCCGCAAAGGGTTTCGACGGAAACTCCTGCGGCGTGAACATCGCGATCGGCGCGCAGTCGCCCGATATCGCCCAAGGCGTGGACACCTCGCACGAGGCCCGGGTCGGCGGCTCCGACGACGAGATCGAGCGCCAGGGCGCGGGCGACCAGGGCCTGATGTTCGGCTTCGCCACCAAGGAGACCCCGGAGCTGATGCCGCTGCCGATCGCGCTGGCGCACCGGCTGTCGCGGCGGCTGACCGAGGTCCGCAAGTCCGGCGTGCTGCCCTACCTGCGGCCCGACGGCAAGACCCAGGTCACCATCGAATACGACGGCGCCAAGCCCGCGCGGCTGGACACGGTGGTGGTCTCCACCCAGCACGCCGCCGATATCGACCTGGACAATCTGCTGTCCCCCGATATCCGCGAGAAGGTCGTGGACGCGGTACTGGCCGATCTGGAGCTGCCCGAACCGTTCGACACCTCCGATTTCCGGCTGCTGGTGAACCCGACCGGCAAGTTCGTGCTCGGCGGCCCGATGGGCGACGCCGGGCTGACCGGCCGCAAGATCATCGTCGACACCTACGGCGGCATGGCCCGCCACGGCGGCGGTGCCTTCTCCGGTAAGGATCCGTCGAAGGTGGACCGCTCGGCCGCCTACGCCATGCGCTGGGTCGCCAAGAACGTCGTCGCCGCCGAACTGGCCGAGCGGGTCGAGGTGCAGGTCGCCTACGCCATCGGCAAGGCCGCCCCGGTCGGCCTGTTCGTGGAGACCTTCGGCACCGAGACGATCGATCCGACCAGGATCTCGGCGGCCATCGCCGAGGTGTTCGACCTGCGCCCGGGCGCGATCATCCGCGATCTGGACCTGCTGCGCCCGATCTACGCGCCCACCGCCGCCTACGGCCACTTCGGCCGCACCGACGTCGACCTGCCCTGGGAGAACACCGATCGGGCCGACAAGCTGCGCGCCGCGGCAGGGTTGTGATCGGCTGCCATTGACCGAGGCCGGGCCCGAAGCGCCAGCCGACGCACCGGTGGCGCGCCCCATCGCACGGGTGCTGCCGATGCTGGAACCGGCACATCTGGATCGGGATTTCGACTACCTGGTCCCCGCGGACATGGACGCGCTCGCCCAACCGGGTGTGCGCGTCCGTGTGCGTTTCTCGGGCCGTTTGATCGACGGGTTCGTCCTGGACCGCCTCGAAAAGACCGACCACACCGGCCGATTGATGAAGCTGGAGCGCGTGGTCTCCGGCGAACGCGTCCTGACCCCGGAAATCCTGCGTCTGGTCACCGCGGTCGCGGCCCGCTACGCGGGGACCCGAGCCGATGTCCTGCGCCTGGCCATCCCACCCCGACACGCAAAGGTGGAGGCGGAAAAGCCACGCGCGCAGAAGGATTCGGTCGACAGCGGCGGCTCGGACGGTGCGATGTCTCCCGGGATGCTCGCCGACGACGGTGCGCCCGGCACTCGTGGCGCGGGGGGTGCGGTCGGTGACTCCGGGGCGAATTTTGTTGTGCCCGTTGATCTCTTGAAGGACCAAGCCTGGGGGAGGTACCGGCACGGCTCCTCGTTCCTGCGTGCGCTGGCGCAGGGCAAGGGCCCCCGGGCGGCGTGGCAGGCGGTCCCGGGGGAGGATTGGGCGCGGCGGCTGGCGGAGCTGGCGGCCGTGGTGGTGGGGAGTGGGCGCAGTGCGGTGCTGATCGTCCCCGATCAGCGAGATCTGGATCGGGTGTCGGCGGCCTGTGCGGAGCTGGTGGGGGAGGCGGCCGTCGGTCTGGCGGCCGGACTGGGTCCGGCGGCTCGCTACCGGCGCTGGCTGGCGGCGCTGCGGGGCACGGCACGCGTCGTGATCGGCACGCGCAGCGCGGTTTTCGTGCCCGCGCAGGATCTGGGGCTCATCGCGATCTGGGACGACGGGGACGATATGTACGCCGAGCCACGATCGCCGTACCCGCATTCGCGGGAGGTGGCGATGCTGCGGGCGCACGAGACGGGTGCGGCGTTCGTCGCCGGGGGCTTCTCGCGGACCGCCGAGATCCAGGCTGTCGTCGAATCCGGTTGGGCGCACGATCTGCTCGCCGATCGGGCAGTGGTGCGACAGTGCGCGCCCCGGATCAGCGCTCCCGGCGACAGTGATGTTGCGCTGGAACGAGATCCGGTCGCGCGCGCTGTGCGGATTCCCGCGGTGGCCTTCACCGCGGCCCGTAAGGCATTGGCGGCGGGGGAGTCGGTACTGGTCCAGGTGCCGCGCCGCGGCTACGTCCCCGCCCTGTCCTGCGCGAAATGCCGTACCCCGGCCCGTTGCCGCCACTGCAACGGACCACTGGCCTTGCCGGATGGAAACGGCGCCGCAGCCGGCGCGGCACAGGCTGGTGTGCCGGAATCGGGCGAAACCGGTCCCACGCGTTCGGGCTCCGCTCGCGACCTCGGAGTTGCCTTGTCGCGCAGTGCTTCCGGGGAGGTCGCGCACAGTCCGAGCTGTCGGTGGTGCGCTAGGACCGAGCCGGTGTTCCGGTGCTCGTCATGTGGTTCGAGGGCATTGCGGGCGGTGGTGATCGGGGCGGCGCGGACGGCGGAGGAACTGGGCCGGGCCTTCCCGGGCGTGCCGATACGGGGGTCCGGCGGTGCGTCGGTGCTGGACCACGTGCCCGACGAGCCGCAGGTCGTGGTCGCGACCATCGGAGCCGAACCGGCGGCGCCGGGCGGCTACGGCGTGGCCCTGCTGCTCGACGGCTGGGCCCTGCTGGGCCGCGCGGACCTGCGCGCGGCCGAGGACGCGCTGCGCCGCTGGATGTCCGCGGCCACGCTGGTCCGCTCCAGCGGCCGGGTGATCGTGATGGCGGAGCCGTCGCTGCCCACCGTCCAAGCCCTGGTGCGCTGGGATCCGGTGACTCACGCGGTGTTCGAGCTGGAGGCTCGCACCGAGGTCCGCTTCCCGCCCGCCGTCCGGTTCGCCGCGATCGACGGCACCACCGACTCCATCGCCGAATTGCTCGGCGAGGCAAAGCTTCCCGCGGACATCGAGGTCCTCGGCCCGGTGCCGCTGCCCCCGGGAGTCCGGAAACCGTTCTCCTCCGGCGATTCCCCCGCCGAGGTCGAGCGCATGATCCTGCGCGCGGACCGCCGCTCGGGCGCGGCCCTGTCACGCGCCCTCACCGCCGCCCAGGCCGTCCGCAGCACGCACCGCTCCGACGCGCCGCTGCGAGTACAGATCGATCCCGTCGATATCGGCTGAGCGGTGAGCATCCGCTTCCCTCGGTTTCGGCAATTTTCGGGGACAGCGATGAGTTCTCGGAGGATGCTCCGTCCTATCCGTTGAACGCGCTACCAACCCGGCGCGACCGACCAGGAGGACCGGAAATGACTACCGCCAACCCCGCCGCCCACTTCTCCGACGACGCCACCTACCGTCCGGGCAAGGTGCGCAACCGCGTGCTGTGGACCCTGCAGATCCTGCTCGGGCTCTTCTTCGTCATCGCCTCCGGCGGCCCGAAGCTCGTGATGCCGAACGCCTTGATCGACAGCGCTCCGGAGAATTTGACTTTCCCGTTCGGGCTGCTCATCTTCATCGGAGTGGTGGAGGTCGCCGGGGGCATCGGTTTGATGGTGCCGCGGTTGAGCGCCCTGGCCGCCGCGGGACTGTCGGTTCTCACCGTGCTCGCCGCCGGGACGCAGGCGTTCATCGCCGACAAGCCCGCGATGGCGATCTTCCCGCTGGTGCTCGCCGCGATCTTCGGCTGGATCGCCTACGAGCGCCGTGCCACCGTCACCGATCTGCGCAAGTCGCTGTCGCGATGACACATTCCTGAGCACGACCGGCGATCGGTGGACCACCCACCGATCGCCGGTTCGTGCGTTCCGGGATCGATCGCTCGTCGGGTTGGCAGCGATCGGTCCGGCGGCCATCTGGTCCGCGACGCCAGGATTCGGGCGCCGCGCCAGGTGGCCGCCGTCGCGCTCGGAGGGCGACGGGTCAAGCCGCCGGTGCGGCCAGCCGCGCCAGCCGGGCCTTGATATCGAGGCGGCGGCGGCCGCGCAGGGTGTAGAGCACCAGTAGGCCGATGATGGCCCACTGCACCGGGTTCATCAGGCCGACGGCGACCGAGACCGGCAGGGCGAAGATCAGCAGCAGCCGCACGACCGCGTCGACGGCGAGCCCGGTGGCCCACACGGCGGTCGATCGCCGGAATGCCTGCCTGACCTCGGAATCGCTGTGCCACAGCGTGTTCCACAGCTGGTCCCGGTTCCGTCCGGGCGCGTGCAGGCGTTGCGCCATGCCGAACAGGGCGGGGCGGCCGACCACGCAACTGGCCAGCAGCAGGACGCTGATCACCGCGGACGTCACGGGTTCCTTGATCAGCATCATGCGGTCGTCGCCACCCAGCAGGGCCAGGGCGAGCCCGAGCGCGTTGAGACAGAAGGCGAAGGCGGCGAGCCCATCGATCCGGCGCTGGAATCCCGCGACGACGATCACCCACAGCCCGGCCGCGATCGTCGACCACACCAGGGCGACGAACTCGGTGCGGCCGAGTGCGAGGAGCACGTAGAAGACCGCGGGCGACAGCCCGATGGCGGCCACCGTGAACAAGAGGTTCCCTGCCCTGCGCGAGCGCGGCCGGGATGCGGAAGGGCTTGGCAGTACTGCGGTTTCGGTCATCGGACACTCTCCGTGGGGCTGCGGGTGGTCGTCGGAAACGGTAGTCACGCACCCCGCCCGTCCACTTCGGCGCCCGGGTGGAGAAGACGATCTCCACCCGGGGGCCGACTCGCCCCGCCACGGAGCAGGCAAGAATGCTGAGGTACCGGAGAGGAGGAGTGCGATGGAGCGGCTGCGGCGGGTCGGTCGATCGCTGCTGGGCGGGGATCCGGAATCCGGCCCGCTCATGCGGATCGTGGGCACGGCGCTGCTCGGGGTGAACGTGGTGTTCAACCACCATTCCCCGGTCGCGGTGTGGCTGTGGGTGATGCTCGGGGCGGCGTACGCCTGCTGGATGGTCTACGCCGTCTACCGCCGTCGGCGCCCGCGGTTGTCGCTGGCCGCGATGGCGGTCTGCACGGTGGTGGCGGCCGCCGCGTGCGGACCCGCGCCGGACTCGTCGGCGCTGGTCTTGCTGTGCGCGGCGACGAGCGTCGTCGCGGAGCACGTGGTCCTGCGTGTCGCGGTCATCGCGGGTGTCTTCGTCGCCACCGTCGCCGTCCTCGCCGGAAGCCTGCTGCTGGCCGGGCGAACGGCGACGACACTGGCTGCATACGCGGGAATCCTGCTGATCGTCCTGCTGCTCGGGTTGTCTCGGCGCCAATACCGGATCCGGGTCCGGCAGACCGAACAGTTGCTGGAGCAGACCCGGCGCGCGCAGCACGAGCACACCCGCGCGGCCGCGCTGGACGAGCGGGCCCGGATCGCCCGCGAGATGCACGACGTCCTGGCGCACTCGCTCGGCGCGCTCAGCGTGCAGTTGGAGGTGGCCGAGGCGCTGCTGAGCGAGAAGGGGGATCTCGACGGAGCGCTCGCTCGAGTACGGCAGTCGCGGCGGCTGGCCGTCGATGGGCTCGCCGAGGCGCGCGGCGCGGTGGCCGCGCTGCGCGACGACGTCCCGCCGCTGCCCGACGCGGTGCGCCGGCTGGCCGAGTCCTACCGGCGCGACCATCACCTGGATGCGGAGTGCCGGATCGATGGTGCGCCGCGGGCGGTGGGCCCGGCGGCGACGGTATCGCTGCTGCGGGCCGCGCGGGAGGCGTTGACCAACGCGGGCAGACACGCGCCCGGCCAACCGGTCGCCGTGACGCTGGCATTCCTGCCGGAGCGGGTGCGGCTGTCGGTGCGGAACCCCTTGGACGGCACGGCGACCCGCGACGAGCAGTCCGGCGGATATGGCCTGATCGGTATGGGAGAGCGAATCGCGCTGGTCGGTGGCACGCTGTCCGCGGGTCCGGACGAACGCGGCTGGCTGGTGACGGCGGAGGTGCCGCAATGAGCGGGCAGCAGCCCGGCGACCCGATCCGGGTGCTGGTGGTCGACGACCAGCAGGTGATGCGAGAAGGCCTGGTCGCGCTGCTCGGGCTCGTCGACGAGGTGCACGTCGTCGGCGCGGTCGGCGACGGTGCACAGGCGCTCGCGGTCGTGGCCGAGTCGCGCCCCGACGTGGTGCTGATGGATCTGCGGATGCCTGTGCTGGACGGCGTCGAGGCGACTCGGCGCATCACCGAAACACGTTCTGCCACCGCGGTTCTGGTGCTGACCACCTATTCCGACGACGAGTCCATCGTGGCGGCGCTCCGGGCGGGTGCGCGGGGTTATCTGACCAAGGACGCGGGCCGGGTGGAGATCGCGGCGGCGATTCGGGCGGCGGCCGCCGGGCAGTCCACCTTCGATGCCACGGTGTCGCAGCGCCTGGTGGCCGCGCTGTCGCGATCTGACGAGTCCGCCGGGCGGAAGCCGCCGGAACGGCCCGACGGCCTGACCGGCCGTGAGGCCGAGGTGATCGGCTTGATCGGGCAGGGTCTGAGCAACGCCGAGATCGCGGCCGCGCTGTATGTCGGGGAGACCACGGTGAAAACCCATATCAACAACGCGTTCGCCAAGATCGGCGCTCGCAACCGCGCCGATGCCGTCCGGTACGCCTACCGCCACGGCCTCGCGGAACCGTAACGGGCGCTCCGCATCTCGACGCCCCCGACTAGGGCTGACTGCCGGTGATCCGCTCGATCGTCCGCTGCAGGGACCGATCGACCTCGGCCCGATCCGCCCCCATCCCGACGAGCAGATCCACCGTCGCCGGGACGAGCACCGTTGCGACGCCGTTGCCTTCGGGGCCCAGATACTTGCTCACCTCCAGCATCACCGCACCGTGCATCAACGCCCACACGCGTGCGGCCACCGGCCGCGCGGGGTCCTGGCGCAGCTGTCCGCCGTCGATCATCCGCTGCACCGCGTCGACGAGGTGTTCGAAGGTTTCCGCGCCGACCGCCTCCGAGACCGGACCGGCGGTGAAATCGCAGGCGAGGGGTTGCCGGGTGTGCTGTGCGGTCAGGCCGAACATCAGCCGGTACCGCTGCGGGCTGGCGAGCGCGTAACTGTGATACGCGTAGCCCAGCGCGAAGAAGTCGGCGACCGGGTCATCGGTGTGCGCGATGCTCGCCAGTGCCGTGCCGAACCGCGTGAACGCCTCGGCCGCAAGGGCTTCCAGCAGTCCCGTCATCCCGCCGAAGTGGGTATAGACCGTCATCGTCGAGGCCCCGGCGGCCGCGGCCACCCGCCGGGCCTGCAGCGCCTCGGGGCCGGCCTCCTCCAGCATCGCCAGGCCGGTCTCCAGCAGTTGCTCGCGGGTGGCCGCGCCGCGGCGTCGCGCGGTGCTCTGCTGCCGGGAACTCACCATTGTCTCCTCTGCATAACCCGGTTATTGTATGAAACATAACTTGGTTATGCCTATCTGGGGAGTCCTTATGGACAATCGCTACCTCGCGGGGGTGTTCTCCCCTGTCCAGCAGGAGCACACGCTCACCGATCTCCCGGTCACCGGGGCCATCCCGGACCACCTCGACGGTCGCTATCTGCGCAACGGACCCAATCCGGTCGGCGAGCTGGATCCCGCTCTATACCACTGGTTTTCCGGCGACGGCATGGTGCACGGCGTGCGCATCCGCGACGGCGCCGCCGAGTGGTACCGCAATCGCTGGGTCCGGGGCCCGGCCACCTCCGCGGCGCTGGGCGAGCAGCCGCTGGTGCGCGCGCGGGGCGTCGGCGCCAACACCAACGTCATCGGCCACGCGGGCCGCACGCTGGCGCTGGTCGAGGCCGGACTGCCGAACTATGAACTGACCGACGAACTCGATACGGTCGGCATCTGCGATTTCGACGGCACGATCAGCGGCGGATACACCGCCCATCCCAAACGCGACCCCGACACCGGTGAGCTGCATGCGGTGTCGTACTCGTTCCGGGGCGGCAACCGGGTGCAGTACTCGGTGATCGGCGTGGACGGCCGGGCGAAACGCACGGTCGACATCGAGGTCCGCGGCGCGCCCATGATGCACGACTTCTCGCTGACCGAGAACTACGTGATCCTCTACGACCTTCCCGTCACCGTCGACCCCCGGGTCACCGCCGAGATGGCGGTGCCGCGCGGGCTCCGGCTGCCGGTGCGGCTGCTGCTGTCGGCCGTGATCGGCCGCCTCCGGCTGCCGAATCCGCCGGCGGCGAAACAAGTCTCGCCCGCCAAGGACCGGCGACTGCCCTACGCCTGGAACCCGAAGTATCAGGCCCGCGTCGGCGTCATGCCCCGTGCGGGTGGCAGTGCCGATATGCGCTGGTTCGATATCGAGCCCTGCTACGTCTTCCATCCCCTCAACGCCTACGACGACGGCGACACCATCGTGCTGGACGTGGTGCGGCACCCGAAGATGTTCGACGCCGACCGGCTCGGCCCCAACGAGGGCCCGCCCACGTTGGAGCGCTGGGAGGTGGACCTGAACGCGGGCAAGGTCCGACAGTGCCGCTTCGACGATCGGAGCCAGGAGTTTCCGCGGATGGACGAGCGCCGCACCGGCAAGCGGCACCGTTACGGATACGTGCCCGCGGTCGGGGCGCACGGGGGCGGGGCCGCGACGCTGTACAAGCACGACCTGCTCTCCGGAACCACCGCCACCCGCTCGTTCGGTGCCGGAAAGAGCCTGGGGGAGTTCGTGTTCGAGCCGTCGGCGCCCGATGCCGCCGAGGACGAGGGGGTCCTGATGGGTTTCGTCTACGACGCCCCGACCGACCGAAGCGACCTGGTCATCCTCGATGCCCAGACCCTGGAGACGGCCGCGAGCATCCACCTGCCGCATCGCGTGCCCGCGGGTTTCCACGGCAACTGGATTCGGTCGACCTAGCGGAAGCGCGGGTACCGGCCGGGGGTCGGTTGGCTTGTGTCGGCCCTCACAGTTGTCGAAGATGCATTGCCGATATATCGTTGATGACGTCAACCGAAGACAAGCCTGAAGGAGGCACAGTCATGGAAGACGTGGAGATGGGCGGCCGGGGATTCCGGCGTGGCCCGCGGCCCGGAGGCCGCGAACAGTTCCGTCGGCACCCGCGGGGCGGGCACGGTCCGCATGGCTTCGGCCCCGGCTTCGGCCCGTTCGGCCCGGATTTCGGGCCGGGGTTCGGCGGTTTCGGCGGACCGTTCGGCCGCGGTCGGGGACGCGGCGGCCGCGGGCGGCGCGGCGATGTCCGCGCGGCGATCCTGCTGCTGCTACAGGAGCGGCCGATGCACGGCTACGAGCTGATCCAGCAGATCCGCGAGCGCAGTGAGGACGTCTGGCGCCCCAGCCCGGGGTCGATCTACCCCGCGCTCTCGCAGCTCGAGGACGAGGGTCTGGTACTCATCGAGAAGGTCGCCGGTCGCAAGACCGCCAAGCTGACCGACGCCGGGACCGAGTACGTGGCATCGCAACGCGACGAACTCGGCGACCCCTGGCAGGAGGTCCGCGACGGCGTCGGCGACCAGGCGCTGGACCTGCGCGAACTGGTAGGTCAGCTGATGGGCGCGGTCGCGCAGGTGGCGCGCGCCGGGACGCCGGAGCAGGCGGGCAAGGCCGCCGAGGTGCTCACCGAGGCGCGTCGCTCGCTCTACCGGATCCTCGCCGACGACGAGGCTCCCGGGAAGTAGCGGCGGCCGTGGTCCCGATCGCGCGACGAGAAGCCGCGAAAGGTCGGATAATTCCCGCCTGTTCGGGGAATGATTCGTGGCATGGGACAACGGAGAGGTCGACGACCTCGGGACGTTTCACAACGGCGGTATGCCGGGGTGGCGGGTGCGCTGGCCTGTGCGCTGGTGCTGGGCGGGGGGACCGTGGTGGGCGCGGCATCGGCCGTCGCCGAACCGGTTCCGCCTCCCGGGTACCGGCCGCCGGTGGTGCCCACCGAGCCGGCCCCGCCGCAGGAGGAGCATCTGTCGGCGTCCTGGTACCTCGAGGCCCATCCGGGGGCAACCCCGGAGGGCACCAACGACTTCGGCTGCCGTCCCGGTTCCAGGCATCCGCGTCCGGTGGTGCTGGCGCACGGAACCGACGCCTCGGCCTATACGGACTGGTCGGCAATAGGACCCGCCCTCGTGCGTGCGGGGTTCTGCGTCTTCGCCCTGAACTACGGCGGTAAACCGGACGCGGTGCGCAGCTTCGGCACCGAGGATCTGTGGCTGTCGGCCCGGCAGATCGGCGACTTCGTCGACCGGGTGCTGGCGGCGACCGGCGCGGCCCGCGTGGACCTCGTCGGTTTCTCGCAGGGCGCCAACGTGACTCGATATTTCGTCAACAAGCTCGGCGGCGCCGACCGGGTGGGGCAGTGGGTGGGGCTGGCCTCGCCCAGCTACGGCGGGGTGATGTTCGGGCTGGTGCCGCTAGCGAATTCGATCCCGGGGCTGTGGTGGGCGTTCGAGCAGGTCACCTCGCGGGCGGCGGTGCAGCAGGCGGCGGGCTCGCCGTTCATGGTCGAGCTGAACGCGGGCGGCGACACGGTGCCCGGCGTGCGCTACACCACGATCGGGAGCCGGGTCGACGAGATGATCCAGCCGTTCACCAATATCGCGCTGCGCGGTCCCGGCGCGGAGAACATCGTGCTGCAGGACGTGTGCCCGGTCGACCTCACCGGCCACTTCCATCTGGTGTACGACCCGCTCGTGTGGCAACTCCTGCTCAATGTCCTCGATCCCGATCGCGCGGTCGCTCCGGAATGCCGGTTCGTGCCGCTCGGGACCGGAATTCCCGAGGTGATCCTGGGGGCGCATTCGTGATCGGGCCGACCCGGGCGGATCCGCGCCCGCCGCTCCGTAAAATGAGGCGACCGTACCTTCACGCCCGGGAGTTGCTCGTGACCATCCAGCCTGTTCGCCTGTTCGGCGATCCCGTCCTGCGCGCCCGCGCCGACGAGGTCACCACCTTCGACAGGGAACTGCGCCAGCTCGTGACCGACCTGACCGACACCATGCGCGGCAGCGGTGGCGTCGGGATGGCGGGGCCGCAGATCGGGGTCGGTCTGCGGGTGTTCGTCTACGACACGAACGCCGCCGGGCGCGATCGACCCGGCACCCGCCGGGCCGGGCACCTGGTGAATCCGACCTATGAGGTTCTCGGCGAGGAGGAGCAGACCGGGACGGAGGGCTGTCTGTCGATCCCGGGGCTGCGCTACGACGTCACCCGCGCGCTGCGGGTGGTGGCGCGCGGCGTCGACATCGACGGCGCCCCGGTCGAATTCGAGGCCGAGGGCCTGCTGGCGCGCTGTGTGCAGCACGAGACCGACCATCTCGACGGCGTGCTGTACCTGGACCGGCTGGACGCGGCGACCCGCAAGGAGGCGATGCGCGCGGTGCGCGAGTCGGAGTGGTTCGCCGCCGGGAAGACGGTCATGTCGGCGGCGGAAGTGGCCACCGCCCGGACCGCGGCGGCGGGGCGGGGCCACTGATGCGCCTGGTCTTCGCGGGCACGCCCGAGCCCGCCGTGCCGTCGCTGCGCCGTCTGATCGAATCGCCGCGGCACGAGGTGGTCGCGGTGGTGACCCGGCCCGATGCCGTCGCCGGGCGCGGCCGCAAGGTGACCAGGTCGCCCATCGCCCTGCTGGCCGAGGAGACCGGCGTCGAGGTGCTGACGCCCGCCAAACCGTCGGAGCCCGATTTCGTCGAGCGGCTCACCGCGCTGGCGCCGGACTGCTGCCCCGTGGTGGCCTACGGTGCGCTGCTGCCCCGGCGGGTGCTCGACATTCCGCGGCACGGCTGGGTGAATCTGCACTTCTCGCTGCTGCCCGCGTGGCGTGGCGCGGCGCCCGTGCAGGCGGCGATCCTGTCGGGCGACGAGATCACCGGCGCCGCCACCTTCCGCATCGAGGAGGGCCTCGACACCGGGCCGGTGTACGGCGTGGTCACCGAGAAGATCGCGGTCACCGATACCGCCGGTGCGCTGCTGGGCAGACTCGCGGAATCCGGTGCGCGCCTGCTGGGATCGACGCTCGACGGCATCGAGGACGGCACCGTGCAGGCGGTTCCGCAGGCCGCCGAGGGCGTGTCGTACGCGCCGAAGATCGACGCGGAGGCGGGGCACGTCCGGTGGGATCAACCGGCGCTGGCGATCGGCCGTCGGATCCGGGCGGTCACGCCCGCCCCCGGCGCCTGGACCGAGGTGGACGGCAAACGCCTCAAGCTGGGCCCGGTCGAACTGGTCGAGGAATCGCTGCCGCCCCGGACGGTCGAGGTGCGCAAGACGGGCGTCTACATCGGCACCGCCACCACGGCCGTGCGCCTGAACCAGGTACAGCCCCAAGGCAAACGCATGATGTCCGCCCTCGACTGGGCCCGCGGCGCCCGCCTGCGGCCCGGCGCGGTGGTCGAGTGAGCCGCCCCGCGTGGGGACAGCGCGCGGGAGCGCCGAGCCCCCGGGAGGTGACGTCATGAGCAAACCGGACAGCGGTGCGGGGCAATCGAATTCGGACAGCCGCCGCGGTGGGCGGGCGGGGCGTAATGCGGCCACTCGGAAACCAGGCGCCGGTGATGATCGTGCGAGGTCGGGTGACAGTGCGGGACAAGAGCGGTCGGTGTCGCGTAGTGCGGCGCGGGGCCCCGGCGACTCCGGATCCGGACGCGGGCGGCGCGGGGACCGTGCGCGGTCCGGGGGTGACGGTCGGGCGGGTGACGATGCGGGACAACGTCTTTCCCAGTCCCGTGGAGCGGAACACCGGGCCGGGGGCGGTCGGTCCGAGAGTGGGCAGCGTCGCGGCGGTGGAGGCGCCCGGGCGGGCCGGCAGGGCGCACGGCACTCCGGTGTCGACGCCCCGCGTGAGGTGGCGCGGGATGTCCTGCGGGCCGTGCGGGAGCGGGATGCGTACGCGAATCTCGTGCTGCCGTCGTTGCTCCGGGAACGGCGGCTGGGGGCGCGGGATGCGGCGTTCGCGACCGAGCTGGCGTACGGGTCCTGTCGGTCGCTGGGGCTGCTGGATGCGGTGATCGCGGACTGCGCGGGGCGGGCGGTCGCCGATGTCGACGGCCCGCTGCTGGATGTGTTGCGGCTCGGCGTGTATCAGTTGCTGCGCACCCGCGTCGGGGCGCACGCGGCGGTGGACACCTCGGTGGATCTGGTGCGAGCCGAATTCGGCAGCGGCAAGGCCGGTTTCGTCAATGCCGTACTCCGCCGCGCCGGAGAGCGCACCCCGCAGGAGTGGATCGACCGGCTGGCGCCGCGAGACCCCGTGGGGCGCTTGGCCTTCGAGTACGCGCATCCGGCCTGGATCGCGCAGGCGTTCGCGGATGCCCTCGGCGCCCACGCCGACGAACTGCGCGAGCTGCTGGCCGCCGACGACGAGCGCCCGGCGGTGCACCTGGTGGCCCGGCCCGGCGATATCACCGCCGAGGAACTGGCCCTGGTCACCGGCGGCGAGGAGGGCCGCTGGTCGCCGTACGCGGTGTATCTCGACGGCGGCGATCCCGGCAAGCTGGAACCCGTGCGCGAGGGCATGGCTGCGGTCCAGGACGAGGGCAGCCAGCTCGTGGCGCTGTCGCTGACCCGTGCCCCGCTGCTCGGTCCCGACACCGGCCGCTGGCTCGATCTGTGCGCCGGGCCGGGCGGTAAGGCGGCGCTGCTGGGCGCCCTCGCCGGTATCGACGGCTGCCGCGTCGACGCCGTCGAACCCGCCGAGCACCGCGCCGACCTGGTACGCAAGGCGACCGCGGGGCTGCCGGTCACCGTGCACGTCACGGACGGCCGCGACAGCGGCTTGGTGCCCGGTTACGACCGCATCCTCGTCGACGCGCCGTGCACGGGCCTGGGCGCGCTGCGCCGCCGCCCGGAGGCGCGCTGGCGCCGCACCCCGGCCGATGTCCGGGAGCTGACGGTGCTCCAGCGCGAATTGCTCAGCGCGGCATGGGACCTGCTGCGTCCCGGCGGTGTGATCGTCTACGCCACCTGCTCCCCGCACCTGCCCGAGACCATCGCCGTGGTCGGCGACCTGGTCCGGCGCACCGGAGCCGAACAACTCGACACCCGCGAACTGCTGCCCGGCGTCACCGCCCTCGGCGACGGCCCGGCCACCCAGCTGTGGCCGCATCGCCACGGCACCGACGCCATGTTCATGGCCGCCCTCCGCAAGCCCGAGTGACGGCGGCGAACGGACCCCGAGGTTCCCGGACCCCTCCTTCGTTCCCGCACCGTCTGCAGCGGCTGTAACGGGCGGTCGGTTTCGAGCGTCGTAATGCAGGGGGTCCTGCCCCGGACTCCCGGTGAACCCGAGCCTGGAAGAATAGACGGGCAAACCGGCCGCATAGGGGTCGGGGCGCGTCCTGCCCGGCGAAGCGTGGGACGCCGTAAGCATGAAGTTTGCGAATCGGTAACCCTGGCGTGAGACAACGTACGGCGCACGCGGGGGCCGATCGGAAAGGTGGACAGAACGTGACGCTCCCTCCGGAGGTCTCGGAGATCGCGGCGGACGCTGGATCCGCGGCGATCGCAGGGCTGTCGCCGCTGTCGCGGTCCGCCTCGGCCGCCCCGCCCCGCACGCTGCTGGACATCCTGACCGAGACCGCGCGCGACCATCCCGACGCCGCGGCTCTCGACGACGGCGGCGACGCCCTCACCTACGCCGAACTCCTCGCCGAGGTCGACGACACCGCCGACCGGCTGCGGGAGGCGGGCGTGCGCGCGGGTGACCGGGTCGGCGTCCGCATCCCGTCCGGGACCAGCGAGCTGTATGTGACCATCCTCGCGGTATTGCAGGCGGGGGCCGCCTACGTGCCGGTCGACGCCGACGATCCGGACGAGCGGGCCCGGCTGGTCTTCGACGAGGCGGGGGTCAGCGCCGTCGTCACCGCGGCTGGGATCGCGCCGCGCCAGGCCGCGACCGGTCCGGACCGGCCGGGGACCACCGCCCTGCCCGCACCGCACGACGACGCGTGGATCATCTTCACCTCGGGATCCACCGGCACCCCGAAGGGCGTCGCGGTGACCCACCGCAACGCCGCCGCTTTCGTCGATGCCGAGGCCCGGTTATTTCTGCGGGATGCGCCGATCGGCCCGGACGACCGCGTACTGGCCGGGCTGTCGGTCGCCTTCGACGCCTCGTGCGAGGAGATGTGGCTGGCGTGGCGGCACGGCGCCTGCCTGGTGCCCGCGCCCCGGGCGCTGGTGCGCAGCGGGATGGATCTGGGGCCGTGGCTGGTGCGGCGGCGCATCACCGTCGTCTCGACGGTCCCCACCCTGGCCGCCATGTGGCCCGCCGAGGCGCTGGACGCGGTGCGGCTGTTGATCTTCGGCGGCGAGGCCGTGCCGCCCGAACTCGCGGAACGACTGGCGGGAACGGGCGACCGCGAGGTGTGGAACACCTACGGCCCCACCGAGGCCACCGTGGTCGCCTGCGCCGCCCGGCTGACCGGGGAACCGCCGGTGCGCATCGGGCTGCCGCTGGACGGCTGGGACCTCGCCGTCGTCGACGGCGAGGGAAAACCGGTGGGGGAGGGCGAATCCGGGGAGTTGGTGATCGGCGGCGTCGGCCTGGCCCGCTATCTCGACCCCGCCAAGGATGCCGAGAAGTACGCGCCCATGGCGTCGCTGGGGTGGGAGCGCGCCTACCGCAGCGGCGATCTGGTCCGCAACGACAGCGCGGGGCTGGTGTTCCTCGGCCGCGCCGACGACCAGGTGAAGATCGGCGGCCGCCGCATCGAACTGGGCGAGCTGGACAACGCGCTGCAGCACCTGCCCGGTGTCAGCGGTGCCGCGGCCGCCGTGCGAACCACCGAGGCGGGCAACCGAATTCTGGTCGGCTACCTCGCGACCACCGATCCGGGATTCGACGTCGGGCACGCCCGCAAACTGCTCGCCGAGGAACTCCCTGCCGCGCTCGTGCCGCGGCTCGCCGTGGTCGGCGAATTGCCCACGCGGACATCGGGAAAGGTGGATCGCGACGCACTGCCGTGGCCGCTGCCGGGTCCGGCCGCCGACCCCGAATCCGACGCCGGGCTGGCCGGAACCGCGCATTGGGTTGCGGGACTGTGGAATTCGATCCTCGGCGCCGAGGTCACCGGCCCCGACGCGGACTTCTTCGACCTCGGCGGTGGATCGCTGGCGGCGGCGCAGTTGGTCACCGCGCTGCGTGAACGCTTCCCGCAGGTCACCGTCGCCGATCTGTACGACCGTCCGCGCCTGGGCGCGCTCGCGGACCTCTTGGACGCCGCCGCGCCGGTCGCCGCCGTCGAAACGCGCACGGTCGCCCCCACGCCGCGGTTCGCGCAGTGGGCGCAGGTGCTGGTCCTGGTCCCGTTGACGACGCTGACCGGCCTGCAGTGGCTGACCTGGCTGGGGATCGTCACCAATATCGCGAGCTGGTCCGGCGCCATCCCGTGGATGCCCGGGCTGTCGTGGTGGTGGGCACTGCTCGGCTTCGTGCTCTTCATCTCCCCGCCGGGCCGGATGGCGATCTGCGTCGCCGGGGCGCGGCTGCTGCTGCGCGGCGTCGGCCCCGGAGTCTATCCGCGCGGCGGCTCCGTACATCTGCGGCTGTGGGCCGCGGTGCGCCTGTCGGAGGCCAGCGGGGCCGAAAACCTTTCGGGCGCACCGTGGATGGTGCCGTTCGCGCGGGCGCTGGGCGCCCGGGTAGGCAAGGGGGTGGACCTGCACACCCTGCCGCCGGTGACCGGGCTGCTCGAACTCGGCGACGGCTGCAGCGTCGAACCCGAGGTGGATCTGGCCGGATACTGGATCGACGGCGACCGGGTCCACATCGGCGCCCTCCGGATCGGGGCGGGCGCGGTCGTGGGCTCGCGGTCGACGCTGCTGCCCGGCGCGGTGATCGGCAAGAACGCCGTGGTGGCGCCGGGATCCGCGGTGTTCGGCAAGGTGAAAGCGGGACAGGAGTGGGCCGGATCGCCCGCGGTGAAGGTGGGCAAGGCCGACCATCCCTGGCCTTCGGCCACGCCGCCGCGCGCGGTGCACTGGGTCGCGATCTTCGGCCTGACCTCCATGGCGCTGGCCGCCATGCCGATTCTCGGTCTCGCCGCGGGCGGGGCCCTGATCGCGTGGTGGATTCGCGATGACCGGACCCTGCCGGGCGCGCTCGGCGACGCCTTCTTGATCCTGCCGGTCGCGACGCTGCTGAGTCTGGCGGTTTTCGCCGTCGCGACCGTGCTGTCGGTCCGGCTGCTCAGCATCGGGTTGACCGAGGGCTACCACCCGGTACGCAGTCGCGTCGGCTGGCAGGCGTGGTCGACCGAGCGTCTGATGGATTCGGCGCGCACCTTCCTGTTCCCGCTCTACGCCAGCCTGCTGACGCCGCTGTGGCTGCGGCTGCTCGGCGCCACCATCGGCAAGGGCGTCGAGGCCTCGACGGTGCTGCTGCTGCCGAAGTTCACCACCGTCGCCGACGGGGCGTTCCTGGCCGACGACACCATGGTCGCCAGTTACGAACTCGGCGGCGGCTGGCTGCATATCGGCGGGGCCAAGGTCGGCAAGCGGGCGTTCCTCGGCAATTCCGGTATGACCGCGCCGGGCCGCCGCGTGCCGAAGAATGGTCTGGTGGCGGTGTTGTCGGCGGCGCCGGAGAAGGCGAAGGCGGGCTCGTCGTGGCTGGGCAGTCCGCCGGTTCGGTTGCGCCGCACGGCCGGTGACTCCGACACGGCGCGGACCTTCGATCCGCCGCAGCGGCTGAAGGTGGCCCGCGGCCTGGTCGAGACCTGCCGCCTGCTGCCGGTGATGGTGACGTTCGGTATCGGGCTCGGGGTGCTGTTCGCGCTGGCCGCGCTGGCGCAGGGGCCCGGATACTGGTTCGCCGCACTGCTTTCCGGCGTGGTGCTGCTCGCCGCCGGGGTATCGGCCGGTGGGTGCGCGGTGGCGGCGAAGTGGCTCGTGGTCGGGCGTATCGAGAAGGTCGAGCACCCCCTGTGGAGTTCGTTCGTGTGGCGCAACGAGGTCTCGGACGCTTTCGTGGAAACCGTTGCAGCGCCGTGGTTCGCGCGCGCGGCGACCGGCACCGCGGTGATGAATCTCTGGCTGCGCGGGCTGGGCGCGCGGATCGGCCGCGGCGTGTGGTGCGAGTCGTACTGGCTGCCCGAGGCCGACCTGGTGAGCCTCGGCGACGGGGCGACGGTCGAACGCGGATGTGTTGTACAGACCCACCTGTTCCATGATCGGATCATGGCCATGGACACGGTGACCTTGGAGGACGGGGCGACCCTCGGACCGCATTGCGTCGCGCTGCCCGCGGCACGGATCGGCGCGGGCGCCACGGTCGGCCCGGCCTCGCTGGTGATGCGCGGCGATACCGTGCCGCCGTCGACCCGGTGGCAGGGCAATCCGATCGCGCCCTGGCCGGGGGACGGGGCGTGATGAGGGACAAGTTCTACGAGGAGCCGATCGACGAGTACCTGCCGCAGAACGGCAATCGCGGGTACCGGGTGTCGCGGTACGAGCTGGAGCTGGTCTACAAGGTGGCCAGCAACCGGCTCGCGGGTAAGGCGTCGATCACCGCCGTGACAACTGCCGTGCGCCCGCGCTTCGCCCTGGACCTGTCCCCATCGCTCGGTGTCGCCAAGGTTTTCGTCAACGGCTCGAAGGCCGCGAAGTATTCGCACCAGCACGGCAAGCTGACCGTCACCCCGGCCCGCAAGATTCCGGCCGGTGGCGTGCTGGCCATCGTGATCCAGTACGCCGGGACGCCGCGGCCGGTGCGCGGGCCGTGGGGCGAGGTGGGCTGGGAGGAGCTGAGCGAGGGGGCGCTGGTGGCCAGTCAGCCCAACGGCGCCGCCTCCTGGTTTCCGTGCGACGACCACCCCAGTTCCAAGGCCAGCTACCGGATCTCGATCACCACCGACTCGCCCTACTACGCCGTCGCCAACGGGGTGCTGACGCACAAGCAGACCAAGGCGAGCCAGACGACGTGGGTGTACGAGCAGTCCGAGCCGATGGCGAGCTACCTGGCGACCGTGCAGATCGGGCCTTATCGCAAGTATCGCGTCGGCACGTCGCACGATGCATCGGTGCCGATGCACGCACTGCTTCCGGCGCGACTGCGGACCGCGTTCGACCACGACTTTGCGCGGCAGCCGCAGATGATGTCGGAGTTCCAGGATCGTTTCGGGCCCTACCCGTTCGAGAGCTACACGGTGGTGGTGACCGACGACGACCTGGAGATCCCGATCGAGGCGCAGGGGTTGTCGATCTTCGGCGCCAATCATTGCGACGGCCGCCGCGGCGCGGAGCGGCTCATCGCGCACGAACTCGCGCACCAGTGGTTCGGCAACAGTCTCACCGTGCGGCAGTGGCGCGACATCTGGCTGCACGAGGGATTCGCCTGCTACGCCGAATGGATCTGGTCGGAGGCGTCCGGCGGCCCCACGGCCGACCAGCTGGCCCGCGCCGCCCGCCACACCCTCTCCCGCGGCCCCCAGGACATCGTGGTCGGCGACCCCGGCCCGGCGGTGATGTTCGACGACCGGGTGTACAAACGCGGCGCCCTCACCCTGCACTCCCTGCGGCTCGAACTCGGCGACGGCCGATTCTTCGGCCTCCTGCACGAATGGACCGCCCGGTACCGCCACTCCTCGGTCAGCACCGAGGAATTCGCCGACCTAGCAAGCCATTACAGCACCGTCTCCCTTCGCCCCCTCTGGGACACCTGGCTCTACGACCCAACGCTCCCGCAGCTCCCACCCCAACACGGCGCAGTCGGCTGATCCCGGCTGTGTGGCATGCCCTGTCCGTGTTCCCGGCATGCTGCTGTATGGCACGCTCTGTCCGTGTTCCCGGCGTGCTGCTGTGTGGCATGGCCTGTCCGTATTCCCGGCATGCTTTTGGCCGGGATCTATTGTGCGACAGGTTTTCAGCCCGGGACGTTGCGCTCGAGTTCATCGAGCCAGGCGGTGGCCACCGCGTCGCTGGGGGCGCGCCAGTCGCCGCGGGGGGAGAGGGAACCGCCCGAGCCGATCTTCGGGGTGTTGGGGAGGGTGGAGCGTTTGAACTGGCTGGTTCGAATGAAGCGGCGGAGGAATTCGGCCAGCCAGTGTTTGATGGTGGGGAGGTCGTAGGTGTGGCGGTCGGGTTCGGGGATGAGGTCGGGCCAGCGGCCGCGGGAGGGGTCGGACCAGGCGTGGTGGGCCAGGTAGGCGATGCGGCTCGGGAGATAGCCGAAGCGCAGCAGGTAGTACAGGTGGAAGTCCTGCAGTTCGTAGGGGCCGACGGTGGCCTCCGAACTCTGTCCGGGCTGGGACGAATCACCCTCCGCCGCAGGGTCTCCGACGGGAATCAGCTCCGGAGAGATCTCGGTGGCGAGGATCGAGGTCAGTACCTCGTCGGCCTCGGGGCCCAGCTCTCCGGTGTCGACCGCCCAGGCGATCAGGTACCTGATCAGCGTCTTCGGCACCGAGGCGTTGACGCTGTAGTGCGCCATGTGGTCGCCGACGCCGAAGGTGCACCAGCCCAGCGCCAGCTCGCTCAGGTCGCCGGTGCCGATCACGAGTCCGTGCTGCTGGTTGGCCAGCCGGAACAGGTGCGAGGTGCGCTCGCCCGCCTGCACGTTCTCGAAGGTGACGTCGTACCGCGGAACCCCTTCGGCGGCAGGGTGATTCAGATCCCGCAACATCTGCGTGGCGGACGGCCGGATGTCGATCTCGTGCGCCGACACGCCCAACGCCCGCATCAGCCGATGCGCGTCGCGCCGGGTCCGCGAGCCGGTCGCGAATCCGGGCATGGTGTAGGCCAGCACATTCGAGCGCGGCAGGCCGAGACGGTCCATGGTCTTGGCGGCGACGATCAGCGCGACCGTCGAATCCAGCCCGCCCGACACGCCGATCACCACCCGCTGCGACCCGGTCGCCGCCAGTCGCGTGCTCAGCCCCTCCACCTGGATGCGGTGCACCTCCGCACAGCGCTCGTTGCGCACCGCCGGATTCGCCGGAACGTAAGGGAAGCGCGGAATCTCGCGTCGCAGCGCGACGGCGCCCGACGGTATCGGCAGTTCGATCTCGATGCGCCGCAGCCGCGCCAGCCGCTCCCGATGGTCGTGCACATTGTCGGCGAAGCTGGTCATCCGCAGCCGGTCGGCCGCCAGCCGCAGCAGGTCGACGTCGGCGGTCACCAGTCGCGGATGGTCGGCGAAACGCTCACCCTCGTCGAGCAGTTCACCGTTCTCGCACACCAGCGCCTGGCCGTCCCAGGCCATATCGGTCGTCGACTCGCCGTGTCCCGCAGCCGAATACAGGTAGGCGGCGATATAACGCGCGGAGTGCGAGGCACACAGCTGCCGCCGGAAGTCGGCCTTGCCGACGACGATATTGCTGGCGGACAGGTTCACCAGCACGGTCGCCCCGGCCAGCGCGGCGAAACCACTGGGCGGCATCGGAACCCAGCCGTCCTCGCAGATCTCGAGGTGAAAGACGAAGCCGTCCAGGTTCGCGGCGGCGAACAGCAGATCCGCGCCGAACGGCACCCGCTGCCCGGCGATGACCACGTGCTCCTCGAGGTTCTCCCGCGCCGCGGCGAACTGCCGCTTCTCGTAGAACTCCCGGTAGTTCGGCAGGTAGCTCTTGGGCACCGCGCCCAGCACCCGGCCGCGGTCGACCACGATGCCGCAGTTGAACAACCGGCCCTGTGCCCGGATCGGCGCGCCGACCACCAGTACCGAGTCGATATCGGCGCTCTCGGCGACCACCCGCGCGAGCGCCGATTCGACGGCATGCTGCAGCGCATCCTGATGGAAGAGGTCGTCGGCGGTGTAGGACGACAGGCCCAGTTCGGGAAAGACCGTCAGGACCGCGCCGTCGGCGGCGGCTTGCCGCGCCAACACCAGCGTCTGCTCGGCGTTGTGGGCCGGATCGGCCACTCGTACCGGCGGCACGGCCACGGCGACACGCGCGAACCCGTGCCGATAGAGCGAATCGAACGGTAGCTCCACCATATCGACCCCTCCGCTCGCCTCCCGCGTCATTCCCGCGCCGACTGCTCCCGGAGGCGGGCAAGGGTTTTGGCGAGAATGCGCGAGACGTGCATCTGCGAGATGCCCATGCGCTGGGCGATCTGGGTCTGCGTCATGGATTCGAAGAACCGCATGGTGAGAATGCGGCGCTCGCGCTCGGGCAGGCCCGCGAGCAGGGGACGGATCGCCACGTACTCCTCGACGCGGTCGAACTGCGACTCCTCCTCACCGAGGGTGTCCAGCAGCGACGCCTCGGTATCCCGGCCGACCGACACCGCGTCGATCGAACTGGGCTGATAGGCGTTGCCCGCGATGACCGCCTGCGTGACCTCGTCCGGATTGATCTCGAGCTCGGAGGCGATCTCCTTGACGGTGGGGGAGCGGCCCAGCGACTGCGAGAGCGAGTCGATGGCCGCGCCGATGCGCAGGTGAGTCTCCTTGACGCGGCGCGGAACTCGCATCGCCCAGGTGTTGTCGCGGAAGTAGCGCCGCACCTCGCCCATGATCGTCGGCACCGCGAAGGACAGGAAGTTCGAGCCGCGGGTGATGTCGAAGCGGTCCACCGCGTGCACCAGCCCCACCCGGGCCACCTGCGTCAGATCGTCGAAAGGCTCACCGCGCCCGCTGAATTTGCGCGCGATATGGTCGGCCAGCGGAATACAGCGGTTGATCAGCTGGGAGCGCAGTTGCGCCCGCCGATCGGAGTCGTCGGCGGCCGCGGCCAATTCCTCGAAAAGCGTTGTGACGTCGTCGTATCCGGAGACGGATTCGGCGACCTCATCCATCTCGTCGGCGGTCTCGGCGTCGGGCGCCTCGGCGTCGGAGGTCGGGGCCTCGGCGCTGTCGGGCGGGGCGGCAAGGTCGTCGGTGCCGCCGGATCCGGCGGACGCGGCGCCGTGTCTTTCGGCATCCGTGGATGCGGTGTGGTCGGAAGCGGCGGCGTCGCCGGAGCCGAACACGGTGTCCTCGTCAGCCACTACGCCTTCCCCCGGACCCGCCGGAACTCCACAATGGTCGGATGTCCGGAGGCCGCCTGGTCGAAAGGCTCCTGGGTGACGGTCACCTCGTCGGTGAGCGTCCGCAGCACGTGCCAGCCGAAGCTGCGCTGATCGGGCAGTCCCTCGGTGGCGGCGATCCCGGTGACGTGCACCAGCAGATCGTCGTCGCCGACGGTGAACCGGCAGCGCAGCGCGCTGCCCGGGGTGGCTATCGCGATGAGCGTCGAGCAGGCCTCGTCGACCGCCAACCGGATGTCGGCCACCTCGTCGAGCGTGAAATCGCTGAGCAGGACCAGCGTTTCGGCAAGCCCGCGCACGATCGGCAACTGTGACACGGTGGCGGCGACGCCGATCTCCACCGGGGTACTGCGCAGTCCCTGTTCCGCCGAAATATTGATCACCCTGAGAAGGCTACCCAAGTCCACCGGGACTAACCGGATCTGTGCCTGCTTCGAGACGCCGGGGTGTCGTCGACCGCTACACTTCGCGCTGTGGCCACCTCCAACTCCCATTTTCATCGCCCGTCACCGATGATCGCGCCGTCCATCCTCTCCGCCGACTTCGCGAACCTCGCGCGGGAGGTGCGGGCCGTCGAGGGCGCCGACTGGCTGCACGTCGATGTGATGGACAACCACTTCGTGCCGAATCTGACCCTCGGCCTGCCGGTGGTGGAGAGCCTGCTGAAGACCACCGACATCCCGCTGGACTGCCACCTGATGATCGAGGATCCGGGCCGCTGGGCGCCGCCGTACGCGGAGGCGGGCGCCTACAACGTCACCTTCCACGCCGAGGCCACCGACGATCCGGTCGCGGTGGCCCGCGATATCCGCGCCGCCGGGGCCAAGGCGGGCCTGTCGGTGAAGCCGAACACCCCGATCGAGCCGTACCTGGAGATGCTGCGCCACTTCGACACGCTGCTGGTGATGAGCGTCGAACCCGGGTTCGGCGGCCAGTCGTTCATCGCGCATGTGCTCGACAAGGCGCGCACGGTCCGCCGCCTGGTGGACTCGGGCGAACTGCGCCTGATCGTCGAGATCGACGGCGGCATCAACATGAGCACCATCGAACAGGCCGCCGAGGCCGGTATCGACTGCTTCGTCGCGGGGTCGGCGGTGTACGGCACCGACGACCCGGGCGCGACCGTGGAGAGGTTGCGCGACAAGGCGATCGCGGTCGAGGCGGCACAGTAGGCCTCGTTGTTCCGGAAGACGCGGCGTAGTAGCGACCCCGCCATTGCGGCGCGTGCTTTGGCCGGAACCCTCAGCGGGCCGGTACTTTTCGTGTGCACACCGCCCGGGTCGCCTCGATGACCACCTCGAGCGGCGGCACGGCGTCGGCGGTTTCCGGCGCCCGCACCCAGGTGCGATACCCGGTGCGCTCGTCGTCGGCCGATGGCAGCACGACCTGGCTGCCGGTGCACGCGACGGTGGCGTAGAGCCGGAACAACTCGGCCGACAGGGATTTGGTCATACTCCCCGCACGCGCCGGGCCCGTGATGAAGGTCCAGCGCCGGGCGCGGGGGTGATGGACGACGGGCCCGGCGAGATCGGTCTGCTCCAGCCGCTGCTGGACGCGTTCGCCGAGATCCGCGGGCATCGTGATCGCGCCGTAGCGGGAGCCTATTTCCAACAGGATGTGTCGTGACGTGGGATCTATCGATGCGGCCAGGTGAAATTCGCGACGATATCGAACGCAGCGAGCTTCGAGTGTCGAATCGAGAAGCGTGGTCACGCCGCACCCCCATCTGTGGTGTTGTTGTCCAACCTGGATCCGACCCGTGAGGGCCGCTACCTTCCGTCGGTTTGACCGGTTCCTGCGTGCTCACACCCGTGGGTGCGAGGTGGAACTGTTCCGCGTTGCACTGCTCGCGTCGAAAGTTGAACACTGGGAATCAACTGCATAACAATATTGCTTCCGATCTCCGTCGAACGCAAGCTTTATGTGTATGCGCGTCGCTGACCGGGTACAAACGTCTATTCGGGTTGATCACAGACGGGGGAATCGCGGCCGAGCGATGTGTGAACGGCCGGAGCGGAAATCCGGACCCCGCAATTTCATTATTCATATCAGGAAATCGTCGGAAATTACAGGAATGTATTTCCGATTCTCGCGTGTGGGCAGATCGAATCGTCGGTTTGTCCCCCGATTCGCTGAGCATTGGTCTCCTATCCGGTCCATGGGACCGCTGGCGCCGCCTACGACCCGGCGTCGTTACGCTGGTGGCCACGGCAGGCCGACCCGGGAATAGCGCCCGCGGTCCGGACTGTTGGCTCGAGCGGGTACCGGGTGACAGGAGAAGAAGGACATGTTCACAGGCATCGTCGAGGAACTCGGCGAGATCGTCGCGGTCGAGCAGCTCGCCGACGCGGCCCGGCTCACCATCCGCGGCAAGCTGGTGACCTCCGATGCCGGGCACGGCGATTCGATCGCGGTGAACGGTGTCTGCCTGACGGTCGTCGAGATCGTCGACGGCGACAGCTTCACGACCGATGTCATGGGGGAGACGCTGCACCGCTCCAGCCTGGGCGGGCTCGGCGTCGGCTCGCTGGTCAACCTGGAACGCGCGGCCGCGGTGAACAGCAGGCTGGGCGGGCATATCGTGCAGGGCCATGTGGACGGGACGGGCAGCATCGTGTCGCGCGATCCGCAGGAGAACTGGGAGGTCGTGCGCGTCTCGCTGCCCGACGAGCTGGCCCGCTACGTCGTGCAGAAGGGTTCGATCACCATCGACGGGATCTCACTGACGGTCTCCGGGCTCGACCGCGACGCGGAGATCGGCGACTGGCTCGAGGTGTCGCTGATCCCCACCACCCGCGAGCTCACCACCCTCGGTACCGCGCCGGTCGGCACCACCGTCAACCTCGAGGTCGACATCATCGCCAAGTACGTGGAGCGGCTGCGGCAGCGCGGATAGCCGTCCCGCTGGCGCGCGGCGGCCGCGGGCCGCCGACACAGTACTGTTAGTGGCACCTAATCGAGATGGAGCGCAGCACACGTGACCAGGTTCGACACCATCGAGCGCGCAGTCGCCGACATCGCCGCCGGTAAGGCGGTTGTCGTCGTCGACGACGAGGGCCGCGAGAACGAGGGTGATCTCATCTTCGCCGCGGAGAAGGCAACGCCCGAACTGGTGGCCTTCATGATCCGCTACACCTCCGGCTACATCTGTGTGCCGCTGACCGGCGCCGACTGCGACCGGCTGGGCCTCCCGCCGATGTACGCGGTGAACCAGGACAAGCACGGCACCGCCTACACCGTCTCGGTCGACGCGCGCGAGGGCGTCAGCACCGGCATCTCCGCCGCCGACCGCGCCACCACCATGCGCATGCTCGCCGACCGGGCCGCCAAGCCCGAGGACTTCACCCGGCCCGGGCACGTGGTTCCGTTGCGCGCCAAGGACGGTGGCGTGCTGCGTCGCCCCGGGCACACCGAGGCCGCGGTCGATCTGGCGCGGCTGGCCGGTCTGGGTCCGGCCGGTGTGATCTGCGAGATCGTCAGCCAGAAGAACGAGGGCGATATGGCCCGCACCGAGGAGTTACGCGTCTTCGCCGACGAGCACGAGTTGGCTTTGATCTCCATCGCCGACATGATCGCGTGGCGGCGCAAGAACGAGAAGCAGGTGGAGCGCGTCGCGGAGGCGCGCATTCCCACCCGGTTCGGTGAGTTCCGGGCGGTCGGCTACAAGAGCATCTACGACGATGTCGAGCACGTCGCGCTGGTGCGCGGCGACATCGGGGTCGACGGCGGCGAGGATGTGCTGGTGCGAGTGCATTCCGAATGCCTGACCGGGGACGTGTTCGGCTCGCTGCGCTGCGACTGCGGCCCGCAGCTGGAGGCCGCTCTCGAGATGGTGGCCACCGAGGGCCGGGGCGTGGTGCTGTATATGCGCGGGCACGAGGGCCGCGGCATCGGGCTCATGCACAAGCTGCAGGCCTACCAACTGCAGGACAGCGGCCACGACACCGTCGACGCCAATATCGAGTTGGGCCTGCCCGCCGACGCCCGCGACTACGGCACCGGCGCACAGATCCTGGTCGACCTCGGCATCTCCTCGATGCGGCTGCTGACCAACAACCCGGCCAAGCGGGTGGGCCTGGACGGCTACGGGCTGTCCATCACCGAGCGGGTGCCGATGCCGGTGCGCGCCACCCCCGAGAACCTGCGCTATCTGCGCACCAAGCGCGACCGCATGGGCCACGACCTGGTCGGGCTGGACGATCTGGACCTGGGCGAGACCGCGCGGTGATTCCGGCGGGCAACGAGATGAGACCAAGAGAGGCGGGCCTTCACAGATGAGCGGTACCGGCGTCCCGGACTTCGAGCTCGCGGAAGCCAAGGAGCTCAGGCTCGGCATCGTCGCGTCGCGGTGGCATGCCAGGATCTGCGACACGCTGGTGGCCAATGCCGAGCGGGTGGCGCGGGCGGCCGGTGTCGAGGAGATCACCGTGGTGCGCTGTGCCGGCGCGATGGAGCTGCCGGTGGTGGCGCAGGCGTTGGCCCGCGACCACGACGCGGTGGTGGCGCTGGGCGTCGTGATCCGCGGCGAGACACCGCATTTCGAGTACGTCTGCGATGCGGTGACCGCCGGTCTGACGCGGGTCTCGCTGGACGAGAGCACCCCGGTGACCAACGGCGTGCTCACCGTGAACACCGAGCACCAGGCCCTGGATCGGGCGGGGCTGCCGGATTCGGTGGAGGACAAGGGCGAGCAGGCGTGCGCCGCGGCGCTGGACACCGCGCTGACGCTGCGTGCCCTCGCGCAGACCCAGACGGTCTGAGCCGATGTCGCCCGTCGTCCGGATCTGGAAGCGCGCCCCCCAGCCTCCGGCGCGGGGGAGTAAAGGGGCCGAGCGGGGAAGCGAAGGGGCCGAATGGGATCTGGAGGTGCGGCCGCGGCGTGCGGTGCGCACCGCTCGGATCGTTGCGGCGGTTCTCGCGGTGCTGTTCACCATCGCGGGTGTCGCGTCGTCGCACAGTACGACCGGGGTGAACTTCCGCGGCGCCGACCAGGTGGCGATCATCTGCTTCGGGTGGTTGCTCGCCGGGGCGGTACTGCTGCTCACCCGCCCGCGGGTGCGGGTGGGGCCGCGGGGCGTCTCGGTGCGCAATATCCTGGGCGACAACGACTTTCCGTGGCGGGACATTCGCGGCGTGTCGATCCCGGACAAGCGGGCCTGGGCCCGCCTCGAACTCGTCGACGACGAATACGTGCCCATGCTGGCCATCAGGGTCAACGACAAGGAGTACGCGGCGCAGTCCATGGACCGCTTCCGCGAACTGGGCGCGAAATACACCGCGGCGCAGGGCGAGTAGGCGGGAATACTTCGGGGCTGCCTACTTGGTGTCGCCCATCACCGCGCCCTCGCGGCGCGGGTCCGCACCGCCGATCCAGCCGCTGCCGTCGCGCTGCAAGGCGCTGAGGCCGCTGGTCTGCGCGTCCACCGAGACCTGGTGGCCCAGCTCGCGCAGCTTCTGCACCAGCGGGTCGTTGTTGCCCTTGTCGGCGGCGTTGATCGCGGGGTGCTCGCCGCCGACACCGGTTACCGGCGTGTTGGCGGCGCCGAAGGCCACTCCGGAGACGGACTGCTGCGGGTCGAGCTTCCAATCCAGCATATTCACCAGGGTTTTCACCACGAACTGGATGATCACCGAACCACCGGGGGAGCCGGTGACGTAGGCCAGTTGTCCGCGCGACCCGTCGGCGGCCTTGTCGAACACCAGCGTGGGGCTCATCGAACTGCGCGGCCGCTTGCCCGGCTGCAGCCGATTGGCCAGCGGGGCGCCGTCCGCGGCGGTGGGGTCGGCGCTGAAGTCGGTGAGCTGGTTGTTGAGGACGAACCCGTCGACGACGTGGAACGATCCGAACGCCGACTCCACCGTGGTGGTGAGCGCCGCGGCGTTGCCGTACTTGTCCACCACCGAGACGTGGCTCGTGCCGTGCTCGGGCTGCTGCGGGCCCGTGCCGAGCGGGACCGGGCCGAAGTCGCCCGGCTGCGCGGCGCCCATGCTGCGGTCCGGCTTGATCTGGGCCGCACGCTGTTTCAGATAGTCGTCGTTCAGCAGGGTCTCCGGTGAATTGCCCGGCAGCGGAATGAAATCGGAGTCGCCGACGTACTTGTCGCGGTCGGCGTAGGCGAGCCGTTCGGCCTCCGAGATCAGGTGCACCGCTTCGGGTCTCGGCTTGCCGCCGTTCTTGTCGACGCCCTCGGGCGCCAGGGCGGCCAGGTCGAAATTCTCCAGAATGCCCAGCGTGGCCGCGACCGCGATACCGCCCGACGACGGGTTCGGCATGCCGCAGATCTCGTGGCCGCGGTAGCTGGTGCACAGCGCGGTGCGCTTCTTGGCCTGATAACCGGCCAGGTCCGCCAGGGTGAGCTGCCCCGGCGTGCGCCCGCCCGCGGTGCTGGCGGTGGCGTCCACGATGTCCTGGGCGATGGCGCCCTTGTAGAACGCGTCGGGACCGTCGGAGGCGATGGCGCTCAACGTCTTCGACATGGCCGGGTTGGTGAGGTTGGTGCCCGCCGGTTTGGGCGATCCGTCGGGCTGCAGGAAGTACGCCTTGGCGTTCTCGTCGCGCGCGAGATCGGGGGCGGATTCGGCGATCTGCCCGGCCAGTCGCGGGCTGATCGCGAAGCCTTGATCGGCCAGCGTGATGGCCGGGTCGAACAGCTCGCGCCAGGACTGCTTGCCGTGCTCGCGGTGAGCGAGCTCGAGCAGCCGCAGTGCGCCGGGGACGCCGATGGCGCGGCCGCTGGCGCGCGCACTCGGTTGCGGGGCGGTCTGATCGGTGTCGCTGACCCAGCGCAGGTAGTTCTCGGTGGCGGCGGCGGGCGCGGTCTCGCGGCCGTCGTAGGAGTCCAGCGTTTTGGTCGCCGCGTCGTAGTACATCAGGAATGCGCCGCCGCCGATGCCGGACGCCTGCGGCTCCACCAGACCCAGCACCGTCTGGGCCGCGACGAGCGCGTCGGCCGCGGTGCCGCCGTCGGCCAGCACGCGGCAGGCCGCCTGTGTCGCAATGGGATTGGCGGCCGACACCGCGTAGCCGCCGGTGCGGACCGGGGTCATATCGCCGCGGTAGCCCGACGAGATCTCGGGATTGGTCGCGATATCGGTTCCGGTCGCGGCGGGGCCCGTGGCCTTGATCGCCGTGCCGTTCGGGATGTCCGCGCACGCCTGCGCCGGTTGATCCGACCCCGAAGAGCAGCCGGTGATCACCCCGGCGGCGAGCAGGGCGGCCGTGGCCCCGGCCCAGATGTGTCGCGTGCGCCTCATGATCGGACCTTATCGCCCGAGTCCGACACCGGCAGGGCTTTCGGGTACCGCGACTGGGAAGGACAGAAAGCATCCACACAGCTACTTCTATGCGGACATATAGGACGGCACGGACCAGTGCATTCCACGTGGTCGAGGTGACGGCGGCCCGATGTCCGGGTGGTGGCTATCGACCAGGTAACGTCGGACGTTCACCGACCGAGTGTGAAGGATCAACCAGCAGATGACCCAGGTGCGGGGACAAACATTCCTCGGCGCGGAGGACAGCGGCTACCACAAGAGCCTGAAACCGCGCCAGCTGCAGATGATCGCCATCGGCGGCGCCATCGGGACCGGATTGTTCCTCGGTGCCGGCGGCCGCCTGCTCAGCGCCGGGCCGGGGCTGTTCCTGGTCTACGGGGTGTGCGGCGTCTTCGTGTTCTTCATCCTGCGGGCGCTCGGGGAACTGGTGCTGCACCGGCCGTCGTCGGGCTCGTTCGTCTCCTACGCCCGCGAGTTCTTCGGGGAGAAGGCCGCTTTCGTCGCCGGGTGGATGTACTTCCTGAACTGGTCGATGACGGGCATCGTCGACACCACCGCCATCGCCACCTACCTGCACTACTGGGGCGGGTTCCAATCGATCGCACAGTGGTTGCTGGCGCTGATCGCGCTGCTGCTGGTGCTCGGGATCAACCTGATCTCGGTGAAGTGGTTCGGCGAGCTGGAGTTCTGGGCGGCGCTGATCAAGGTCGTCGCGCTGGTCTCGTTCCTCGGCATCGGCACGTTCTTCCTGGCGGGCCGCTTCACCGTCGACGGGCACCGGACAGGGTTCGGCATGGTCGCCGACGCGGGCGGCTGGTTCCCGACCGGTGTGCTGCCGCTGGTCACCGTGACCTCGGGCGTGGTGTTCGCGTACGCGGCCGTCGAGATGGTCGGCACCGCGGCGGGGGAGACGGAGAATCCGCAGAAGATCATGCCGCGGGCGATCAACTCGGTGATCTTCCGGATCGCGGTGTTCTACGTCGGCTCCCTGGTGCTGCTCGCGCTGCTGCTGCCCTACACGGCCTACTCGGCCTCGCAGAGCCCCTTCGTCACGTTCTTCGCGAAACTCGGTGTGGGCAACGCGGGTTCGATCATGAACTTCGTGGTGCTGACCGCCGCCTTCTCGAGTCTCAACGCCGGGCTGTACTCCACCGGGCGGATTCTGCGGTCGATGTCGATGAACGGCAGCGCGCCCAAGTTCACCAGCCGGATGAACAAGCGTGGGGTGCCCTACGGCGGCATCCTGCTGACCAGTGTGGTCGCGTTGTTCGGCATCTGGCTCAACTACATCGTGCCGGAGCGGGCGTTCGAGATCGTGCTGAGCGTGGCGTCGCTGGGCATCCTGTCGTCGTGGGCCACGATCGTCCTGTGCCAGTTGCAGATGTGGCGCTGGTGGCGGCGGGGCGAGATCGAGCGCCCGGCGTTCCGGATGTTCGGTGCGCCCTACACCGGCATCGCCACGCTCGTCTTCCTGTTCGTGGTGGTGGTGCTGATGGGCTTCGACTATCCGGTCGGGACCTGGACGGTGGCGAGTCTCGCGGTCCTCGTCCCCGCGTTGATCATCGGCTGGTTCGCCGCGCGCAAGCGGGTGCTGGCAATCGCCCGTGAGCGGGCGGGGTATACCGGGGAATTCCCCGTGGTGGCCAACATTCCGCTCGACGAGTGAGATGCCCTGCGCCGCAATGATTCCGCGGTAGCGCTCAGGCGGGCACGGTGTGATCGGTGCGGACCTGCCAGCGGCCGTCGGTGCGGGTGAGCCGGACCGGGTGGTCGAAGCAGGCGCTGATGTTCTCGCTGCTGAGCACCTCGTCGACGGAACCCGCTGCGACACAGCGGCCCTCGCGCAGCAGCATGACGTGGGTGGTGCCCGGCGGCAGTTCCTCCAGGTGGTGGGTCACCAGCACCGACGACAGCTCCGGATGGGTGGACCGCAGCCGGTCGATGCGGTCGATGAGCTGTTCGCGCCCGGCCATGTCCAGGCCGGTGGTGGGCTCGTCGAGCAGGAGCAGCCGCGGGTTCGGCATCAGCGCGCGGGCGATCAGCGCCCGGCCGCGCTCGCCCTGGGACATGGTGGGCCAGCGGGCGTCGCGGCGGTGCGCCAGGCCCAGCAGTTCGATCAGCCGGTCGGCCTCCGCGATCTCGGCGGCGGTGGGGTTCCAGCGCTGCTTCACATCGGCGGTGTTGGTCAGGCCGGTGAGCACGACCTCGTGCGCGGTGAGCGGATAGGGCGGGGCGTGACGCGGATCGACGTGACCGATCGCGGTGCGCAGTTCCCGCATGTCGACGCGGCCGAGGCGATGGCCCAGCACCTCGACGGCGCCGCGGGTGGGATGTTCGAAGGCGCCCAGCATCTTCAGCAGCGTGGACTTGCCCGCGCCGTTGGGACCCAGCAGCGCCCAGTGCTCGCCGGGGCGCACCGACAGCGACACCGCGTCGAGGATCGGGTTGCCGTTGCGCACGAAATCGACGGCGGCTACCTGGATGATGGGGGTGTCGGACATGCGCCCACGGTAGCAAACTCCTCAGACAAGCTGATGGGTGATCTATGTCATGGGATGATCTGTGTACCCTGGCCGGGTGACCATCGAGGCGGTGCTTTTCGATTTCTCCGGAACCCTGTTTCGGCTCGAGGACGACGAGAGCTGGGCCGCGGATCTGGTGACCGCCGACGGGCGACCCCTGGACGCGGACGAGACCGCCGAGATTCAGCGGCGGATGACCACACCGGTCGAACAGGTCGTGCAGTTCGACGAGCGCGGACTCTACGCGTGGCGGCACCGCGACCTGAGCCCGGAACTGCACCGCGAGGCGTACATGGAGGTGCTGCGCCGATCCGGGCTGCCGCTGCCGAACGCGGAGCGGTTCTACGCGCGCGTGATGGACGCGCTGGCGTGGACGCCCTATCCGGATACCGGCGCGGTCTTGAAATCCTTGGAGGCACAGGGGATTCCGGTCGCCATCGTCAGCAATATCGCGTTCGACGTGCGCCCGGCGTTCGCCGCGCACGGCTGGGAGCGTGACGTCGCGGCGTTCGCGCTGTCCTACGAGGTCGGCGCGATGAAGCCGGACGCGCGGATCTTCCAGTGGGCGCTCGACCGCCTCGGCGTCCGCCCCGAGGCCGCGTTGATGGTAGGCGACAGCCGCGAAGCCGACGGCGGCGCAACGGTTCTCGGCTGCGGCTTCGCCTGGGTGGACCCGCTTCCCACGGCCCAGCGACCGGATGCGCTGCTCGCGGCGCTGCGCGAGCACGGTGTGAGCGTCTGAGCCAATCCAGCGGGCCCGCCGTGCCGTCAGCGCGGAGTGCGGGCCAGCGCCCGACCGGCGGCGCGGCCGGAGAAGATGCAGCCGCCGAGAAAGGTGCCCTCCAGGGCGTTGTAGCCGTGCACCCCGCCGCCGCCGAAGCCCGCCACCTCACCGGCGGCGTAGAGCCCCGGGAACGGCGTCCCGTCGGGCCGGATCACCTGGGAATCCAGGTTCGTCTGCAGGCCGCCCAGCGTCTTTCGGGTGAGCACGTTGAGCCGGACGGCGATCAGCGGCCCGTGCGCGGGATCCAGGATACGGTGCGGGGTGGCGACCCGGCCGAGCTTGTCGCCGCGCGAGCGGCGTGCGTTGGCGACCGCCATCAGCTGCGCGTCCTTGCTGTAGTTATTGGCCAGCTCGCGGTCGCGGGCCACGATCTGACGCTCGAGATCGGCGAGGTCGAGCTGCGGGCCGCGCGAGATCTTGTTCATGCCTTGCACCAGCTCGCCCAGCGTGTTCGCGACCACGAAGTCGACGCCGTGCTTCTTGAACGCCTCCACTGGGCCCGGGGCGCCCTTGGCGACGCGGCTCTTGAGCGTCAGCTTCAGATCCTTGCCCGTGATGTCGGGATTCTGCTCGGACCCCGAGAGCGCGAACTCCTTCTCGATGATGGACTGGGTGAGTACGAACCACGAGTAATCGTAGCCGGTGCCGAGGATCGCCTTCATGGTGGCGTTGGTGTCGAAACCCGGGAAACACGGTGCGGGCAAACGTTTTCCGTTGGCGTCGAACCACAGCGACGACGGGCCCGGGATGATGCGGATGGCATGGTCGGGCCAGATCGGGTCCCAGTTGTGGATGCCCTCGGTGTAGTGCCACATGCGGTCGCGGTTCACGATCCGGCCGCCGGCGGCCTCGGTGATCGCGAGCATGCGCCCGTCCACGTGCGCGGGCACACCGGAGATCATCGTCCGCGGGCACGGGCCCAGCCGATCGGTGGGCCAGTTGCGGCGGATCAGGTCGTGGTCGTGGCCGATGCCGCCGGAGGACACGATCACGGCCGGGGCGCGGAACTCGAACTCGCCCACCGTATTCCGCGACGAGGCCCGGCCGCGTTCGAGATCGGTGGGCTCCAGCACGCCGCCGCGGACACCCACCACGGCATCGTCCTCGACGATCAGGTCGTCCACACGGTGCCGGAAGGCGAATTCGACCAGGCCGCGCCGCTCGGCGGCGAGGACCGGGTCCAGGAACACCCGCAGCACCTCCGGCCCGGTGCCCCACGTCAGGTGGAAGCGGGGCACCGAATTGCCGTGCCCGTCGGCGGTGGCGCCGCCGCGTTCCGCCCAGCCCACCAGCGGCGTCACCCGCAGGCCGAGGTCGTGCAGGTATCGCCGCTTCTCGGTGGCGGCGAACTCGACGTAGGCGCGCGCCCACCGCCGCGCCCAGTGATCCTCGTCGTCGCGATCGAATCCGGCCGACCCCTGCCAGTCCTGCCAGGCCAGTTCGAAGGAGTCCTTCACCCCCAGGCGCCGCTGCTCCGGGCTGTCCACGAAGAACAGCCCGCCCAGCGACCAGAACGCCTGTCCGCCGAGGTTGTTGCGGTTCTCCTGGTCCACGACCAGTACCCGCCGTCCGGCCCGGGTGAGTTCATAGGCGGCCACCAGTCCGGCCAGCCCGGCTCCGACGACGATGACATCCGGCTGCTGGGACGGCGCCACGGGGACTCCTTCGCGCTCGGTCGTTCGGATACACGAGTGTATCGGGTGGTTGTCAAGGTAGCAGATCGGCGACGTGCGGGGACGGTGACGCCGAAACTTGTCGGTGGGTTCTGGCATGGTTCGGGTGTGCGTACGATGACCGCCGCCGCGGCCCGCCGGACCGCGCTCGCCGCCCAGGGGTTCGCCGCGCCGCGCCCGGCGTCCCCCGCTACCCGCCGCTCCCTGCAGCGTGTTCTGGAGAAGACCCAGCTGCTGCAGCTGGACTCGGTGTCGGCCGTGGTCCGGGCGCACTACGCTCCTGTGTTCAGCCGGATCGGCGGCTACGACCGCGCACTGCTGGACGAGATGGCGTGGAGCCACAACGCCCGTCGCCCGCGGCGGCTGGTGGAGTACTGGGCGCACGAGGCGGCGCTGCTCCCGGTGGAGGACTGGCCGCTGATGCGCTGGCGGATGGCCCGCTATCGCGAAGGGCGCTGGGGTGGTTCGCGATCGGTGCTCGAGCGCAATCCCACCCTGCCCAAGGATGTGCTCGAGGTGATCGGGGAGTTCGGCGCGTGCACGGCGGGGGAGGTGGAGAAGCATCTCGAGCTCGACCGTCCCCGCCGCAAGGATCACTGGGGCTGGAACTACAGCGACACCAAGGTGGTGTGCGAGGTGCTGTTCGCCACCGGGGAGCTGTCGGTGGACAAGCGGGTCGGCTTCCAACGCCACTACGACTTGACCGAGCGGGTACTCCCGCCCGAGGTCCGCGCTCGCGAGATCGAGGAACCGGATGCGGTGCGGGAGTTGGTGCGCCGGGCGTCGACCGCGCTCGGCATCGCCACCGAACCGGATCTGCGCGACTACTACCGGCTGCACCGCAGCCAGACCGAGCCCGCCATCGCCGACCTGGTCGATGCGGGCGAGCTGGAGCAGATACAGGTGTCAGGCTGGGACCGGCCCGCCTACCTGCGCGCCGGGGCCCGCACCCCGCGCCGGGTCGAGGGCGCCGCCCTGCTCTGCCCGTTCGACCCGCTGATCTTCTTCCGCACGCGCACCGAGCGGATCTTCGACTTCCATTACCGCATCGAGATCTACACCCCCGAACCCAAGCGGGTGCACGGCTACTACGTGTTCCCGTTCCTGCTCGACGGCGAGCTGGTGGCGCGGGTGGATCTGCGGGCGGAACGCGCCACCGGGCGCCTCCTGGCCCCCGGCGCCTTCGCCGAAACCGGTTGGGAGAGCAGCCATGTCGTCTCCGAATTGGCCCGTTCGCTGCGAGAGATGGCCGACTGGCTGGAGCTGGACACGATCGAGGTGGGACGCCGCGGTGATCTCGCCGCCGCGCTGCGCGCCGCATGCGGTGCACGCGGACCACGAAATTCCTTGCGGTAGAGCCGGACGGGGGCGGTAACGTGTTCGAGGGGTACCCAGGACATCGCGTCGCGCCCGCCGCTGTTCGGTGCTACCTTCGGCCGATGTCGTCGAATCGTCTGCGGCGCAGTCGAATTGTCCGGGTCTGTGCGCTGGTCGCCACGGCGGTGCTGATCGCGTCCGGCTGCGGCGGATCCGGCAGCGGCGACACCGCGGGCGGGCAACCGTCGGCCGGTCCCTGGCCGCCCGCCGACGGCCGCGGCGACTGCGCGGTGAGCAAGCAGGAGAACGTGCCCGCCGCCATGCGCGACGGCGTGGTGCTGCGGTCCGATGTGTACCGTCCGCAGACCGCCGATCCGGTGCCGGTGATCCTGATGCGCACCCAGTACGGTAAGGCGGCCGCGCAGATCCAGCCCTACCGGTACCGGTCGCCGGACTGGTTCGCCTCGCACTGCTATCTGGTTGTCGTACAAGACATTCGGGGACAGGGGAAGTCGGGCGGCACCTTCACCGAATTCGGCCCCGACCTGGACGACGGGTACGACTCGGTGGAATGGGCCGCGGCGCTGCCCGGCACGAACGGCAAGGTCGGCATGTACGGCTCGTCGTATGTCGGTGCGACCCAGTGGCTCGCGGCGGTCCGCACGCCGCCGCACCTCGCCACGATCGTCCCGGCCAACACCTCCTCGGACTACTACGACGGCTGGACCTACGAGGGTGGCGCCTTCCGGCTGGCCTTCGTCGAACCGTGGGCGATGGAGACGATCGGCCGCACGGCCGCCGAGAACCGCGGCGACACCGCGACCGCCAAGCAACTCCTGGCCGACGGCGCGGAATACACCCGCTGGCTGACCTATCGGCCGTACCAGCAGTTCCCGCCATTGCACCCGGACGATCCGGTGGTCGCACCGTGGTTCTACGACTGGATTCGGCATTCGACGCGCGACGACTACTGGAAGCAGTGGAGCATCCGCGACCGATACCCGGACGTCGAGGTGCCGGTGCTCGGTATCGAGGGCTGGTACGACGCCTTCCTCTCCGGCGGTATCGAGAACTTCACCGGCATGGTCAGCCGGGGCGGATCGGAGCACGCGCGCCGCAATCAGCGGCTGGTGATCGGGCCGTGGGACCACGTGGGGTGGGGCCGCCCCGGGACGGGCATCACGGCGCCGCTGCTCGCCGCCGGTCCCGAGGGGAACAGCCCGGTCAACGAACTCATGCTGAAATGGTTCGACCACTTCCTGAAGGGCGCCGACAACAAGGTGTCCGGGCTACCCGCGGTCGACTACTTCGTGATGGGCGCCAACCGCTGGAAGACAGCCTCCGCCTGGCCGCTGCCCGATACCCGCTGGACCACCTACCACCTGTCCGGGCCGGGCGGCGTCGGGCTCGGCGGCCGCAAGGGCGCGCTGGTCGCGGACGCCCCGAAGGATCCGCAACCGCCGGACCGGTACTACTACGACCCGCTGAACCCGGTGCCCAGCGCGGGCGGGCATTCGTGCTGCGGCGCGTCGAGTGGCCCGCAGGGACCGTTCGATCAGGGCGTGGTCGAACAGCGCTCGGACGTGCTGACCTACACCACCGCTCCGATGCCGTCCGATACCGAGATCACGGGGCCGACCGAGGTGCGACTGTGGGCGGCCTCGACGGCCCCCGACACCGATTTCACGGCGAAACTGGTGGTCGTCGCCCCAGACGGGTCCACGGTCAACCTCAACAACGGCATCATTCGTGCCGCGTTCCGGGATTCGCTCGAGCACCCGACGCCCATCGTGCCCGGGCGGCCGTACCAGTACACGATCAAGATCTGGCCGACCAGCTACCAGGTGAAGGCGGGATCTCGTCTGCGCCTGGAGATCTCGAGCAGCGACTATCCGCAGTACGCGCCGAATCCGAACACCGGTGAACCGTTCGGCGCGAGCGCCGCCGCGCAGGGCGCCACGCAGACGATCTTCCACGATCCCGAACATCCGTCGTCGGTGGTGCTGCCGATCATCCCGGCGGGCGACGAGGGGAGCCCCCGGTTCCCGTTGACGCGGTGAGCGCCCCGCACGCTTGCCGACCGATCACCGCGCGCCTACCGTTGCGATCATGTCGCGCATCGAGATCGAGGATCTACCCGCCGATACCGCCGAGGTGCTGTCCCGCCGCGCTCGCTATGCCGGACTGCCGGTGGTCGACTATGTGCGCCGGGAACTGACAACGTTGACGACCAAGCGGGTCCCCATCGACTCGGTGGTGGAATTCCTGGAGTCCGAGCGCCCGGACTATCCGGCGCCGTCGATCGATGAGGGCGCCATGACCCTGATCGACACCTACAATCTCCCGGCCGACGCCTGGAGCGTTCTGAGCCGCCGCGCCGGAGCGACCGGGGTCGCCCTCGGCGACTACGTCCGCCAGGAGTTGATCACGTTGGCGCGCCGCAGCACGATCGAGGAACAGATGCTGGAGCTCCGGGAGATGGTGGACCGCGATCCGAGCCTCGATGTCGACATGGCGGCGGTCGAGGAATCGATCCGATACGCGCGAGGGCTCTGAGCCCGGGCGGTCCGTCCCCAGCGTCCGGCCAGGGCGGCGCAGGTGAACAGCTGAATCTGGTGGAAGATCATCAGCGGCAGCACGATCAGCCCCACGGGATGCCCGGCGAACAGCACCGTCGCCATCGGCAGGCCGGTGGCCAGGCTCTTCTTCGATCCGCAGAAGATCATCACGATCCGGTCGGCGCGATCGAAGCCGAGCAGTCTGCCGGTGGCCGAGGTCAGCCCGAGCACCACGCCCAGCACGGCGGCGCACACGACCGCCACGGCCAGCAATGCCCAGGGCGACAGGCCGTTCCAGATGTGTTCCAACATCCCGGCGCTGAACGCCGCGTACACCACCAGGTACACCGACCCCCGGTCCACGACCCGGGTGATCGCGGCGTGCCGCAGCAGCCCGCGCAGCCACGGCCGGAGCAATTGCCCGGCCAGGAACGGCAGCAGCAACTGCACCACGATCATCACGATGGCGCCGGGTGACACCGCGGCGCCGCCCGCGGTGTGCAGGAGCAGCATGACCAGCAGGGGCGTCGCGAACACTCCGACCAGATTCGACAGCGACGCGCTGACGACCGCACCGGCCACATTGCCCCGCGCGATCGAGGTGAACGCGATCGACGACTGCACCGTCGACGGCAGCAGACACAGGAACAGCATCCCGGTATACAGCTCGTCGGAGAGTACCGACGGGACCAGCAGCCGCAGTGCCAGGCCGATCAGCGGAAAGGCCACGAAGGTCACGGCGAGCACGCTCGCGTGCAGGCGCCAGTGTCGCAACCCGGCCAGCGCCTCCCGCGGCTCCAGGCGCGCGCCGTAGAGCAGGAACAAGACCCCGATGGCGATCTTGGTCGCCCAGTCCAGGACGTCGGCGGCGGTGCCGCGCGCGGGCAACGCCACGGCGAGCAGCACGCTGGCCAGGATGCCGAGCATGAAACCGTCGATGCGGAGTTTGGCGAACAACCTCACCAGTGCACGGTACGGGCCGGCAAACTGATCACGGAAGCCGTTGGAGGCGATATCTCCGAACGCGTATCGTGATGAATGTGTTCGATCCGGAGCTCTTGCGCACCTTCCTCGCCGTCGAACGCGCGGGCGGATTCACCGCCGCGGGCCGCATTGTCGGGCTGCGGCAGTCGACCGTCAGCGGCCACGTCGCGCGGCTGGAGCAGGCGGCGGGCCGCGAGCTGTTCCGCCGCGACACCCGCAACCTCGCCCTCACCGCGGACGGCGCCGCCATGGTCGGCTTCGCGCGCACCATCCTCGACGCGCAGGCGCGGGCGCAGCGCTACTTCTCCGATTCGCGGCTGTCGGGGCTGATCCGGCTCGGCGCCTCCGACGACGTCATGGCCCGTGAGCTGCCCGATGTGCTGCTCGAGTTCCAGCGCAGCCATCCGGGCGTGGATCTGGAGCTGACGGTCGGGCTCAGCGAGAATCTGAAGACGCGCATGGCCGCGGGCGAACTGGATCTCGTGGTCGGCAAACGGCTCCCGGGCGAGCGGCACGGCGAACTGCTGTGGCGGGACCGGCTGGTGTGGGCGGGCCGTTCGGGCGCAACGGTTTTCGACGATCCGGTCCCGCTCGTCACCTATCCGCCACCCAGCCTCACCCGCCACATTGCCCTGCGCGCATTGGAACGCGAGGGCCGGGCCTGCCGCATCGCCTGCACCAGCGACAGCCAGCTCGGCCTGCGCGCCGCCGTGCTCGCTGGCCTGGGTGTGATCGCGCACGCCGAGAACCTGCTGCCCGCAGGGCTTTTCACCGTCGAAGACGCCAGCCTCCCGGAACTGGGCGACCTCGAATTCGTCCTGCTGCGCCGCCGCACCCGCCTCTCGGAACCCGAACGCGCTCTCTGCGAGGCGATCACGGCCAGCGCCCGCCGCCTCCGACGAGGCTGATTCGGTCCGCAGGTCATCGACCCGCCTCCGCGCCCGCCGACGCCACCGCACGCGCCGACCGTTCGGCGCGGCGCACCACCGTGAGTGCCGTGACCGCCGCGACCACGCTGAACGCTGCCGCAATCAGGGAGCCACGCCGGAACCCCTCGGTCAGCGCGGTGGCCGCCCCGCCGGAGGCGCCCCGGGCGACCGCGATGGCGACCCGCCGCGACGACGGCGGTGCCGAGCGCGCCACCGATCTCGCGGGCGGTTTCCACCATGCCGCCCGCGAGGCCGCTGACCCGCTCGGGGATGCCGATGAACGCCGCCACCTGGATGGAGACCAGGGACAGTCCCACGCCCACCCAGCCCGGAAACAGATCCGGCCAGTACGCGGCGCGCACGGGAACTCGGGCGAGCCAGAGCAGTCCGGCCGCCGCGCAGACCTGCGCCAGCACGATCGCCCATCCGGCGCCGAGCCGGGACAGGACGGCGGGCGCGAGACCGGCGGCCGCCACCACGGCGGTCGCGGCGATGGCCAGGTACGCCACGCCCGTGCGCAGCGCCGAGTAGCCGAGGGGTCGGTCCCGGCGGCGGTCGGAAACGGTTGTACCCAGGTCGATTCCGGCAGCGGCGCGCCCAGCCCGGCGCGCGGGTCGGCGGCGGTCACCAGGTCCATCGGCAGTGCCCGGCGCTTGCGGTCGGACGCCGCGTCGACGCAGACGTTCGTCGCGATGCGGTACATCCACGGCCGCAGTCCGTCCGGGCCCGCCAGGCGCCCCGCGGACCGCCACGCGCGCATCATGGTCTCCTGCACCGCGTCTTCGGCCTCGAGCACCGAGCCGAGCATGCGATAGCAGTAGGCCAGCAGCGGCTGCCGCAGTTCGGCGAGTTCCCGCTCCAGTGACGGGCGGGCGAGGGCGGGGGTCGGATTCATGCGGTGGCTCCTCGAGGGTCGCGTGCCGCTGCGGCACAGGGAACGCCTTCGACATCTACGACCGTCGCGGCCGCCGAAAGTCGTCGCCGCGCGGCGGCCTCGCCTCCGATTGTCCGCCTCGGCGGGCGGGCGGGGCCCGGCTTTCCCGGGGATGTCGGGGCCGGTCGATAGGCTTGTCGGGTGGCAGATCCAGCGACGTACCGGCCCGCGCCGGGCACCATTCCCCTCGAACCGGGTGTCTACAAATTCCGGGACTCGTACGGGCAGGTCATCTACGTCGGCAAGGCCAAGAGCCTGCGCAACCGGTTGAACTCCTACTTCGCCGATGTCGCCGCGCTGCATCCGCGCACCCGGCAGATGGTCACCACCGCCGCCAGCGTGGAGTGGACGGTGGTGACCACCGAGGTGGAAGCCCTGCAGCTGGAATACAACTGGATCAAGGAGTTCGATCCGCGGTTCAACGTCCGCTACCGCGACGACAAAACCTACCCGATGCTCGCGGTGAGCATGAACGAGGAGTATCCGCGGGTGTTCGTCTACCGCGGCGCGCGCAAGAAGGGGGTGCGCTACTTCGGTCCCTACGCCCATGCCTGGGCCATCCGCGAGACGGTCGACCTGCTGCTGCGCGTCTTCCCGGTGCGCACGTGCTCGGCCGGAGTCTTCAAGCGGCACCGGCAGATCGGGCGCCCGTGCCTGCTCGGCTACATCGACAAATGCTCCGCGCCGTGCATCGGCCGGGTGAGCGCCGAGGAGCACCGCCGCGTCGCCGAGGACTTCTGCGACTTCCTCTCCGGCAAGACCGACCGCATGGTGCGCGAGCTCAAGCGCCAGATGCAGTCGGCGGCAGAGGATTTGGACTTCGAGGCCGCGGCCCGGCTGCGCGATGACGTCCAAGCGCTGGAGCGCGCGCTGGAGAAGCAGGCGGTGGTGCTGGGCACCGGCACCGACGCCGACGTGATCGCCTTCGCCACCGACGAGCTGGAGGCCGCGGTGCAGATCTTCCACGTGCGCGACGGCCGGGTGCGCGGCCAGCGCGGCTGGGTGGTCGACAAATCCGGCGACGCGGCCGACGTGGTCGAGGCCGGGGGCGAGTTGCCCGCCCTGGTCGAGCAGTTCCTCACCCAGTTCTACGGCGAGCAGGCCGCCTTCGCCGAGCACACCGATACCGAGACCGCGGCGACCGTGGTGCCGCGCGAGGTGCTGGTGCCCGCGCTGCCGGGCGATCCTGAGCAGGTCCAGAGCTGGCTGTCGGAGCTGCGCGGCTCCGCGGTGCAGCTGCGGGTGCCGCAGCGCGGCGACAAGAAGGCGCTGATGGAGACCGTACAGCGCAACGCGGGCGAGGCCCTGGCCCAGCACAAGCTCAAACGCGCGGGCGACCTGACCGCGAGATCGGCCGCGCTGCAAGGGATTCAGGACGCGCTGGAGCTGGACAGCGCGCCCCTGCGCATCGAGTGCGTCGACATCAGCCACGTGCAGGGCACCGATGTGGTGGCCTCGCTGGTGGTGTTCGAGGACGGGCTGGCGCGCAAGTCCGAGTATCGCCACTACACGATCAGGGAGGCCGCGGGGGAGGGCCGCTCCGACGATGTGGGCAGCATCGCCGAGGTGACCAGGCGCCGGTTCCAGCGGCTGCGGCGCGATCTGGACGCGATGGAGGCCGCGGAGCTGAGCGGCCGGGAGGTCGCGGGTGCGGCGCTCACGGACGCACCGGCCGAGTCCGACGGCGACACTCCCGGCGATTCCGAACCGAATACCCCGCCCGGCATCGACCCCAGGACCGGCAAGCCGCGCAGATTCTCCTATCCGCCCAACCTCTACGTCGTCGACGGCGGCGCACCCCAGGTGAACGCCGCCGCCGAGGTGCTCGACGAGTTGGGCATCACCGACGTCGCCGTGATCGGGCTGGCCAAACGCCTGGAGGAGGTTTGGGTCCCGGGCGAGCCGGACCCGGTGATCATGCCGCGCAACAGCGAGTCGCTGTACCTGCTGCAGCGAGTCCGCGACGAGGCGCACCGCTTCGCGATCACCTTCCACCGCAGCAAGCGTTCGCGCCGCATGACCGCGTCCGCACTGGACTCGGTGCGCGGTCTCGGGGAGTCCCGGCGCACCGCCCTCGTCACCCACTTCGGGTCGGTGGCGCGGCTCAAGGACGCTACGGTGGAGGAGATCACGGAGGTCCCGGGGATCGGGGTGGCCACGGCGAAGGCCGTGCTGGCGGCCCTGAACGCGAGCGAGGCGAACGGTGGGTGACCGGCGCCCGGGGCCCGGGGCGCCGGTGCACGGAAACGGTCACGGCTCGGTTTCGCCCGCCGCGTGTCGGGCGACACGCCCGGCCGCGGGACGGAATGATCGGACGACAGGCAGACACGGATCCGGTAGGACATGACCAGCGTCGAATCGAACAGCAACGCGGCGACCTCCACGCCGCCACAGCCGGGCAGCGCCGAGGCCACGCCCACAGCGCCGTCCGGCGACGGCGGACGGGTCGAGGTGGTCATCGTGACCGGCCTGTCCGGCGCCGGGCGCGGCACCGCGGCCCGGGTGCTCGAGGACCTGGGCTGGTACGTCGCGGACAACCTGCCGCCCGAGCTGATCGGGCGGATGGTCGAGCTGGGCGGATCGGCGGATCCGCCCATCCGCAAGCTCGCCCTCGTGATGGACGTGCGCAGCCGATTCTTCACCGGCGATCTGTCCGGGGTGACCGAGCAGCTGCGGGGCGCCGGGGTCCGCACCCGGGTGCTGTTCCTCGAGGCCTCCGACGACGTGCTGATCCGCCGGTTCGGTTTCGCCCGCCGCCGTCACCCCCTGCAGAGCGAGAGCGCCGACGGTACCCTCACCGCGGGCATCGCCGCCGAGCGGAACCGGCTGTCGAAGATGAAGACGGCCGCCGACCTGGTCATCGACACCACGGCGCTGTCGGTGCACCAGCTGCACCGCAAGCTCGAGGAGGCCTACGGCAGCGGCGCGGCGGCCGCCCTGCAGATCACAATCCAATCGTTCGGTTTCAAGTACGGAGTACCGCTGGACGCCGACATGGTGTTTGATTTGCGTTTCCTACCCAATCCGCATTGGGTGCCGGAACTACGCGAACACACTGGACAGGACGCGGTGGTCAGCGAGTATGTGTTGTCCCGTCCGGGCGCCGAGGACTACTTGCGGACCTGTTGCCATCTGATCGATCTGACGACGAACGGGTACCGCCAAGAGGGGAAGCGATACATGACCGTGGCCGTGGGCTGCACCGGTGGCAAGCACCGCAGCGTGGCGATAGCGGAGGCGCTGGGCGAGCTGCTCCGTGACAGAGAACCCGACCCCAGCGACGTCGTGCGGGTGGTGCACCGGGATCTGGGGCGCGAATGAGCGCAGGCGAGGACACCGCGGCCGACCGTGCACCGGACACCGCGGCGGACGGCCGCGAATCCGGTCCCGCGATCGTCGCCCTCGGCGGCGGGCACGGGCTGTACGCGACCCTGACGGCGGCGCGGCGGCTGACCCGCACCATCACCGCCGTGGTGACCGTGGCCGACGACGGCGGATCCTCCGGGCGGCTGCGGGCCGAGCTGGGTATGCTGCCGCCGGGCGATCTGCGCATGGCGCTGGCCGCGCTGGCCGAGGACACCGACGGGCTGTGGGCGCGCGCCGTACAGCACCGATTCGGCGGCACCGGGGCGCTGGCCGGGCATTCGGTCGGCAACCTGATCGTGGCGGGCCTGGCCGAGGTGCTGGGCGACCCGGTGGCGGCGCTGGAGGAGGTGGGCCGGATTCTGGGCGCCACCGGCCGGGTGCTGCCCATGTCGCCGACCGCGCTGACCATCGAGGCCGACGTGTCGGGCCTGGAGGCCGATCCCCGAGTGAGCCGTTGCATCCGCGGGCAGGTGGCGGTCGCGACCACGCCCGGCAAGGTGCGCCGGGTGCGGCTGATCCCGTCCGACCCGCCCGCCAGCCCGGAGGCGACCTCCGCGATCGAGCATGCCGACGTGGTCGTGCTGGGGCCCGGATCCTGGTTCACCAGCGTGATTCCGCATGTCCTGGTGCCCGACCTGCGCGAGGCACTGGTACATACCAGGGCACGAAAAGTGCTGGTGCTCAATCTCGCTGCCGAGCCGGGTGAGACGGCCGGATTCTCCGCCGAGCGGCACCTGCATGTATTGTCCCAGCACGCACCGGATTTCGCGGTCGAGGATGTGGTGGTGGATTCCGGGTCCGTTCCGGAGGGCAGAGAACGCGAACATGTGGCAAGAGCTGCCGAACAGCTGCGTGCACGAGTAACCTTCGCTGATGTCGCCGAGGCAGGGACGGACCGGCACCACCCTGGAAAGCTAGCCGCCGCACTGGATCAGGTGATCCGGCAACCTCGGCCGGAATCAGCAAGGCTTCGAGTCGAAGGACGGCACATGGGCCAGCAGGTGCGGTCCGCGTTGGGTGGAAAGGAGCGGGTCTCGTGGCGATGACAGCCGAGGTCAAGGACGAGCTTAGCCGTCTGTCGGTCTCGCAGGTGAGTTCACGCAAGGCGGAACTGTCGGCGCTACTCCGGTTCGCGGGCGGCCTGCATATCGTCGGTGGCCGGGTGATCGTCGAGGCCGAGGTGGACATGGGGTCCATCGCGCGCCGGCTGCGCCGGGAGATCTTCGAGCTGTACGGCTACGGCTCCGATGTGCATGTGCTCGGTGCGGGCGGGCTACGCAAGACCTCCCGGTATGTCGTGCGGGTGTCGAAGGAGGGCGAGGCGCTCGCCCGCCAGACCGGGCTGCTGGATGTGCGCGGCCGTCCGGTGCGGGGCCTGCCCGCCCAGGTGGTCGGTGGCAGCATTCCCGATGCCGAAGCCGCGTGGCGCGGTGCGTTTCTCGCGCACGGCTCGCTCACCGAGCCCGGCCGATCCTCGGCGCTCGAGGTGAGCTGCCCCGGTCCCGAGGCGGCCCTGGCACTGGTGGGCGCCGCCCGCCGGATGGGCATCTCGGCCAAGGCCCGCGAGGTGCGCGGCACCGATCGGGTGGTGGTGCGCGACGGCGAGGCCATCGGCGCGCTGCTGACCCGGATGGGCGCCCAGGACACGCGGCTGACGTGGGAAGAGCGCCGCATGCGCCGCGAGGTCCGGGCGACGGCGAACCGCCTGGCCAACTTCGACGACGCCAATCTGCGCCGCTCGGCGCGCGCCGCGGTGGCCGCCGCCGCGCGGGTGGAGCGTGCCCTGGAGATCCTCGGCGACGATGTGCCCGACCATTTGGCCGCCGCCGGTCAGTTGCGCGTCCAGCACCGCCAGGCGTCGCTCGAGGAACTGGGCCAACTGGCCGACCCGCCGATGACGAAAGACGCGGTGGCGGGCCGCATCCGGCGCCTGCTGTCGATGGCCGACCGGCGGGCGAAGGAACTGGGCATTCCGGATACGGAGTCGGCGGTCACGGCGGAGCTGCTCGAAGACGCGTGAAGGGGGCCGGTCGCACGACCGGCCCTTCCGGTTCTCTCCCGCCGGGGATACCAGGTTGGGGCGCGCCGGTAGTACACGGTCGGGCACGCCTACAGGATTGGGTACGCCCGGTTGGCGCGCCGAGGCGACGAGGCCAGCCGACCGTCAGTCGTCCGTGGGGCGGCGGAGCATGGACCAGGTGCGGGGTCCGTTGTCCGGCAGGTCGACCTCGGCGGTCACCGTGAAGCCGAGGCGTTCGTAGAAGCGGACGTTGCCTTCGTCCGAGGTCTCGAGAAAGGCCGGCACTCGATCCTGTTGTGCCGCTTGCAGTCCCGGCTCGATCACCGCGCGGCCGAGGCCGCGGCCCTGCCGGTCGGGGTCCACGCCGACCGTGCCCAGGAACCACACCGGTTCCACCGGGCGGTGCGGCGCCATGGCGTGCTCGGCGGCTTCGCTCGCGGCCAGGCGATCACCGGCCAGCTCGGCGAACAGCGCAGCCAGCTCGCCGAACACCGGCCCGGCATCGGTCTCGGGTGTGGTCCACACGGCCACGGCGTCGGCCTCGCCCGCGATCCAGACCCGCCCGTGCGGCAACCCGATCCGCGTGACGAACAGCCGCTGAAACCGCTCCACCCGCCCCCGGTGGTCGTCGGCCGCCACGGTGTGCCGCGTCCACGGGTAGTCGGCGAACGCCCGCCCCAGCGTCCGCACCGCCCTCGGCACATCCGCCGCCGTGGCCGCCCGCACCCTGACACCGTTGTCGGTCACTCGAACCTCCTAGTCTGTTATCGCGCCACCGATGCTACCGATTTCGCAGGTCTGTCCGACTTGCCCTGCACCGCAACGCGATCGACCGAACCCACGTCGCCCCGCGGCAGGCATAGCTGCCGGAGTGCCCCGGGAGCCGCGCAATGACATAGTCGGTCGACGCGGTCCACACCGATGCTCACCGTGGGAGGGGCATGTCCGTGATGCAACACGCGGGCATTAGGGTGGACCTGCAACGGAACGAATCCGCTTGAAAGCTGAGGAGCGATAACGTGACTGTCCGGGTAGGCATCAACGGCTTCGGCCGCATCGGACGTAACTTCTTCAGGGCGGTCGAGGCGCAGAAGGCGCTCGGCACCACGGATATCGAGATCGTCGCGGTCAACGACCTCACCGACAACGCCACGCTGGCGACCCTGCTCAAGTACGACTCCATCCTCGGCCGCCTGCCGAAGGACGTCTCGCTCGACGGCGACGACACCATCGTGGTCGGCGACCAGCGGATCAAGGCGCTGGCCATCAAGGAGGGCCCGGCCGCACTGCCCTGGGGCGATCTGGGCGTCGACGTGGTCGTCGAGTCGACCGGTATCTTCACCGACGCCACCAAGGCGAAGGGCCACCTGGCCGCCGGCGCCAAGAAGGTGATCATCTCCGCGCCCGCCAAAGGCGAGGACCTGACCGTGGTGATGGGCGTCAACGACGACAAGTACGACGGCAGCCAGAACATCATCTCCAACGCGTCGTGCACCACCAACTGCCTCGGCCCCCTGGCCAAGGTGCTGCACGACAACTTCGGCATCGAGCGTGGCCTGATGACCACCATCCACGCCTACACCCAGGACCAGAACCTGCAGGACGCGCCGCACAAGGATCTGCGCCGCGCCCGCGCCGCCGCTCTGAACATCGTGCCCACCGGCACCGGCGCGGCCAAGGCCATCGGCCTGGTGCTGCCCGAGCTCAACGGCAAGCTGGACGGCTACGCCCTGCGCGTCCCGGTCCCGACGGGCTCGATCACCGACCTGACCGCCGACCTGCGCAAGCAGGCCTCGGTCGACGAGATCAACGCCGCGTTCAAGGCCGCCGCCGAGGGGCCGCTGCAGGGCATCCTGAAGTACAACGTCGACCCGATCGTCTCCAGCGACATCGTCACCGATCCGCACTCGTCGATCTACGACGCGCCGCTGACCAAGGTGATCGACGGCCAGGTCAAGGTCAGCTCCTGGTACGACAACGAGTGGGGCTACTCCAACCGCCTCGCCGACCTCATCGGCCTCGTCGGCAAGTCGCTGTAAACCCATGGCGGTCAAGACACTTCAGGATCTGCTGGCGGAGGGTGTCGAGGGCCGGGGCGTGCTGGTGCGCTCCGACCTGAACGTCCCCCTCGACAACGGCAGGATCACCGACCCGGGCCGCATCATCGCGTCGGCGCCGACGATCAAGGCGCTGGCCGAGGCCGGTGCCAAGGTGGTCGTCACCGCGCACCTGGGCCGCCCGAAGGGCGAACCGGATCCGGCGCTGTCGCTGGCCCCCGTGGCCACGCGGCTGGCCGAGGAACTGGGCCGCAACGTTCAGCTCGCCGGTGACGTGGTGGGCCAGGACGCGCTGGCGCGTTCGGAGGGCCTGACCGACGGCGATGTGCTGCTGCTGGAGAACATCCGCTTCGATCCGCGCGAGACCAGCAAGGACGACGCCGAGCGCGGCAAGCTGGCGCGCGCCCTGGTCGAACTGGTCGGCGACGACGGCGCGTTCGTCTCCGACGGCTTCGGTGTGGTGCACCGCAAGCAGGCGTCGGTCTACGACGTCGCCGAGCTGCTGCCGCATTACGCGGGCACCCTGGTGGCGGCCGAGGTCGAGGTGCTGCGGAAGCTGACGGCCGATCCGGAGCGGCCCTACGCGGTCGTGCTGGGCGGGTCGAAGGTCTCGGACAAGCTGGCCGTCATCGAGGCGCTGGCCCCGAAGGTCGACACGCTGGTGATCGGCGGCGGCATGTGCTTCACCTTCCTTGCGGCACAGGGTCTTTCGGTGGGCACCTCGCTGTTGCAGCAGGAGATGGTGGCCACCTGCCAGGAGCTGCTGGACCGCTACGCCGACGTCATACACCTGCCGGTCGACATCGTGGTGGCCCATGGGTTCGCGGCGGACGCGGACTCGAAGGTGGTGCCCGACAACGAGATTCCCGACGGCTGGATGGGCCTGGACGTGGGCCCGGAGTCGGCGAAGCGGTTCGCGGCGCTGCTGACCGAGGCGAAGACGATCTTCTGGAACGGCCCCATGGGCGTCTTCGAGTTCGAGAACTTCGCCGCGGGCACCCGCAGCGTCGCCGAGTCGATCGTCGCGGCCACCGGTAAGGGCGCGTTCTCCGTTGTGGGCGGTGGAGATTCGGCGGCGGCGGTCCGTATCCTGGGTCTGCCCGAGGACGGCTTCTCGCACATCTCCACCGGCGGCGGCGCGTCGTTGGAATACCTGGAGGGCAAGGAACTTCCGGGCATCGCGGTTCTGGAGGAATGATGGCACGCAAGCCGCTGATCGCCGGCAACTGGAAGATGAATCTCAACCACCTCGAGGCGATCGCCCTGGTGCAGAAGATCGCTTTCGCGTTGCCGGACAAGTACTTCGCCAAGGTCGACGTCACGGTGATCCCCCCGTTCACCGACATCCGCAGCGTGCAGACGCTGGTGGAGGGCGACCGGCTGCTGGTCACCTACGGCGCGCAGGACGTGTCGACGCACGACGCGGGCGCCTACACCGGCGAGATCAGCGCCGCCATGCTGGCCAAGCTGGGCTGCTCGTTCGTCGTGGTGGGTCATTCGGAGCGGCGGCAGTACCACACCGAGGACGATGCCACCGTGGCGGCCAAGGCCAAGAAGGTGCTCGACAACGGGATGACGCCGATCGTGTGCGTCGGCGAGGGCCTGGGCGTCCGCGAGGCGCAGACGCACGTTCAGTACAACCTCGAGCAGCTGCGCGGGTCGCTGAAAGGCCTGTCGGCGGAGGAGATCTCGAAGGTTGTCATCGCCTACGAGCCGGTGTGGGCGATCGGCACCGGCCGGGTGGCCACGCCCGCCGACGCGCAAGAGGTCTGCGGCGCGCTGCGGGCCGAGCTGGCGGAGCTGACCGATCCCGGGATCGCCGCGGCGGTCCGGGTGCTGTACGGCGGCTCGGTGAACGCCAAGAACGTCGGCGAGCTGATCGCGCAGACCGATATCGACGGCGCACTGGTCGGCGGCGCCTCGCTGAAGGGCGACGAGTTCGCCACCCTCTCGGCCATCGCCGCGGGCGGCCCGCTGCCGTAAGCGGTTGCGGGACAGCCGAAATCGGCCCGGTACTGCCCAGCCAGTGCCGGGCCGTCGTCGTCCCGCCGCTTCTCGATGCCCCGGCGTGGGCCGCTCCTCGTTGTCCCGGCGTGGGGGGCTTGTTGTTGTCCTGGTGTGGGTGGCTCAGGGCAGCCGCGCGACCGCCCCGAGCATCGACACCGCTTCCGGCCGGGGATGGGCCTTCCAGCCCTCCGGTCGCCAGGACATGATCGAGCCGATGCCCGGCGGCACCACCTCCAGCCCGTCGAAGAAGCGGCTGAACTCGGCGGTGGACCGCAGCCGGAACGGGATGCCGCTGCGCCGATTGGCCTCGTCGCTCTCGGCGAGGTCCTCGGCGGTGAGATGGTCGCTGGTGGCATGGGACATCACGAGATAGCTGCCCGACGGCAGCGCCGCGCACAGTTCTCGAACGATCTCGTAGGGCCGGTGCTCGTCGGTGATGAAATGCATGACGGCGACCAGCATGAGCGCCACCGGCTCGGTCAGGTCCAGGGTGGCCAGCAGGTCCGGGTGGGTCAGGATGCGCCCCGGCTCGCGGACGTCGGCCTCGAGGTAGGCGGTGCGGCCCGCCGTGCTGCTGTTGAGCAGCGTGCGGGCGTGGATGAGCACGATCGGGTCGTTGTCGACGTAGACGATGCGCGACTCGGGCGCGACATCCTGCGCGATCTCGTGCACGTTCCCGGCGGTCGGGAGCCCGGCGCCGAGGTCGAGGAACTGCCGGATGCCCGCCTGCTGCGCCAGGTAGGTGACCGCGCGGCGCAGGAACGCGCGGTTCTCCAGCGCGGCGAACTGGATGCTCGGGAAGGCCTCGGCCACCATCTCCGCCGATTCCCGGTCGGCCTCGAAGTTGTCCTTGCCGCCGAGCCAGTAGTCGTACCGGCGGGCCGGGTGGGGTTTGGTCACATCGATGCCGGGCGGCGCCTGTTCGGATTCCACGATGCTCTCATTCCTCTCGACTACTGTGATCATGTCAGCTAGCAGTGGGAAAAACGGTAGCGCCCCCTGTCGCACCGCTCGGAAGGCTCGCCATGCAGTTGCAGTACAGCCCCTACGATTTCGACGTGCACGCGGACCCGTACCCGTACTACGCGCGGCTGCGCGAGCACGCCCCGGTCTACCGCAACGAGACCGACGACTTCTGGGCCCTGTCGCGGCACTCGGATGTGCTTGCGGCGCTGCGCGATTCGCAGCGCTTCTCGAGCGCCAACGGGCTGCGCATGGAGCCCGCGTTCTGGGGTCCGCAGGCCGAGCGGTTCTTCTCCTTCGTGGCCATGGACCCGCCCAAGCACACCCGCATGCGCGGCCTGGTGACCAGGGCGTTCACCCAGCATCGCGTGCAGTCGCTGGAAGCGCGGGTGCGCGAGATCGCCCGCGGCCTGCTGGAGCCGCTGCTGGCGCGGGGCAGTTTCGACCTGATGTCGGAATTCGCGGCCCCGTTCCCGACCGAGGTGATCTCGGAGCTGGTCGGAGTGCCCGCGGCGGACCGGGACATGGTGCGCAAACTCGGCATGGAGATCATGTACACCGAGGAGGAGTCCACCGACCTGCGCCCGGAGGCGATGCAGGCGATCGGCGCCCTGGTCGGCTACTACACCGAACTGACCGTGGAGCGCCACCGCCAGCGCGGCGACGATCTGCTGTCGGATCTGCTCGACGCCGCCGACGGGGACGACCGGCTGACACCCGAGGAGATCGTGGGCGTGCTGATCCTGCTGGTCGGGGCCGGTAGCGAGACGGTCATGCTGACCCTCGGCAACCTCTGGCACGCGGCGTGGGAGCATCCCGAGCAGCGTCGGCAGGCGCTCGCCGGCCGCCTCGAGGACTGGATCGCCGAGGGCATGCGCTACGACCCGGCCACCCAGTCGAATCTGCGCACGGCCACCGAGGAGATCGAGCTGCACGGGGTCCGCATCCCCGCCGGGGCGCGGATGCTGCTGATCAGTGGCTCGGCCAACCGGGACCCGGAGGTGTTCCCGAACCCCGACGCCTTCGACCTGGCCCGGGACACGGGCGCGTCGCTGGTGTTCGGCAGTGGCCGCCACCACTGCCTCGGCTCGAACCTCGGCCAGCTGGAACTGCGCATCGCCCTGCAGGAGATCGTGGCCCGGATCTCGGACTACGACATCGACCCGCAGGGCCTGCGCCGCATCCACTCCTCCAACAACCGGGGGTTCGCGTCACTCCCCACGAGCGTCGTCACCCGCTGAACGCTGGCGGTCGGGTGGGGGCCGGGCTCACGGGCTGGTGACCAGCTTTTCGGCCGCGGTTTCGATGGTCGTCTCGTCCAGGAGGACGGTGTTTGCCGCCGGACCGAGGGGGACGAAGCTGTCGGTGCTGGTGACTCGGGTGATGCGGCCGTCGAATCCGGCGTCGAGGAGGGCGGCGCACACCGATTCGGAGACGCCGCCGCTGCGGCGTGTCTCGTCGGCGATCAGCACTCGGCCGGTGGCGCGGGCGTGTTGTAGTAGATCCCGCTCGGGAAGCGGTGCGAGCCAGCGCAAGTCGAGGACGCGGGCGTGAATTCCCTGCTCGGACAGGCGTTGTGCGGCGCGCAGGCTCATCGGGACGCCGTTTGCGAAGGATACGATGGTGAGATCCGTTCCCTCGCCGTAGATTCGGGCGCTGCCGATGTCGACGGGCTCCCCGGCGGCATCGGCCAGCCACGCGTCGTCGCCGGATTCGTACAGATCGCGGGTGTGGTAGAGCGCGATCGGCTCCAGGAACAGGCACACCCGCCCGTCCACCCGCGCCGCCGAGACGCAGGTGCGCAACATGGCGGCCGCGTCGTCGGCGCGGGCCGGTGACGCGACCACCACACCCGGGATATCCCGCAGTGCCGCAACGGAATTGTCGTTGTGGAAGTGACCGCCGAACCCCTTCTGGTAGGCGTAGGCGGCGACCCGCACCACCATCGGGTTGCGGTACTGCCCGGTGGAGAAGAACTGCAGCGTGGCGGCCTCGCCGCGGATCTGGTCGAGCGCATTGTGCAGATAGGCGAGATACTGAATCTCCGGGATCGGCACGAACCCCGCGAGCCCGGCCCCGAGCGCGGTGCCGAGGACGCTCTGCTCGTCGAGCAGGGTGTCGAAAACCCGTCGCGCCCCGAAGGTTCGCTGCAGCCCCTTGGTGACGCCGTAGACCCCTCCCTTGCGCCCGACATCCTCGCCGAAGACCAGCACATCGTCATCGCGCTCGAGAACCCGGGCCAGCGTGCCGTTGACGGCCTGCGCCAGGGTTACCGGAATGCCACGGCGGGCGTCGGAGTCGCGGGTCGATGCCGGGTTACGCTGTGGCTCAGCCCCTTTCGTGCCATCGGCCCCTGTGTCGGCATGGGGTGTGGCGCCGTCCGTCGCGATCCCGGCCTCGGGCAGGTCCTGCGGTAGCGGCTCGGTGCGCAGGGCGTCCGCGCGAACCTGGCCGGGGCGGGTGGGGGCCACGGGGGCCGTCACCGCGGCGGCGGTGGTCAGCTTCGACTCGCGCGCAACGCTTTCCGCTACCTCCGCGACGTAGGCGCCGATGGTGTCGTACCGCGCGATCACCTCGGTCGCGTCGGCGACGCCCGCGGTGACCAGCAGGCGGGCCGTCGCGGTGAGCGGGTCGCGCTCCATATCGCCGGAGATGTCGGCGGACCGGCGGTAGGCCGACTCGACATCGGAGCCCGCGTGTCCCAGCAGCCGCACGGTGCGCAGCCGGAGGAAGGCGGGCTCCCGGTGCTCGCGCACCCATTCCACCGCCTTCGCCGACACCGACAGCGCCTGCAGCAGATTGCAGCCGTCGGCGCTGAAATACCGCATACCGGGCCGTGATCCGTACGCGTGCTCGATCCATTCGGGCGGGGTGGGGACGCTGATCCCGATGCCGTTGTCCTCGCACACGAACAGTACCGGCATCGGGATCCGCTGGTGCGCCGTGTGAATCGCGGCATTGACCGCCCCGGCGGCGGTGGAGTGGTTGGCGGAGGCGTCGCCGAAGCTGCACAGCACCACCGCGTCCGGCGGCCATTCGGTGTACCGGCCCAGCCGGTCGGCGCGGCCCAGCGCGAATGCCAGGCCCACCGCACGCGGCACGTGCGAGGCGATGGTCGAGGTCATCGGGATCACCGCGGCGTGCTTGCCGCCGAAGACCTTGTGGCGCCCACCGGAGATCGGATCAGCGGCCGCGGCCACCGCTCCGAGCAAGACATCGCGCACGGGATCCGACCCGCGCGCCTGGCGGCTGCGATAGAGGAAGAACGCCCCCGAGCGATAGTGCAGCAGCGCGGGATCCGAGGCCCGCAGGGCGGCCGCCACGGCCACATTGCCCTCGTGCCCGGCCGAGCCGATGCTGTAGTAGCCGCGCCCGGCGGCGCTCAGGTGGCGCGCGGCCAGATCGAGGTGTCTGCTGGTCGCCTTCGCGTCGAAGTAGCGCAGGCAGTCCGCGGCCGTATAGGGATAGCCTCGGTGGACCGGATCTTCTGCGGCACAGCGAATTCCCGGTGTCGCCGCCGCCACGTCGGTGCGGAACCGCCGATCGAGTTCTGCTTCCCGTTCGTTGATCACGCCTCCCATGATGTTGCCCCGCGGCCGGAAGCGGGCCGGAATCACTGGGCGCGCAGCACCAGTCCGGTGTTGTTGCCCGAATTGCGCAGTGTGAGTGTGTCGGCGTCGATCGTGGCCGTGGTCTTGCCGTCGAGCGCCTCCAGCACCTGCCGCTCGACCTCCATCACCTCCGGCGCGCACGCCATCCGAGTGGTGCCGACCCGGAAGGTGACGTCACCGCCTGCGATGTCGGCCGTTCCCATCATCCGGTTGCAGCCCGCGCTGCCGCTCACCTGTCCGTCGGGGGCGATGGTGAGCGTCGGGTGCGCGTCGTCGAGGACCTGCGAGCGGACCTGCGCATCGGGCCGCAGCAGTGCGGTGACCGTCCACTCGGTGCCGGTGAGCGGCCGGTCCGGCTGGGCCACCTTCTTGTCCAGCAGCGTGACGGTGATGTCGTTGCCGGTCAGCGTGAGGGTGTCGTCGGCGAGCCGCCACTTCGGCGCGGACTGCAGCAGGTCGGTCTGCCAGCCGTCGGCGCCGGACTTGTTGTCGGGGCAGGCCATCAGCGTGGTGGCCATGCCCGAGACCCGCAGGACGTCGCCGTCGAAGCTGGCCGGACCGCTGCCGGTATTGCAGCCGGAGTTGGCCGATACCCGGCCGTCGGCGAAGGTGAGTCGCAGCGGTCCGCCGCCGGGGATCGGCGTGCCCTCGACCTTGGTGGAGACGAACGAACGCCCCATCGGCGTGGGCTCGGGCGCGTCGGTGTCGCCGTTGCCCGAGCAGGCTGCCGCCAGACCGAGCACGGCAAGGAGCGGAACCAATCGCAGCAGGGTGGCCGACATGCCGCGATACTACCGGCGGGTGCTGGCCGGGCCAGGGCACGGCGCGTGCCCGGTGCCCCTGCTCATCACCCCTGACCGGCGCCGCCGGGGCGACCGCCTAAACTGTCGGGCATGCGCATGTTCCTGGATATCCTCCTGATCATCACCAGCGTGTTGCTGGTGTTGCTGGTGCTGCTGCATCGTGCGAAGGGCGGAGGCCTGTCCAGCCTGTTCGGCGGCGGCGTGCAGTCGAGCCTGTCGGGTTCCACCGTCGTCGAGAAGAACCTCGACCGCATCACCATCTTCATCGGCGTCGTGTGGCTGATCGCGATCCTCGGCATCGGCTTCGAGATCAAGTTCGCCTGACCGGCAGCGCCGCCGCTGTCGCGAGCCCCAGCACCACGGCGGCGATCGCGAAGGCGGCGGCGTAACTCGACCCGAGCACCGGCGCGACCGCCAGCGGCCCGAGCATCTGTCCGCAGCTGTACCAGGCGGTCAGCGCCGCCGCCGCGCCGGGGCCGGCGAGATCGCCGCCCACCTCGATGCTCAGCATCACGATCCCCATGAACGTCCCGCCGAACAGCGCCGCCGACACCACCGCCGCGCTCACGCCCGTGGACACGGCGGGCAGCGCCGCCGACCCCACCTGCAGCAGCAGGGCCACGATCAGCGCCGTGACCGGCGTCCAGCGTCGGGCCGCGAGACCCCACAGCACCGTCGCCGGGGCCGCGGCGAGACCGACCACCACCCACATCGCCGTGCCCAGCGACGGGCGCCCGGGCGTGCTCACGGCGGCGACCAGGAACGTGCCGATGACGATATAGCCCAGGCCCTCCAGGAAATAGGAAACCAGCAGCGCCCGCCACGCGCGCAGCGAACGGGCCGCGGTGGCCACGGCGCGGGCGCCCGGTAGGACGTCGAGCCGCAGCGCGGGCAACAGCAACAGCGCGGTCAGGGCGGTCGCCCCGAGCCACATCGCCTGCCAGGAGACGATCGGCCGGGCCACGAGTGCGAGCAGTCCGGTGAGCGCGATCCCGCAGCCGACGCCGGAGAACGCGATACCCGCAGCACGCCTGCGGTTTTCGCACCGCGCCGCGATACCCGCGCAGCCGATGAACACGATCGCGCTGGCGACTCCGGCGACCAGGCGCAGCACGACGGGCGCCGCGGTGGGTGCGGGCCAGGCCATCAGCGCCTCGCTGGCCACCAGCACCGCCGCCGCGAGCCGAAACAGGTTGCGGCTGTTCCATTCCGGGCGGCGGGCCAGCAGTACCGCGCCGAGCAGGTAGCCCGCGTAGTTGGCGGCCGCGATGACCGCGCCGGCGTGCGCGTCGATCCGCCCGGCGTCGATCATCACCGGCATCAGCGGGGTGTAGGCGAAGCGGCCGATCCCCATCGCCGCCGCCAAACCGGCCGCGGCTCGTATCGCCGGGGCCAGGCTCTGCTGTCGAGGTGCCGCGATTGTCACCGTCACGACGGTAAGCGTCGCGAACGATCTGGTGAAATGCTTTCTGTGCACCATGTATACCCTGTGTGCATGGAGCTGGAGCTGCGACATCTGCGGGCCTTCGCCGTGCCGTGCGAGGAGCGGAACTACACCCGCGCCGCGCAGCGGCTGCACCTGGCGCAACCGTCGCTGTCGCGCACGATCCAGCAACTCGAGCGCATCCTGGACTGCCGCCTCATCGATCGGACGCCGCGGCGCTTCGAGGGCGACCGCGGAGGGCGCGGAATTTCTGACCCACGCGCGGCGCATCCTCGCCGATCTCGACTCGGTGGTGGCGGACCTGCAGCTGCGCTCCGGGGTGGCGGTGGGGTTCGCGTGGCTGCTGCCCGACGGCTGGTTCGGCGCCGCACGGACCCGGTTCGAATCGGTCGGTGGGCACGTGGAGATTCATCGCGTCGACGACCCGATCGTCGCCCTGTCGGCCGGAACCATCGATATCGCCCTGTACCGCAAGGATATTCGGCTGCCGAAGAATATGGCCGCGCGCACGATCGGCACCGAGCGTCGGGTGCTGGCGGTATACACCTCGTCGCCGCTGGCCGGAGCGACCGACTTGAGTTGGGGAGATCTGGCGCGCTATCCCCTGGTGGTCAACACGGTGTCCGGGACCACCGACGAAAACTCCTGGCCGGAGCCGGATCCCGCGCGGGAGATCGTCGCCTGCACGAATTTCGACGAATGGCTCGAGCTGGTGGCCGCCGGGCGCGGCATCGGCGGAGTGCCCGAACTGGCTCGCACCCGCGCACCGCATCCCGGAGTGGCCTACGTCGACGTGACCGCCGCGCCGTCGTCGCGCGTCTACCTGGTCTGGCGGACCAAGCCCGCGCCGTCGCGCTCGGTGCAGCGGTTCCTCGAGGTCGCCTGAGGGCGGGCCGCCCGCGACGGCGAGATACACACGCTACTAGGCGGCGACGCTGTTCGTCGGCGGCGGTTTGACGACACCGACCAGGCTGGACTCGCCTATCGTGTAGTTGTTGCGCTTGACCATATCGCTGGAGTTGCCCTCGATGGTGGTGATCTTGTCGCCGTCGCGGGATTCGACGATCCCCACGTGGTCCTGTCGCCCGTCGCCGTTCCAGTCGAAGATGATCATGTCGCCGGGCTGGGCCTCCGTGATGTTTCGCGCCAAATCCATCTTCTGCGCGTCGGCCCAGATGGCAGGAACGTAGTTCTTGTTCGTCCAATTGACGTCGTAGCCCGCCTTGTCCCACGCCCAGCTGGCAAAGGAAGCGCACCAGGCGTCATTGATGTTGTACGGCTTGCCCGGCAGGGAATCCCCGGCCCCCTCCCGCGTACCCAGCTCGCCCCGCACATTGTTGAGAATGCCGTCGACGGTGCCTTTCCCGTCCGTGTTGTAGGTGGCGCTGCTGCTCCAGGGCGTCGGCGCGGGGGGACTGGAGCCGACCGGGCCGGGGAAGTACGGTCGCGAATTGTCGATATCTCTCGCCTGCTTGCCCGCGGTCTCGTGGGCGTTCTGGACAGCCTCGTGAACGTCGCTTACAGCCCGCACTATGGCGCGCAGCGCGCGCGATTCGTCCGCGGGCGTCAGCGGTTGAAGCTCGCCCTTGTCGTTCTTGCGCGACTCGATCCCGCCCAGTTCGGCGGCGAGTCCTCCGATTGTGCTGTCGAGCGATTGCAATGTCGTGCTCGACAGTTCTCCGGTCGCCTGAACCCGGTCCCGCACCGCATTGCCCTGAAAATCCATCTCCTTCTTCTTGGCATCGATCTCGTTCTGGTGATTGCTGTAATCCGTTGCCATCACGGATTCGCCCGGAGGGGCGTCGAGGCCTTTGTCGCTGAGCAGCTTTCGCTCGCTCATCCAATGTATGAGGTCGGGTTGGTCGCTCTTCTGGCCCGCGGCGAACAGCAGGATCGATGCCGACATCGCCTCCTGTGCCATCCCCATGACGGACTGTAGGCCAGGGCTCGCGATCTTCGGAAGTTCCAGACTCTCGACATCTTTGACCAGTTTGTCCGGGGTCGTCATCCGGCCTCCCGGCATCCTGAGATCATGGGGTCCTGTGCCGGTGGACTCGCGACCACCATCTGTACTCCCACTCGTCCAGGGCCGCCGGTGCCGGCGGCGTTCTCCGTGTGCTGCTCAGTATCGGGTATTCCCAGCGTGGGTAAGCCTCCCTGGGGTCGTCTGAACCGCAGCTCGGGGCGCGTTTTGCCGCTATCCCACGCGCGGGACCCGGCCGTCGATGTCGGTGAACCCGTACTCTGATGCGAGAGTCGCCACGCGCCAGGCCCTTCCGGTGCGTTGACGGCGGTTCGCGTCGCCCGCCAAGGCGACGACCGCGCGGCCCGGGAAGCGCGGGGATTCGGCCTCATCCAGATCGAAGGTGCCCTCGCCGGGCAGGGTGATCAGGCGGCGGCCGTCGGGGCCGGGCGGAACCATCTGCAGCAGTTCGGTATCGACGATGCCGGGCCAGATGGAGACGGCGGTGACTTCGGTATCGCCGAAGTCGTGGGCCATATCCGCGGTGAGCCGGTCGACGGCGGCCTTGGCGACCCCGTAGACGGTGTTGTGGGTGTGGTGCTCGGCGCCGGGGGAGGAGACGCTGACGATCAGCCCGCCGGACTCGATCAGCAGCGGTGCGGCGAAATGGCTTGCCACGTAGTGGGATCGCACGCCGATATCGAAGCTCTCATCCCAGGCGGCGGGCGGCACCTCCCAGAACGGCTTGCCCAGCCAGCGCGACGACGCGGGGGCGTTGTAGACGTTGTTGACGAGCACGTCGAGGCGGCCGTGGTCGGCGCGGACCTTGGCGAACAGGTCGGCGACGGCGGTGTCGTCGCGGTGATCGCACACGAACGGCACGCCGGTGCCGCCGAGTTCGCCGATCTCCGCCGCGGTCTGGGCGACCGTGCCGGGCAGCTGCCCGGGCGTCGCGGAGCGTCCCGTGACGTACACCGTCGCGCCCGCCGCCCCGAGCTCGAGTGCGATGCCCTTGCCGATGCCGCGGCTGGCGCCGGTGACGACGGCGACCCGTCCGGTGAGTATTCCGTTCACGACTCCGGGACATTACCGTGAAATGAGAACACGTTCTAGTCTTTGGGAGGCGAAGTGGAGCCGACACATCGGTTCGTGGAAACAGGCGAGGCCCGGATGCACGTCGCCGAGCAGGGGGAGGGGTATCCGGTCGTCTTCTGTCACGGGTTCCCGCACGGCTGGTTCGTCTGGCACCGGCAGCTGTCGGCGGTCGCCGCGGCCGGATATCGGGCCATCGCCCCTGACCTGCGCGGATACGGCCGTACCGAGTCGCCGGAGGGGGTCGAGGCGCATACCAACCGGGCGGTGATCGGTGATCTGCTCGGCCTGCTGGACGATATCGGGGCCGAGCGCGCGGTATTCGCGGGGCTGGATTTCGGCGCGCAACTGGTGTGGGAGCTGGCGCTGCGCGCACCGGAGCGGGTGGCGGCGGTGTTCGTGCTGAACAATCCGTTCGCCCCGCGCCCGCCTAAGCCCCCGTCGGCGTTCTGGACCAAGGCGGCCGTACGGCACTTCCTGCACCTGTCCTACTTTCAGACGCCGGGTGTGGCCGACGCCGAACTCGCCGCGCGGCCGCGGGAGTTCCTGGAGCGCGTCTATTACTCGCTGAGCGGCGACTATCACTACCTCGACACGTGGAAGAACCCGCCGGGTCTGGGCTATCTCGACGTGCTGCCCGACGCGCCACCGCTCCCGTGGAGCTGGCTCAGCGAATCCGAACTGGACACGCTGGCAACGGAATTCGAGCGCACCGGGTTCACCGGCGGCCTCACTTGGTATCGCGCCCTGGATCGCAACTGGGAGCTCACCGCCGACCTGCCGACCGAGGTCCCGGTCCCGGTCCACTTCCTCTACGGCGAGAACGACCCGGACATGGAGGGTTTCAGCGGTCGCGACCCGCTGGCCACCCTCCGCGCACACGTCCCCGATCTCCGCGCCGTCGAAAAGGTCCCGGACGCAGGACATCTGGTGCAATTGGAACGCACCGACGCCGTGAACACCTTCCTGACGAACCACTTGGACAAGCTGAACCTGCGGCCGTAGCTGTCCGCCGACGCCGCGCCGTTCGCATGCTGTGGTGTGTCCGCGGGGGCGAGGCCGGCGGCGGTGCGGGCCAGGGTGGTCAGGAGATCCAGGTGAGGAGGGCGGACGTGTCCAGGCGACCGCGGGGTATGGCGGTCGGAGCCGCGCGGCGGGCGGGGTCGGGATAGCCCGTCGCGATGGCGTGGCGAGGCAGCCAGCCCCGCTCGGCCGCGACGAGCCGGGCGGCGTCGTGGACGTTCTCGTCGGGATGGAAGGTCGTCAGGCAGGTGCCCAAGCCGTGCTCGTGCGCGGCCAGGCAGATCGACTGCGCGACGCGACCCATGTCGAATTCGGTATCGGCGAAGCCGTTGTCCGCCGACAGCAGGACCAGCGCCAGCGGGGCGTCGGCGAGGTGGAGGGCGAAGTTCCCCGCACGGGAAAGCTCTTGGCGCACATCGGGATCGGTGACAGCGACGAACCGCCAGGGTTGGCGGTTACGGGCCGAACCGGTCCAGCGCGCCACATCGACGATCTGTTCGACAACGGTGCGGGGGACCGGGCGCGGCAGGAAATACCGCACCGATCTCAGATCCTTGATCGCCTCGTCCACCGCGTCGACCCTACCCGCGCTTTCTTGCTCTGTTCCCCGAGCAACTGCGGATCACCCTGCGAATGGGCTGGTCAGCGGCTGAGCTGTGCCGCCGCGGCCTCGTCCAGCAGCCAGGTGGTGGTCGCGCTGCCCTGGGCACCGGCGGCGGGGAGGTCGACCGGGGCGGCGCCCGCGAGGGCGGCCGCCACCGCCTCCGCCTTGGCGGCGCCGCCGGTCACCACCGCCACGTGGCGGGCCAGGCGGACGGCCGGCAGGGTCAGGGTGATCCGCACCGGCGGGGGTTTCGGCGAATCCGTCACGGCCACGACGAGTTCGTGCGTCTCGCGGACCGCGTCGGTGTGCGGGAACAGCGAATTCACGTGCCCCTCGCCGCCCATGCCGAGCAGGTGCAGATCGAACGCCCCGTGCTCGGCGAGGTGCGCGTGCACGGCCGCCGAGTATTCCGCCGCGGCCTCGACAGGATCCGGATACTCGCCGTCGGAGGCGGCGGCGGGGTGCACGCGCGCGGGGTCCACCGGAACGTGGTCCAGTAGTGCCTGCCGCGCCTGCCGCTCGTTGCGCTCGGGATCGCCTGCGGGAACGAACCTTTCGTCGCCCCAGAACACGTCCAGCCGCGACCAGTCGACGGCCCCCGGCGCCTTGCGCACGACCTCGAGCAGGCCGATGCCGGTGCCGCCGCCGGTCAGCACCACCGACGCCGACCCGCGCAGCGCCTGCGCCTCGGTCACCACGGCGACGAACCGGGCGGCCGCCGCCGCGACCAGATCGTCGGTGCCGGAGAATACCTCGACGACCGGTTCACTCATGGGTCACTCCTTCGGTCCGCGCCGCTTACTCGTAGATGACCTTGTCGATACCCGACAACGCCTCGGCGTAGATCTCGTCGTCGTCCAATCGGCGCAACTCCTCGGCCAGGCAGTCCTTGGTTTCGCGGCGCGCCAGCGCGAAGCGCTTGTCCGGTTCGCCGGTGCGCGACAGGGTGGCGGTGCGCCCGGTCTGCGGGCGCGAGATCACGATCGACACCGTGGGCCGGTGCAGCTCCACCTTCAACTCGCCGGTGCGCCGCCGGACCGGGCAGTCCAGTCGCGCGGCCAGCCAGCCCGCCAGCACGTCCAGCGCGGGCTCCTCGCGCAGCCCCGAGACCGTCACCGATTCGACCGCCTCGTACGGGGGCTCGTCGAGCGCGGCGGCCAGCAGTGCGCGCCAGTAGGTGATGCGGCTCCACGCCAGGTCGGTATTGCCCGGCGCGTAGGACTTCACCCGCCCCTTGATCGCCTGTTGCGGGTCGGGTGCGAAGGTGGCGTCGGTGATGCGCCGAATCGCCAAGCGCCCCACCGCATCCTTGGACGGATACACCGGCGCGCCGCGCGGCCACCACGCCACCACCGGCGTATCCGGCAGCAGGAACGGGATGACCACGCTGTTCTCGTGGTTGATCAGCTCGCCCTGCAGCCGCAGCACGATCACCTCGGAGGCGCCCGCATCGCCGCCGACGCGGATCTGGGCGTCCAGCCTGGTCTCGGCGAACCGGTCGCCGCGCGCGAGCACGATGACGCGGCAGGGATGTTCGCGGCTGGCGTCGTTGGCCGCGTCGATGGCGCCCTCGGCCTCCGAGCTGTCCAGCGTGCACACCACCAGCGTCAGCACCCGGCCGGTGGTGATGACGCCGTTGCTCTCGGCCAGCTGCACCAGCCGCTTGGCGACCGAGCGGGTATCGGTGGCGGGGATGTCGACGATCATGCCCGCCGCCATTCGCGCCCGGTCCGGGCGAGCATCGCATCGGCCGACCACGGGCCCCAGGTGCCCGCCTCGTACGATTCCGGTCGGCCGTCGGCCGCCCAGTGCTCGAGCACGGGATCGAGGATGCGCCAGGACAATTCGACCTCCTCGTTGACCGGGAACAGCGACGGCTCGCCGAGCAGCATGTCGAGAATCAGCCGCTCGTAGGCCTCCGGCGACGATTCGGTGAACGACTCGCCGTAGCTGAAATCCATATTGACGTCGCGCACTTCCATGCTCGACCCGGGCACCTTGGACCCGAAGCGCAGCGTGATGCCCTCGTCCGGTTGCACCCGGATCACCAGCGCGTTCTGACCTAGTTCTTCGGTCATGGTCTCGTCGAAGGGCAGGTGCGGCGCCCGCTTGAACATCACCGCGATCTCGGTCACCCTGCGGCCCAGGCGTTTTCCGGTGCGCAGATAGAACGGCACGCCCGCCCAGCGCCGGGTGTCGACATTGAGCGTGATGGCCGCGTACGTCTCGGTGCGCGAACGCGGATCGAACCCGTCCTCCTGGAGCAGACCCACCACCTTCTCGCTGCCCTGCCAGCCCGCGGTGTACTGGCCGCGAGCGGTCGTCTGGTCCAGCGGCTCCACCAGCTTCGTCGCCGAGAGCACCTTGATCTTCTCGATCTGCAGCGCCCGGGGATGGAAGCTGACCGGATCCTCCATGGTCGTCAGCGCCAGCAACTGCAGCAGGTGGTTCTGGATGACGTCGCGGGCCGCGCCGATGCCGTCGTAATAGCCTGCGCGCCCGCCCAATCCGATGTCCTCGGCCATGGTGATCTGCACATGGTCGACGTAGTTGGCGTTCCAGATCGGCTCGAACATCTCGTTGGCGAAGCGCAGTGCCAGCAGGTTCTGCACCGTCTCCTTGCCGAGGTAGTGATCGATGCGGAACACCGTCTCCTCGGGGAACACCTGGTTCACCAGCGTGTTGAGTTCCTGCGCACTGCGCAGGTCGTGGCCGAAGGGCTTCTCGATCACCACCCGTCGCCACGGCTTCGGCGCGCCCGGCCCGGGATCCGGCGGCTTGGCCAGCCCTGTCCGCGAGAGCTGTTGCAGCACAAGGGGAAACGCGTTGGGTGGAATCGACAGATAGAAGGCGTGGTTGCCCCCGGTGCCGCGCTCGTGGTCGAGCTGCTCGAGCGTCGCCGCCAGCTGGGAGAAGGCGGCGTCGTCCTCGAAGGTGCCCTGCACGAACCGGATGCCCTCCGACAGCTGGTCCCAGACCTCCTGCCGGAAGGGCGTGCGCGCGTGCTGCTGCACCGCCTCCAGCACCACCTGCGCGAAGTCCTCGTCGGCGTAGTCCCGGCGCGCGAAGCCGACCAGCGCGAACCCCGGCGGCAGCAGGCCGCGATTGGCGAGATCGTAGATCGCGGGCATGAGCTTCTTGCGGGACAGGTCACCGGTGACGCCGAAGATCACCATGCTGCACGGGCCCGCGATCCGGGGAAGCCGCTTGTCCCGCTCCTGGCGGAGCGGATTCCCCGGGGCGGCCGTCGATTCGTCGCGGGCCATCGCGGTTACTGGCCCCCGGCGCTCTGGAGCTCGGTGGCCGTCGCGGACAGCAGCTCCTCCCACGACTTCTCGAACTTGTCGACACCCTCGCGCTCGAGCACGAGGAACACATCGTCGAGGTCGATGCCGATGGCGGCGAGCTTGTCGAAGACCTCCTGGGCGGCCGCGGCGGTGCCGGAGACGGTATCGCCGCGCAGCTCGCCGTGATCGGCGTAGGCCTCGAGTGTCTTCTCCGGCAACGTATTCACCGTATTGGGCGCCACCAGCTCGGTGATGTACATGGTGTCGGAGTAGTCCGGGTTCTTCACACCCGTCGATGCCCACAGCGGACGCTGCCGATTGCCGCCCGACGAGGACAGGTGCGCGAATGTGGAGGTGTGCTTGCCGCCGTCGAAGACGTCCTGATACTCGGCATAGGCCAAGCGCGCGTTGGCGATTCCCGCCTGGCCGCGCAGCGTCAGCGCCTCCGGCGTGCCCAGCGCCTCCAGCCGCTTGTCGATCTCGGTATCCACGCGGGAGACGAAGAACGAAGCGACGGAATGGATCCGGGCCAGATCGTGCCCCGCGATCTTGGCGTTGCGCAGGCCGTCCAGGTAGGCGCCCATGACGCTGCGGTAGCGGGCCACCGAGAAGATCAGCGTCACGTTCACGCTGATGCCCTCCGCGATCACCTTGGTGATCGCGGGCAGGCCCTCCTCGGTCGCGGGGATCTTGATGAACAGATTGGGCCGGTCGACGATCTTCCACAGCTCGACCGCCTGCGCGACGGTCTTGTCGGTGTCGAAGGCCAGCCGCGGGTCGACCTCGATCGACACCCGGCCGTCCACGCCGCCGGAGGCCTCGAACGTCTCGGCGAACACGTCACAGGCGGCGCGGACGTCGTCGGTGGTGATGGTGCGGATCGCGGACTCGACGTCGGCGCCCCGCGCGGCCAGCTCCTTGACCTGCTCGTCGTAGGCGTGGCCCTTGCTCAGGGCGCCCTGGAAGATGGTCGGGTTGGTGGTGACCCCGACAATGCCGCGGGTGGCGATGAGTTCGGCGAGGTTGCCGGACCGGATGCGGTCCCGCGACAGATCGTCGAGCCACACCGACACTCCCGCCGCGGACAGTGCGGCGAGATTCTCGTTCTGTGCCATTGGCTTTATCCCTTCACCTTGTCGAGCGAGCGCTGAGCGGCCTCGACCACGGCGTCGGCGGTGAGGCCGAACTCGCGGAACAGGGTCTTGTAATCGGCCGACGCACCGAAGTGTTCGATCGACACGATCTGGCCGTCCGCACCGGCGAACCGGTACCACGGCATCGAGATGCCCGCCTCGACGGTGACGCGGGCGCGGACCGCCGGGGGCAGCACCTCGTCGCGATAGGCCTGGTCCTGCGCGTCGAACCACTCCACGCACGGCATCGAAACCACGCGGGTTCCCACGCCCTGCGCCTCCAGGGTAGTCCGGGCCTCGACCGCGAGCTGCAGCTCGGAACCGGTAGCGATCAGGATCACCTGCGGTGTGCCGGTGGATGATTCGGCCAAGATGTAGCCGCCCTTGCGGACGCCCTCGTAGCTGGTGCCCTCGACGACGGGCAGGTTCTGGCGGGTGAGCGCCAGCGCCGACGGGCCGTCGATATGCGGGGTCTCGGAGACGCTGAACGGCGAGTGGTGGTCGCCGCTCTCCAGCTCCAGCACCGCGCGCCAGGCGTGCACGGTCTCGTTGGCGTCGCCGGGTCGGACCACGTTGAGGCCCGGGATGGCGCGCAGCGCGGCCAGATGCTCGATCGGCTGATGCGTCGGGCCGTCCTCGCCGAGGCCGATCGAATCGTGGGTCCACACGTAGATGGCCGGGATCCGCATCAGCGCGGCCAGGCGCACCGCGGGGCGCATGTAGTCGGAGAACACCAGGAAGGTGCCGCCGTACGGGCGGGTGTGACCGTGCAGCGCGATGCCGTTGAGGATCGCGCCCATGGCATGCTCGCGGACGCCGAAGTGCAGGGTGCGGCCGTACGGGTTGGCCTTCCACATGCCGGTGGAGATGGATTCCGGGCCGAAGCTCGGGGTGTCCGGCATGGTCGTGTTGTTGGATTCGGCCAGGTCGGCCGAGCCGCCCCACAGTTCCGGCAGCACTGGCGCCAAGGCCGCGAGGACCTTGCCGGACGCCTTGCGGGTCGCGACGCCGCTCGGGTCGACGTCGTAGGTCGGCAGGCCGTCGGCCCAGCCCTCGGGCAGCTTGCGCGCCTGCACGCGGTCGAACAGCGCCTTGTTGTCCGGGTTGGACCGCGCCCATGTGTCGAACTGCTCCTGCCAGCCGGCCCGGGTGGCCTTGGCGCGGTCGGCGGCATTGCGGCGGGTGTGCGCGATGACCGCGTCGTCGACCTCGAACGACTTGGCCGGATCGAAGCCGAGGACCGTCTTGGTGGCGGCCACCTCGTCGGCGCCCAGCGCGGCGCCGTGGGCGGCGCCGGTGTTCATCTTGTCCGGGGCCGGGTAGCCGATGATGGTGCGCAGCAGGATGAACGACGGCTTGTCGGTCACCGCCTGGGCCTCGCCGATCGCCCGCTCGATGGCGACGACATCCTCGCCGCCCTCGACGACCTGCACATGCCAGCCGTAGGAGCGATAGCGCTCGGCGGTGTCCTCGGTGAGGGCGATGGTGGTGTCGTCCTCGATGGAGATCTTGTTGTCGTCGTAGATGACGACCAGGTTGCCCAGCTGCTGGGTGCCCGCCAGCGACGACGCCTCGGAGGTCACGCCCTCCTCGATATCGCCGTCGGAGGCGATCACGTAGATGAAGTGGTCGAACGGGCTCTCGCCCTGCGCGGCCGACGGGTCGAACAGCCCGCGCTCGCGCCGCGCCGCCATCGCCATGCCGACTGCCGAGGCCAGGCCCTGGCCGAGCGGGCCGGTGGTGATCTCGACGCCGGGGGTGTGCCGGAACTCCGGGTGGCCGGGAGTCAGCGAGCCCCACTTGCGCAGGTTCTTCAGATCATCCAGTTCCAGGCCGATACCGGCGAGGTACAGCTGGATGTACTGGGTGAGGCTGGAGTGGCCGCACGACAGCACGAAGCGGTCGCGGCCCACCCAGTCCGGATCGGCGGGGTCGTAGTTCATGACCCGCTGGTACAGCGTGTACGCCAGCGGCGCCAGGCTCATCGCGGTGCCGGGGTGCCCATTACCGGCGGTCTGCACGGCATCCGCGGCGAGCACGCGGATGGTGTCGACGGCTCTGGTGTCCAGATCGGTCCAGTCGACCGGGTGGTTCGGCTGGGTGAGGGCGCGGATGTCGTCTGTGACTGACACGACCGAGGTTCTCCTGACCTTCTCGTCAACTGTGCGGTTCGGTGCGGCGTGGTGGAATACCACCACCCTAGAGGCCGACCGAACGGCTGCACGCGGGAACCCGCCGACGACGGGCCCGCGCGGCGACCGCAGGGTGTGTCGCGGCGTGTCGGCGGCGCCTCCCGAGGTCGGGCGATCGCGCACGAACGCTGTGGCACCGGCGTATTCGCGGCGGGTGGGTGCTGGGCCACAACGCGCGTGGGTCTACCATCGCCTGTAGTAGTTGCGGCGCCGCGCTTCGCGCTGCTGATTCCCGAGACCGGATCGATGCACCACCTGCGAGGAGAGACAGTGCGGATTGGGCAACAGCCGGGTGGGCGTACCTCCGCATTCGCTCCGGCCGTGCGCAGGATGAGGACGGCTACGCCGGGCGCGGCGCATGGCTCCTCCGCGACGGCGCTGGCCGACCGTGTGACCGGCACCGGTCCGCTGTCGGCGCTGACTCGCCGCGTGCTGGCCTACATCGCGCTGACCAAGCCGCGGGTCATCGAACTGCTGCTGGTCGCCACGATCCCCACCATGCTGCTGGCCGACCGCGGGCATATCGACATCCGGCTTATCCTCGCCACGCTGTTCGGCGGCTGGATGGGCGCCGCCAGCGCGAACACGCTGAACTGCGTCGCCGACGCCGATATCGACAAGGTGATGAAGCGGACGTCGAAGCGGCCGCTGGCGCGCGATGCCGTGCCCACGCGCAACGCGTTCGTGTTCGGGGTGGTGCTCGGCGCCGGATCCTTCGCGTGGCTGTGGTGGCAGGCGAACCTGCTCTCCGGGCTGCTGGTGGTCGCGACGATCCTGTTCTACGTCTTCGTCTACACGCTGGGCCTCAAGCGCCGCACCTCGCAGAACGTGGTGTGGGGCGGGGCGGCCGGGTGCATGCCCGCGCTGGTCGGCTGGTCGGCGGCCACCGGGAATATCGGCTGGCCCGCGCTCGTGCTGTTCCTGGTCATCTTCTTCTGGACGCCCCCGCACACCTGGGCGCTGGCCATGCGCTACAAGGAGGACTACCGCGCGGCGGGCGTGCCGATGCTGCCGGTGGTCGCCACCGAGCAGGCGGTGACGAAGCAGATCGTCATCTACACCTGGCTCACCGTCGCCGCGACGCTGGCCCTGATCCCCGCCACCGGCGTCGTGTACGCGGCGGTGGCGATCGCCGCGGGCGCGTGGTTCCTGCTGATGGCCCATCAGCTGTACTCCGGTGTGCGCCGGGGCGAATCGGTGAAGCCGCTGCGGTTGTTCCTGCAGTCGAACAACTATCTCGCCGTGGTCTTCTGCGGCTTGGCCGTCGACTCGGTCCTCGGCTGGCACACCCTCGGCAGCACCCTCTTCGGCTGAACCGACCTACTCCGCCGGGCAGTCGGGCTGCAGCGGGAAGCAGGCCGGGCCGGGGGTTTCCGGGGGAACGGTCGGGTCCGGCGTCGTGGTGCGCGGGACGGTGGTCGCGGTCGTGACCGGGGCGGGCGCCGGTGTGCTGGGCTCGTCGTCGGATCCGACGGTGCACAGGGCGGCGACCGCGAGGATCAGGACCAGCAGGGCCAGGAGGACGAGTGGAACATATCCGCGGCCGCGCGGGCGCACCGGTTTGGGCGGGCGCGGCTCGAAGGGGACCGAATACGGCTGGGCGGGGGAGGAATAGGACTGCTGCGGTGACCCGTAACTCGGTGCGGCGGACGCGTAGGGACGCTGCTGACCGCCGTAACCCGGTGAGGGGGCGAATTCTCGCGGCGACGACCCGTAACCCGGTGCGGGAGAGCGGGACTCGCGCTGCGGCGAGCCGTAACCCCGTGCGGTGGCGGTGGACTCGCCCTGCGACGGGCCGTAGCCTCCTGCTGCGCCGGGCTCGCGCTGCGGATCGCGATAGCCCGCCGCGGCGGGCTGGGAATATCCGTAACCCGCTGGTGGGGATGTGGATTCGCGCGGTCCGGACCGGGTGCCCGGCGCGGCGGAAGCCCCGCCCGGGACCGGAATCGGGGCGGCCCCGCCGGGCGGGGGCGGGATCGGAGCGCCGGAGCCCGGCGGTGTGGGCGGTGGTGCTCCCGGCGGGGCCGGGACCGGCGTTTCCGGGGCCGGGTGGGACCTGGTGCGATCGCCGCGTGGCGGCGGAAAGCCCTCGGCGGTCAGATCGGAATAGGTCGCGGCGGCGGCGAAGCCGAGGGCACCGAGCGCCTGGCTCACCTGGGCGGCATCCCAGGCCGCGTGATCGCCCGGCGCGGGTCCGGCGGGCGAGCCCGCCGCACCGGTCGCGCCCGAGTCGCCACCGCCCGAGATGCGAGTGAAGTAGGCGCGCAGCGAGGACGGGCCGTCGCCGACCACCACGTCCAGCCCCTCCGGCAGATGCCCCTTCTCCAGGCTGACCCGGGTGCCGAGCTGCGGGATCACCAGCACGATGCCCATGACCGCGACGTGCTCGCGACCCGGCGCACCGCGCAGCAGCTGCTCGATCTCGGCGGTGCGGGCCCGGACCTCGGCCATCGGCTCGGTGCCGTCCCGCACGCCCTCGAGTGGGGCGATGTGGCCGTCGACCGTCCACGGCGCGGTATCGGCGGCGTTGAGCGCGCCGTTCATCCGCTCGGTGAAACCCTTCACCACGACCACGACACAGGTGGTGGGGGTCCATACGATCAGGTCGGCGCCGTGCGCCGGCACCACCGCGATACCGGACAGCGCGTGCGTGCCGGTCCACGACTTCAACCAGTTCACCACCGTCCGTTCGGTACTGGACAGCCGCGACGGGTCGTCGTTGCGGACCTTCACCAACATCCTGATCAACCCCTGATCGGTGCGTAGTCGTTCGGCCGCGCTGGGCGCCCGATCACCGTACGAGGGTACGGCGAAAGGGACGAATCGGCTTGCGCAGCAGCACAGATCATCCAGCATCGACACAGCGACCGTGCGAGCGGGTGCCGGATTTTTACGGGTGGCCCGGCGTGACGCACACCCTCCTGCCCCGCGCCCGCCCAGGAGTCCACGCGCCAGGCCAGATAGCCGTCCGGGCGGCGGCGTCTCCGGCCAGGAACACCCGTTCCTCCCGGAAACGCTGCGCCAGGCGGATATTCGGCCGCCACACGGTGGATCACACGGGCTCTCCGAGCACGAGGTCGGTGCGCCGGGAGAGCCGGTCGACATAGCCCTGCAACACCGCGCGCGTCGGCTCGGGGTCGTCGACCCGGACCCCGAACTCGGCGAGCCCGCTGACGCGTTCCGTCTGCCGCGGCCTCACCGGCCTGGATTACCGACGGCTCAGGGGAGCAGCACGATCGAGCCGGTTGTCTTGCGGCCCTCCAGATCCCGGTGCGCCTGCCCGGCCTGCGTCAGGGGGTAGGTCGCGCCGACGCGGACCCGCAGCGTCCCGGCGGCGATCGAGTCGAAGACTTCCCCTGCGCGCCACAGCAATTCGGCGCGGTCGCGGGTGTAGTGGGCGAGCGTCGGACGGGTCAGGAACAGCGAACCGGCGCGGTTGAGGCGCTGCGGGTCCACCGGCGGCACCGGCCCGCTGGCCGCCCCGAACAGCGCGAGCATGCCGCGTACGCGCAGGGAGTCGACGCTGGCGTCGAAGGTGGCCCGGCCGACGCCGTCGTAGACCGCCGCGACGCCGACCCCGTCGGTCAGCTGGCGCACCTGCTGCGCCAGGTCATCGCCGTAGCGGAGCACCTCGGTCGCACCCGCCTCGCGCGACAGCGCCTCCTTCTCGTCCGTGGACACGGTCGTGATCACCCGCACGCCGCGGGCGGCGCCCATCTGGGTGAGCAGCAGCCCCACGCCTCCGGCGCCGGCATGCACCAGCACCGTCTCGCCCGGTTCCGGCTTGTAGATCGTTTCGATCAGGTAGTGCGCCGTCATGCCCTGCAGCAGCGCCGACGCCGCGACCGGCGCCTCGACACCGGCCGGAACCGGCACCGCCACCGCGGCAGGTACCAGGACCTGCTCGGCGTAGCTGCCCGGCGCGGCGGCCCACGCCACTCGATCGCCGACGGCGAACTCGGTCACGTCCGGACCGACCGCCGCGACCACGCCCGTGCCCTCGGAACCCGGCACATAAGGCACATCGTGCGGATAGACCCCGGTCCGGATATAGGTGTCGATGAAGTTGACGCCGATCGCCTCGGCGTCCACCAGCAACTGCCCGGGCCCGGCGTGCGGCTCCGGTACGTCGGCCGACCGCAGGACCTCGGGTCCACCGTGCTCGGAAACCTGAATGGCGCGCATGACAACGTTCTACACCCGCCGCGGTGTGATCATTCCCGCCGGGCGGTGGACCGGAACCTACTGGACGGTAAACTCACGATCATGAGCGAAACCGCCACAGCCGCCCCGACGAAGCTGTCGCCCTCCATCATCGACTCGGCGAAGGAGTTCGTCGCCGAGCACGGCGGTTCCGCCACCGCCGTGCTGCAGCCCGTCGGCCGCGCGGGCGTCCGGGTGACCCTCGTCGGCTCCGACGGGGTGCTCGGCGACCGCGTCGTCGACGATCTGGCCGCCGCGAAGGCCTTGGTGGAGACCGTGGACGGGCTGTCGGAGACCGAGCACTGGGACCGTGAGCTGACCTCGATCGTCACCCCGGCCAAGGGGCACTGGGCGAAGATGGCCGGTTGGGTCGCCCACCAGACCCGCTTCCCGAAGGCGCGCAACGAGCGCTGAGCAGTAGGAGACATGCGAGTTGGACATATCGCGGCGGCGCTGGCCGCCGGTGTGATTTCCCTTGTGGCCGTGGCCGTTCCGGCGAGCGCCCAGGATTCACCCGCCCTGCGGGTGTGTACGACCGGCGACTACCCGCCGTATTCGGTGCACGACGGCAACGGCGGATTCCGGGGCGTGGACATCGATCTGGCGCGCGGACTGGCCGATCTGCTGCGCCGCCCGATCCAGTTCGTGCCGACCACCTGGACGGGTCTGAAGACCGATTTCGGCGCCCTGAACTGTGACGTCGCCGTCGGCGGCATCTCGGATTCGCCCGCGCGGCGGGCCTTCTCGGACTTCTCGGTCACCTACGGCACCGACGGCAAGGCCCCGATCACCCGGACCGCCGACGCGGACAGGTTCGCCACCGTCGAGCAGATCAATCGGCCCCAGGTCCGGGTGATCGTCAACCGCGGCGGCACCAACGAGGAGTTCGCGCGCAAGAACTTCCCGGACGCGCAGCTCACACTGTGGCCGGACAACGTCACGATCTTCGATGAGATCGCCGCCGGTCGCGCCGATGTCTTCGCCACCGATTCGGTCGAGGGCCGCTATCGCGTGCGCACGCATCCGGAGCTGACGGTGCTGCATCCGGAGCGGCCGTTCGACTCCTTCGGCAAGGTGTTCCTGCTGCGCAAGCACGATCCGCTGCTGGCCGCCGAGGTCAACGGCTGGCTGGCCGCCCAGCTGGCCACCGGCGCCGTCGACCGCCTGTTCGACGCCTGGATCGGGCCGAACGCCACGGCCTGACCCGGGCCCGAAGGGCGGAGTGCGGGAAAGCGGGTCAGCCGCAGCAGCCGCCGCCGCAGCAGCCGCCTCCGGTGGGTGGGGCCGCGGACGTCGGTGTGCCGCTGGCCGAGCCGGTCAGCGAGATCGCATTGAGCAGCTTGACGGTGTCGGCGTGGCCGCCCGGGCACGGCGCGGGTTCGGCGGACCGGTTCATCGGGCGCACGAGTTCGAATGTCTCGGTGCATTCTCGGCAGCGGTACGCGTAGGTCGGCATGAATGGATTATCGCCGGATGCCGTGTGCGGGCAAAGTCTTGGCCGCGCTGCGACGCACGTATCGCGGGGCTCGACCGGAGGACACCGAAGGCACAGGTTCGCTTCCGGCGGACGTGCGGGGTGCCGTATCAGGCCGGAAGACGTTGTGGCACTGCCGCATCGGCAAGAGTAGAGCAGGGGTGGGCGCGGCAAACACACACCTACCGCGCACCAACCCACGTCTCACAGCCGCTCCGCAGGGATGGCGAGCTGGGGGGCGGCGTGCGAGACAACCCTGGCTGGGCGACCACACCCCGGTCGCGGCAGCCGTGTTCAGTGTGGGGGCCGGTATGCCGGTGGGGGAGAGCGGAATACGCCAACCTCGGTCCGAACGCGCCAAACTCGGCGACGCCGCTCCGCGCTCAGGAGGCGGCGTGTGCGACGCTCGACCTGGCCGCCGCGCCGACCTGTTCGCGGCTGCGCATGGACGCCCACAGCGCGGCCGTCGCCGCGGTGCAGGCCGCGGCGCCCCCGACGTGAATCGCCACCAGTGCGGCGGGCACGTCGGTGAGGTACTGGACCACGCCGACGGTGCCCTGCGCGCACACCAGCGCGATGAGCACCACGAGCCGGGTGCGGATCGCGCGCGTCATGCCGACGGCGGCCAGGCCGAACGCCAGGCCGACCAGCAGCGCCAGGTAGGCGATCAGCATGTCGGTATGCAGGTGGACCAGCGGCACGATCTCCGCCTCGAGCCGGGTGACCTGCCGCTCGATGCTCTTGTCGCCCGCGTGCGGACCGGCCCCGGTGACGAGGGTTCCGGCGATCAGCGTGCCGGACAACGCGATCGCGCTCAGTACGGTCAGCCAGCGCAGCGGCGCGGGCACCTGCGTCACCTCGACGCCCGCGTCGGGTTCGCCGATCTTGGCGAACAGCTGCACCGCCAGCCACACCATCACCATCGAGGCCAGCAGATGCACCGCCACCGTCCACCAGAGCAGGCCGGTGCGCACGGTGACACCCCCGATCACGGCCTGCACCACGGTGCCGCCGGGCATCAGCCACGCGTAGATCACCACCTCGCGCCGCCGTCGGGCGCGCAGCACGGCCAGCACGATCAGCGCCGCGCACAGCGTCACCGCGAAGGTCAGCAGGCGGTTGGAGAACTCGACGACCTGGTGCAACACCGGCACCTCGGCGTGCGCCACGGGCGTGAAGCTCCCCGGGAAACACTGCGGCCAGGTCGGGCAGCCCAGCCCGGAGGCGGTGACGCGGACGACCGCGCCGGTGACCGAGATGCCCGCCTGCGACAGGATCACCGCCACCGCGATGAGCCGCTGCACTCGCAACGAGGGCAGCGGCAGCAGGTCGACCAATCGCATGAAGGCGCGAGACAGCACGCACCGATGGTAGTCGACGGTCAACTACAGCCTGTAGTGGGTGCGCGCTGTCGGATGTGGTGGAACAGCGGGTGTGCCGGGACGTCGGGCACACTGAGCGGATGCCGAAGCCCCCTCGTCCCACGCCCGCCGATCTGGATGCCGCGCAAGGGAAGGCGATCGCCGATGTGGTGGCGCCCGGGCTGCGGGTGCTGTTCTGCGGGATCAATCCGGGGTTGTGGTCGGGCGCGACCGGGCACCATTTCGCCCGGCCGGGAAATCGGTTCTGGCCCGCGCTGTTCCGGTCCGGGTTCACCCCGCGCCTGCTGCGGCCGGACGAGCAGGGCGAGCTGCTGGAGTTCGGGCTGGGCATCACCAATGTCGCGGCGCGGACCACGGCGAAGGCCGACGAGCTGACGGCCGACGAACTGCGCGAGGGCGGTCGCGCGCTCGTCGAGCGGGTGGCGCGCTATCGCCCCCGGGCGCTCGCCGTACTCGGTATCGGCGCGTACCGCACGGCCTTCGGACGCCCCCGCGTAACCGTTGGGCGCCAACCGGATTCGCTCGGCGATACCGAGGTGTGGGTGCTGCCGAACCCGAGCGGGCTCAATGCGCATTACACCCTCGACGCCCTCGCCGCGGAGTTCCGGACGCTACGCGAGGCCGTCAAGTGAAGATGCAGGTAAACACCGAACTTGAACGGTGTTAAAGTTAGCCCCGCTCATGAATACATCGATAGCCACGCGAGCCCGTTCGGCCCACCGCATCACCGCCTCCGCCGCGGGCGCCGCCCTGGAAGCCTACGAATGGTCTCTGTACGCGCTTCTGGTGACCTATTTCGCGCCGCAGTTCTTCGGCGGCGACCTGCAGCGGTCCGTGCTCTACGGATTCGGCCTGTTCGCCGTCGGATTCCTGATCCGACCGATCGGGGCGCTGGTGCTGGGACAGCTCGCCGACCGGCGGGGTCGCAAGCCCGCGCTGGTGCTGTCCATCGGACTGGCCGGGGTGGCGACGCTGGGCATGGCCCTGACGCCCGGGCGGGAGGCCATCGGCGCGGCGGCGCCGATCCTGCTGCTGGTGTGGCGGCTGGTGCTCGGGTTCTCCTTCGGCGGTGAGCAGGCGGTCGCGCAGGCGTATATGTACGAATCCGCACCGCCGCGGCGGCGGATGCTCGGCACCAGCGTGTACTCGATCTTCTACGGCCTCGGCACGATCTCGGCGAACCTGTTCGTGGCCGGGCTGGTGACCGGCATGGGTGCGGAAGCGCTGCGCGACGGTTACTGGCGCATACCGTTCCTCGCCGCCGCCGTGCTGTCGCTGGTGTTTCTGTTCGCCCGCCGCACCATTCCGGAGACGCTCGACCGCGAGCAGTCCGACCGGCCGGTCCGGTGGCGCCACGACTGGCGCGCGCTGCTCGGCCCGTCGTTGGCCGTCGCGGGCATCACGGCGGGCACGCTGTCGTCGTACTACCTGTGGGTCAGCGCGCCGACGAGTTACGCGATCACGGTCCTGAAACTGCCTGACAGCCAGGTGCTCTGGGCGGGCGTGGTGGCTCAACTGGCGTATATGGCGGCGGCGCCGGTGTTCGGCGCCCTCGCCGACCGGGTCGGCCCGATGCGCTGGATCGCCGGTGCGGCAATCGCTTCGGCGCTGGCGACGCTGCCCATGCAGGTGCTGCTGAACTCGGCCACGCCGATGGCGTACTGGGTACTGGTGATCGTGGGATCGGTCTGTGTGGTGACCCTGGCCGCGACCCTGCCCGGCGCTACGGCGATGGTGGCTCCGGCCCGCTACCGGGTGACGGTGATGGCAGTGCCGTACACCGTCACCGCCGCGATCTTCGGCGGTACGACGCCCGCCCTGAAGCAGCAGTTCGCCGGGCATCCGGCGCTGTTCTCCGGCTACATCATCGTGCTGTTGCTCGTCACCGCGGCCACGGCGCTGCTGTCGCGGCCGCTGCTCGGCCGGGCCGCGGCGGCGAAGGAGATCGGGTGTGCGGCCGGTCGATGAGACCGGATCCGATCGGGCGGCATCCGCCGCGACGACTGCTCCGAATACCTGGATGGTGCTCGGTGGTCGCCGCATGGCCCGCCGGGCACTGTCTCGGATACAACCGGCGCCGGTGGGCGGATGCACATGAGCCGCTTCGCCCATCGGTGTCGGCGGGCGTCAGAGACGGTCGAGCCGGAAGCCGGGATGCTCGAGGCCACGGGTCATCCCGGCGAGCACGTCAGGCGGCTACCGGCCGGGTGCCGACGACCACCGTGGCGTCGAGTTCCTCGGAGTGCGCGATCGCGGGGGTGAGACCTTGCCGGGCAAAGATTTCCGCGGCGACGGGCGCCTGCTTCCCGCTCGCCTCGACCAGGACGTGGCCGCCGGGCCCCAGCCAGGACGGGGCCGCGGCCGCGACGCGGCGGACGATGTCCAGACCGTCGGAGCCGCCGTTCAGGGCCGAGCGGGGTTCGTGATCGCGCGCCTCCGGCGGCATCCGGGCAATCATGGCCGTGGGCACGTAGGGGGTGTTGGCGAGCAGGATGTCGATGCGGCCGGTCAGGTCCGCGGGCAGCGGCGCGAACAGATCGCCGCGAGAGATCCGGGCGCCGAGCGGTTCGAGGTTGCGCCGGGCGCACGCCACCGCCGCGGGGTCGATATCGCTCGCGGCCAGTTCGACGGCCACTCCGAACGCGGCCAACTCGGTGGCGACCGCGAGGCCGAGCGCCCCGCAGCCGCAGCACATATCGACCACGACCCGGCCGCTCCCGGTGCGCCCTCGCGCGACCGCCTGCTCGACGAGGAATCCGGTGCGCTGGCGGGGCACGAAAACGCCGGGCGCCACCGCCACCCGCAGACCGCGAAAGTCGGTCCAGCCCAGCAGATGTTCCAGCGGTATGCCGGAGATCCGCCGCGCCACCAGGGCATCCAACTCGTCGGGGGACGAGGCCGCGGCGGTGAGCAGGGCGGCCTCGTCCTCGGCGAATACGCAGCCCGCGGCGCGCAGTTCGGCGACAACGGACTCCGGGTGGGGTGCGGTCACCGGATCATTGTCCACCGGCCGACAAGCGGTTCACCGTGTGGACGGCAGCAGGAAGGTCCGGGTGGCGTCGAGGTAGATGCCGCGCTGCGCGGCCTTGTTCGGCGGCGGCAGCTGTGACACCAGCTGATCGGTCGAGGTCATCGCGCCCACCACCGGGATTCCGGCGACGATGAAATCCGCGACCGCGCGGCGGATGTGGTTCGGGGAGGTCACCACCACCGCGCTCGTCAGGCCGTTGTCCCGCAGCATCCGGGTGCTGAACAGCGCGTTCTGCACCGTCGATCCGGCGCGGTCCTCCACCAGCACCCGGTCGGCCGGTATGCCGTGCCCGATCAGCCATCCCGCCATCGCCACCGACTCCGGGACGCCGTTCTGCGGGTTGCCGCCGGTGACCACGATGCGGGACCCCGGCGCGGCGATCGCCTGCAGCCATGCCGCCTGCAACCGGTTCACCAGTTCGGGGCGGAGCGAGCCGTCGGGCAGCAGGCCGTAGCCGAGCACCACGATGCCGGTCTGCGGGCCGATCAGCGCCGGGAGCGGATTGGGCAGGGTTCCGACGGCGGCGCCGATGGCGCCCAGCAGGTTCCGCGTCCCGTTGGCCATGGCGCCGTCGATGCCGCCGAGGCGGTTCAGCGCGGCCTCGCGGCCCACGAGGTCGCCGACGTAGTCCGACCAGACGGCCTGCAGCGCGAGGGCCTGCGCGTCGTCCGGGGTATCGTCCAGCAGCTGCCGCAGATCGGCCAGCCCCGCGGGATCGTTGCCGTTGAGGAAGTTGGATTGGGCGGAATTGTAGAGGGGGGCCGGGCCTTCGGCGGCGGTGGCCGTGACGGCGGCGGGCCCGGCGAGCATGAGGGCCACCGCCGAGGAAGCGGCGAGATATCCGAAACGCCTTGCGATTTTCACTGCAGTCGACACCTTTCCGAGCGAACGGGGTCATGCGCGTGTTGCTGGCAATTGGCTCGAGAACAATCGAGCCAACGATACGGTGGCCCGGCGGGCCGGCGAGGATTTGGAGGTGTGAGATATCCAGTTGTAACGCGGTAGCGGGGCGGTAGCGATAGCGGCCACGCCAGCCGTCGTGACCTGCGCGGCGCCCGATAGGGTGGGTGCCCGTGGACACGACTTCGCTGACCGGCAAGGAACTTGCCGCCGCACTCAGGGCCGATACCGAGCAGCGCGCCGCCGCGCTCACCGCGCAGGGGGCCGCGCCGCGGCTGGTCCTGGTGGTAGCCAACGATGATCCGGCCAGCGGCTGGTATGTGAAGTCGCTGCAGCGCGCCGCCGGAAAGCTCGGAATCGCCTGTGACACCACCGATCTCGGCGCCGCTGCGACCGCGGACGCGATCCGCGCGGAGCTGGAGAAGCTGAGCGCGGATCCGGCCGTGGACGCCGTCATGCTGCAGACCCCGCTGCCGCCGGGGGTGGGGCTCCACGACGTCAGCTCCGCCATCGCCGCGGGCAAGGACGTGGACGGCGTGAGCCCGCTGTCGCTGGGCCTGCTCGCCAGCGGGCTGCCCAGCTTCCCGCCCGCCACGGCCGAGGCGGTCGTCGAGCTGGCGAAGCACCACGGCGTTCCGCTGGCCGGGCGGCACGTGGCGGTCGTGGGCCGGTCGAACGTCGTCGGCAAGCCGCTGGCCCAGCTGTTGCTGGCGGAGAACGCGACGGTCACCGTATGCCATTCCCGCACCGCGGACCTGCCCGCGGTCACCGCGGCCGCCGATATCGTGGTCGCCGCCGCCGGGCGCGCGGGCCTGATCTCCGCCGAGCACGTCCGCGAGGGCGCGGTGGTCATCGACGTCGGCACCAACGAGGGCCCGGACGGCGGCATCGTCGGCGACGTGGACGCGGCCTCGGTGGACGGCAAGGCCGGTGCCCTGAGCCCGGTCCCCGGCGGCGTCGGCCCCGTGACCACGGCCCTGCTGATGCGGCACGTGGTGCGGGCGGCGGAGACCGGCCGCACGGCCTAGACGAGTAGTTCCGATGTCGTCAGTGGTCGAAGGCGATCAGTGACCTGGTGATGGGCGCGCCGGTGGTGTAGTTGTGCCATATGGCTGCTGCCATCGCCAGGATCCGCTGGGCAACGCGAACGGCGACGCCCTCGAGTCCGTCCGTCGTGTTGCTCGAGGTCGAGCTGGCCTCTGAGGGTGTCGTTGACCGACTCGATCAGCTGACGCACCGACTTCAGCAGCGCCTCGCCCGGGCGGGACTTCTCCCACTTGAAGCTGGGTCGCAGCAGTTGGACTCCCCGTGCGGTCAGGCCGGCCTCGAACTCACGGGAGGCGAAACCCTTGTCGGCGATCAGCAGTAGACCGGCCGGTCGGCCGTCAGCTGAGGTTCCCGGTCCAGCATCGCGGCCAGTACCTCGCGCTCGTCTACCTTCGGGCTGGCCAGGGCCCAGGTGATCGGCATCCCCGCCGGGTGCACACCAAAAACAGCCGCAGTCCCCAATAGTAGCGGCTGTGCGATCGGCAGTAGCCGTAGGCGGCCCATCCCGCCAGGTTGGAGCGCTTGACGGTGGGCCGTGAGCGGCCGCACTCCACGGGGGCGGAGTCGGTGATCCATACGTTGTCGAACCAGAAGGCGGTGTCCGCGGCGAGGAGCCGGATGGCCCGTTCGACCAGTGGGAGCGCTGCACGCAGCCGCTTGTTGTAGCTCGGTGGCTGCGGTAGGTGGGGGAACATGCCGCGCAGGTGGACGTGGGCGAAACGCAGCCCTCGGGCCTCGGAGTGAAAGCCGAGCACGGCCTGGGCCACTGCCGGACAGGCGAGTTCGGAGTCGCTGAGTAAGGCGGTCTGCCGGTACGCCGGATACCGCCGATCTCGTCGTCGGTCTTCACGTAGAGTGCGGTCAAGAGGGTGTTCAGGTCGGATCGTCACAACCGGATCTTGGACACCCTCTGCCTTTGCGCACAGCCAGGTTTCGGCACTAACGCGTCTACACGGTGGGATCGGCGATGGGAATGGTCGAGGGCCTCTGGGAGGCCAGGCAGATGCCGCTCCGTGACGGGCTGTACCGGCCCGACGACACCGGCTTGGAGTTGCATGTTGACGGTCCGGGGGCATACCACCCGGATGCCGGGCAGCCGATTCCTTTCCGTATCGGAGGACCGTTCGACGTGGCACAGGCCATTGAGGAGCACGGTATCGACGGGGTGGACACCTACTTCGAGAGCCCGCTACCGAACGGCTCAGGGCGGATGTCTGGCGGGGGCGGCGGAATGGGCAACATCGGCTACCTCGCACGTCTCAACACCGACGACTCGTTGCAGTGGGTCGCCGTGATGTTCCACTCCAACCCGTTCATCAGAGTGCACTACGAGGGCATGAGCGCCGTTTTCACCAACGACTGGGGGAACCGGCTGATGCTTGACCTTATGAGCCCTATTCTTCGCTGACCCGCCCGTACCCACGATGGCAGGTCTTCCCTCCATGGCGATTGGCCGGACCGACCAGGACAACCTCGCAGCCGTCCGGGCCAGGACCAACAACCCGACCGGACTTCGGAACTACTCGCCTGGCCAGCCCGGCCTCGATATCGTCCTCGGCGCGCCGGTTCGGACCGGATGGCGGTATCGTCCGGGGCCCAGGGCGTGGAGGGGAGTTCATGACGCAGCCGCACGGCGATCGGTCCGTATCCCCGCGGCGCGAGATGATCCTGCCGCTGTCGATCGTGGTCGTCGTGCTGCTGGCCGCGTGTGGTGTGACGACAACGCTGGTGGAGAACGCGTCGTTGTTGGTCGAGACCGCGAACGGGAACCAGGACGACGCCTGCCGCGCCGCGGAGGCGCTCGCGGCGAAGGCGTGGCCGCGGCTGCCCTGACCCGCGGCCACGGGATTCACCAGTGGATGGTCACCGGATCGCCGACGTTGACGTTGGCGAAGTACCACGCGGCATCGTCGGGGGACAGGTTGATGCAGCCGTGGCTGACGTTGGCGTAGCCCTGCGAGTCCACCGACCACGGTGCCGAGTGGACGAAGACGCCGCCCCACGTCAGGCGCACCGCGTATTCGCCGGTCAGCAGGTAGCCCTCCGGGCTGCTGAGCGGTATCCCGACCGTGCGCGAATCGAAGGTGGTGCTCCGGGCCTTCTCGATCACGGTGAAGGTGCCGGTCGGCGTCTCGTAGCCGGATTTGCCCATCGAGGCGGGCATGGTCCGCGACTCACCGCTGGGCAGGGTCACGGTGAACGAGAAATTGGACATATCGGCGTCCGCGTTGGTGCCGCCGACGGCGGTGCGGAATTCGGAGTGGGCATCACCGGCGGGGATCGCCGCCGCCGTGCCGGAGGTGACCGCGGCGAGCGTCGCGATCACGATAGCCAGGAACAGATGTCGAATCACGTTCCACATGGATCCACCCCCTCAGGTGGTGTGGTTTCGAGATGTTCATTTTAGTACTTCATGATCATGTAGCGAGCCGGAACGTATCCGGTTCGTGATCAAAACGCGGCCTGTCGCAACATCTCTCGCGGCGTGCCGTCTGTTAAGGGCGTACCCGTTGTATTGCGTCGTAACCGGACATAAGGGACCGTCGGTGCGCGCGCGGCGGGACGCCTCCGTAGCATCGGTGATCGTGTTGCCGGGCCAGCAGGAGACGAATGCCGTGACCGAGCGCGCCGAGTCCGGAACGCGGCCGAAACGGCGATGGTGGTCGCCGGTCCGGATGCTGCTGCTGGCGGTGGCGGTGCTGCTGGGCCTGTACACGGTCCTGGCCCAACTGCTCGCCCTGGTGCCGGTCTCGTGGACGGGGCCGCTGCTGCAGGTGCGCCCGCTGCAGGCCACGGTGCTCTCGATCGGCTGGTTCCGCGACTACTTCGGCTCGTGGAACATCGTGGTGGCGGCGGTCGCGGTCTGCGCGGCGCTGTCGGCGATCCGCCTGCGGCGCACGTGGCCGTCCGGGTCGGTGGCCGCGGCGACGGCGGTGGGGCTGGTGCTGTGCCTGGTGACCAGCGTCGGGCTGGCGCTGTCGGCGCACGCGGCCACCGGCGAGTGGACGCTGTTCGCGCCGCTGCCCCTGGTGTCCGCCGGGAAGGTGCCGAACGAGACAGTCACCTACGCGACCCTCGACGGCGAGCGCATGCGGGCCGATCTGTACCTGCCGCCGCGGGGTGCCGCGCCGGTCCCGCTGGTGGTGAACATCCACGGCGGCGGATTCATCGCGGGCAGCAAGGGACCCTCGCCGTACAACCACTGGCTCGCCGGTCGCGGCTATGCCGTGCTCGATGTCGACTACCGGCTGTCCGAGACCGGCAACCTGCGCTGGAACACCGAGGACGCGGACGTCGGCTGCGCGATGACGTGGGCCGCCGCCAACGCGGGTAGGTACGGGTGGGATATGCACCGCGTGGCCACCTTCGGCGGATCGGCGGGAGGCAACCTCGCGATCAATGTCGCGTACAAGGCGAATGCCGGGCGCCTGCGGCCGAGTTGCGGCAGCGCGGCGGAGATACCGAAGGTGCGCGCGGTCGTGGCCGTGTACCCCGCGGTGGATCTGGCGGCGTCGGAGCGCGATAGCGCGGAGGGAAAACACGTCGCCCGCGAATACGTCGGCGGCCCCGCCTCGGAGTATCCGGACCGCTACGCCGCGACCGACTCCGCGCCCCAGATCACCCCGGCCGCCCCGCCGACGCTGCTGTTCCAGGGGCGCGGGGATCACCTCGTCTTCGCCTCGCACACAGCCGAATTCGCGGACCGCCTGACCGCAGCGGGTATTGCGAACCGCTACGTCGAACTGCCGTACCTGGACCACGGATTCGATGCCGAGGTCCTCAACACGGGCGCCGAGGTGGGCCGGGAGGTCACCCTCGACTGGCTCGAGCGGCACGCCAGGCCCTGACGGCCTGCGAGAGCCACCTTCTTCCGCCCGGCGCTCCCTGTCATTCCGACCCGGCGCTCCCTGTCATCCCGGCGTCAGCCGGGACCTCAGCCGGTGATGGCGGCGACCACGTCGGCGTGCAGCGCGTCGGCGCGGGCGACGATCTCGTCGATCGTGCGCAGCACGGGGGCGAATTCCGCGCCGTGGCCGTCGCTGAGGGAGGCCACGTTGATGACGATGTTGAGTTGCGAGCTGGTCGCGGCGGCGCGGGCGGCATCGGCGGCGGCGCCGATATCGGTCACGACGTTCGGGTTGCCGATCGGCAGCAGATCGGTTGCCAGCGAGAGGATTTCGTCGGCCTCGGCCACGACGGCGGCCGGGACGCGGGCGGCCTGCAGCAGGGCCGCGGTGATGGCGTCGGCCCGGGCGGTGGTCTCGGCGTCGGTCGACTTGGGCAGCTTGTAGGCGTTGCCGACGGCCGTGAAGGCGGCGGCATCCGCGTCGGCGAGCGTCAGCGCGCGCCCGCGGGCGGCGTCGGCGGCCGCGATGATGCGGTCGACCACCGGCCGGTTGTCGGCATCCTTGGCCCGCGTGGTGTAGCGGGCGACCATGGCCACCAGCGCGGCCCCCTGCGCGGCGTGCAGCGCGGCCACCGCGCCGCCCCCGGGCGCCGGGATCTTGGCCGCCAGATCGTCCAGGTACCGGCCGATCGTCGACTCCCCGAAGGTCGTGGTGTCCTGTGACGGCGCGGTGTCCTGAGACATGCTGCGGGGCCTCCCGTTTGGATGCTGGGCGTACGGTTCGCCGACAACCGTACCGGCCGCCGCCGCGCGGCCGTCGACAGGCACGGCCGGATCGCGTGCCGGGCGCGATGCCGGACCGCGCAGGACTCGTTCGCGGGCGGGATGCCATGCTTCGGGTCGAGGCAGTGCCGGAGCCGTTGCGGTGACAGACCGGCTCGAGGTAGTACTAAACGAGTTGCATATGAAAGGAGTTGCATATCCGATGCGTATCGGACTGGGCATCAACTATGCGGGCGGGTTCAAAGAGGTGGCGGCGGAGGTCGCCGATCTGGAACGGGCGGGCCTGGACATCGCCTTCGTGCCCGAGGCGTACTCCTACGACGCGGTCAGCGGGCTGGGCTACCTGGCCGCCAAGACCGAGCGCGTGCAACTGGCCTCGGGAATCCTGCAGCTCTACACGCGCACCCCGACGCTGACCGCGATGACCGCCGCGGGCCTGGACTACGTCTCCGACGGCCGCTACATCCTGGGTCTGGGCGCGTCGGGCCCGCAGGTGATCGAGGGCTTCCACGGCGTGCCCTACGACGCCCCGATCGGGCGCACCCGCGAGGTCATCGAGATCTGCCGCAAGGTGTGGCGGCGCGAGCGCCTGCAGCACGACGGCAAGTACTACACCATCCCGCTGCCCGCCGATCGCGGGACCGGGCTCGGCAAGCCGCTCAAGCTGATCAACCATCCTGTCCGCGAACGCATCCCGGTGCTGTTGGCCGCGCTCGGTCCCAAGAACGTCGAGTTGGCCGCGGAGGTCGCCGAGGGCTGGCAGCCGATCTTCTTCCTGCCGGAGAAGGCGCAGGATATCTGGGGCGACGCGCTGGCGGCCGGAAAGGCCGAACGCGATGCGGCGCTGGCTGATCTGGAGGTCTACGCCGGTCCGGCGCTGGCCATCGGCGACAACGTCGAGGGTCTGCGCGAGTTCGTGAAGCCGCACTTGGCGCTCTACATCGGCGGCATGGGCGCCAAGGGCAAGAACTTCTACCACACCTTGGCCACCAAATACGGCTACGGCGCCGAGGCCGACCGGATCCAGGAGCTGTACCTGGCCGGTGAGAAGGAGGCGGCCGCCAAGGTCGTGCCCGACGACCTGGTCCGAGACATTTCGCTGATCGGTTCCGCCGGTTTCGTCAAGGAGCGGATCGCGGCATTCCGCGAGGCCGGGGTCACCGTGTTGAACGTGGTGCCGCTGGCAGGCACGCCCGGCGAGCGCGTGAGGCTGATAGAGCAACTGCGCGACCTGATCTGACCCGCGCCCGGATGGATCCCGGCCAACAGCTCGCCGGGAAAGGGATGCCGGACGCGCCCCTCTCCATTATTTCCGGGGCGCTTTCGGCCGGAATCAGGGGCGCAGGTCCTCCAGTGCTTGGTCCAGGCTGGAGTGCAGGGTGAAGACCTGGTCCAGGTTGGTCATTCTGAGCTGGCGGCTGGTGGCCGGGCCGTCTGCGACCACCGCTATGCGGGTGGACTGCCCGGCCCGCTGGTGCGCGCCGACGAGGGCGGCCATCCCGGCGGAGGCGAGGAAGGTCACCTGCGCCAGATCGATGATCAAGGCCGCGGGCTTGCCGCCCAGTGTCGCCTCGATCGCGTTCTCCAGCGCGGGTGCGGTCGCCAGGTCGACCTCACCGGCCACCGTCAGGACGGTCGCTTCGTCGTGCACCGAGACCGAGGTGGTCATCGCGTCGGCGAGGGGATTCGCGTCTCCGGAAGTGTTGGTCACATCAAGACAATCTGCCATGAACCCGCCGTCCGCGCTGCATCGTCGCCCGATTGGTTGGCGTTTCGTAGTCTTCCTCGCGGCGAAAACCCCAGGTATTCCAGGTGTTCGGCGGATTGTGGCCGAATCGCTGGCGGGAATGCGCCGGAGTGTCTCGTCTGTGACCGACCGGCGGGCCGACGGGTGCGCGCCGTCACACCCGGGCGGCCGCCGAGAAGGAGACGGCGGGCAGCGTCACGATCATCCGCACCCGCGTCCCCACGCCCTGATGATCGATGATCAGTTCGTCGGTGAGCGCGCGCATCATGGCGATGCCGCGGCCGCGCGGGCCGGGGTCCTCGGGCAGCGGCCGCCACACGCCGGTATCGGCGACCTCGATCGTGACCTGGTCCACCGAACAGTCGGCGGTGAGCACCATATGACCCGGAGGAGTGTCCAGGTAGGCGTGCTCGATGCTGTTGCTGCACGCCTCGTTGGCGGCGGCCACCAGATCGGCCGACAGTTCCGCCGGGACGGCGGCCGCGGCGAGCCAGGCGGACAGTCCGCGCCGCACGGCGGCCAGGCGCCCCGGTTCGGCGGGCACGTCCATGTACAGCGGGCGCGGCGGCTGCCGGTAGACCACCATGGCCACGTCGTCGTCGTATCCGGCCGCCGGACGCAGCCGCGACAGCACCGCGTCGGCCACCTCGCGCGGCTGATGTGCTGCGGCGCCGGACAATTCGTCGGCGAGGTCGTCGAAGCGCATATCGATATCGATGCCGCGCTGCTCCACCAGTCCGTCGGTGAACAGCACCAGCGTCGAGCCCGGCGCCAGCGCGGTGGTCGCCTCCGGGCGCCGCGGCGGATCGAAGGTGGCCAGCGGCACCGCGCGGCCGCCCTCCAGCAGCCGTCCCTTCTCGTCGGGATCGGCCAGCACCGGGGGCATATGCCCGGCGCTGGAGTAGCGGATCAGGCCGCGCACCGGGTCCAGGATCGCCGCGCACACGGTGGTGCACATGGCCCCGGGTATCCGGGCCGCGACCGTGTCGAGCTCGGCGAGCAGTTGCGCCGGGCCCGCACCGCGGAGCAGCAGAGCCCTTGCCGCCGAACGCAATTGGCCCATCACCACCGCCGCCGAGAGGCCTCGCCCGACGCAGTCACCGACCACGACGCCGATGGTGCCGTCGCGCAGCTGCACCACGTCGTACCAGTCGCCGCCGATCTCGAGCGGCGGCAGCGCGGGTTCGTAGTGCACGGAGAACCGCGGCGGCAGCTCGATCGGGCCGAGCATGGCCCGCTGCAGCGTGAGCGAGGTGGAGCGGGCCTGGTCGAAGTTGCGCGCCCGCTGCACGGCCAGGCTGAGATGCCCGACCAGCAGCGAGAACAGCGCCCAGTCGCCGGGACTGATGGCGCGCGGCGCGGCGAAGCGCAGCCACAGCGCGGCATCGCCGGTCTCGCCCAGCGGCGCCACGATGCCCTCCGAGGTCGAGGCGCCCTCCGGGATCGCGAACATGGTCCGCCCGGGTCGCGTGCGCGCGCGGTCGAGCAGCGCGCGGGCCCGGGCGTCGAGCACCTGCCGGGAGACCGCAGCCGCCTCCCGGTCATCGGATGATTCGGTGGCATGGATGCGTTCGTCGGGCTCCGCCGCCGTGCCGGTGCCCGAAACCGGCCCGGACACATAGAGTTCCGGCCCCGTCTGGCGATTCGGCCACACCGACACCACGGCCGTCTCGGCCCCGATCGCGCGGCGCAGCTCCTCGAGCCCGACCGCCAGCACCTCGACCACGCTGGTGGCCGCCGCGACCGCGGTGGCCAGCCGCGACACCGCCTGATCGCGCGCCTGGGCGTCGTGCTCGGCGGTGACGTCGCGAATCGTGCCGACGAAGATGCGCTCGTCGTCCTCCGGTTTCACCAGCGACGATGTGCTCACCGCCAGCCAGAGCCGCCGTCCGTCGCGATGGCGCACCGGCATCACGAAGCGGGCGGCCTCGGTGCCCAGATCCGGATACTTCCCGCCGTCCTCGGACACCCACGGATGCGGCAGCGGATAGGGCGCGCCGTCGGGGCCGTAGCCGGTCAGGGCGCCGAAGGCGGAATTGACCTCGGTCAGCGTGCCGTGCGCGTCGGCGATGAAGAAGCCGTCCTGCAGCGATTCGACCAGCGCGGTGCGGAAGGCGTCGCGCCCCTCGAGATCGTCCGCGCGCAGCCGCTGGATCTCGTAGCTGCGGGTGCTGTCGAGAAATCCGCGGGTGGCCACGTCCAGCGCGGCCAGGGTCTGCAGCAGGAATTCCAGCGCGGCCTCGGAGCGGGTGCTGCCGTCGGCCGCTCCGCCCCGGGCGGCGCCGCCCTTGGCGAGCAGGCCCTCGCGGCCGAGCAACCGGAAGTGGTGCTCGGTGAGATCGAGGATGCTCACGCCCTCCACGAGCGCGCGACGCCCGAGCTCGTACCCCTCGGCGAGGGTGTTCTGCGTCGGCGAATCCAGATGCAGCCGCAGCGCATTGGAGTAGGCATCCCGAAACGCCGCCAGCACGGCGCTCACGGTGCCCCCCTGTCGTTCCGGCACGCTTGTGGCCGGAATCCGTCCCGGACAGAAGCGCGCCGGGATGACGGTTCAGTGGTCGCGCTGGCCATCACGGCATCGGGTCCGTGTGGCCGCGGTGCCGGGCCGCCAGGACCAGCGCGTCGTCGGTGTCCTTGGCGTGGCGGCCGAGGATGTCGGCGGTGATGTCGGCGGTCGATTTGGCGAGGTCGATGCTCTCGACGAAGTCGTCGACGATGCCGTCGGTGGACATCAGCAGCAGGTCGCCGGGGCGCACCGAGACGGTCTGCGTCTGCAGGTTCTGCGGGAGCAGGTAGCCGATGATGCCGCCGGTGAGCAGCGCGGTCGACCGGAGGACCGGCCGACCGGGGCCGGCCGTCACCACCCGGCACTCCACGTTGCCGACGCCGAGCCAGTGCAACTGGTCCTCGGAGCTGAACAGCGCCAGCGACACCGCCGCGCCGCGGGTGTGGGACATGGCCCGGTGACACATCACCATCAGCACGTCGAGTGGTTCGGCCCGATTCTCCGCCAGCACCTGCGTCGCCCGGTCGGCGGCCTCGCCCGCGGCCGACCCGTGCCCGAGGCCGTCGAGCACCGCGAACAGCACCGCGCCGCCACCGGCGTCGAGGACCACGGAACGGTCGCCGGAAATCTTCTGACCCGGCAGCGCGCGACCCGCGACCGCCCATTCGACCGCGCCGATGAATCCGTCCTCATGCACCGGCGGGCGCCCACTTCCACATTTCGACCAGCGTGCCCTGCCCGGGCGTGGACTCCACGAGCAGCCGGTCCATCAGCCGCCGCGCCCCCGGCAGGCCGAGTCCGAGACCGCGCCCGGTCGAGAATCCGTCCTCCAGGGCCCGCATGATGTCCGGAATGCCGGGGCCCTGGTCCTGAGCCTGCACGACGAGGGCGCGCCTGCCCTCGCGATCCTCCACGGTCACGCGAATCTCCCCGGTACCCGCGTAACTGGTGATGTTGCGCGCGACTTCGGAGATGGCCGTGGAGATCATGGTGATGTCGGTCAGCGTGAAGCCGAGCTTGGCCGCCAGCTCTCGACCGGCCTGACGAGCGGTCACGATGTCGTTGGACATCTTGACCGCGATCACCACGTTGTCGGAGGTCACGGTCACGAACCATCTCGCTGGTGGCGGGCGGAGAACTTTCTGTTGAGCCAGGCCAAACCTTCCTCGAGGTCCAGAGCGGTGTGCATATCTTCGAAGGTGAGGCCCAATTGCACCATGGCGAAGGCCACTTCGGGTTGCAGGCCGACGATGACCGTCTGCGCGCCGCGCAGCTTGGTCATGTGCACGATGGTGCGCAGCGAGCGGGCGGCGAAGGAGTCCATCACGTCGATCGCGGTGACGTCGACGATGATGCCCTGCGCGCGGTACTTGCTGACGTACTTCATCAAGTCGTCCTGCAGCCGCTCGGTATCGGCATCGGTCAGTGCCGATTGCACGGACGCGATGAGGTAGGTGCCCTGTTTCAGAATGGGTACCGGCATGGGGCGCCCCGGTTCAGCGTCCGTCGCGATCGGTCACGCGGGAGACTTCGTAGCCGAGCAACCGCTCCGCCTCCTCGATGCCGCCCTGCAGGTCACCGACCGCAGTGATCTTCGACAGGTCCAGGCCTATGGTCACCAGGATCAGCGCGATCTCCGAGGACAAGCCGGTGATGATGACGCTGGCACCCATCAGGCCCGAGGCGTCGACGGTCTGCACCAGGTGGTTGGCGACCGTGGAGTCTATGGAGGGCACACCGGTGATGTCGATGACGACGACCTTCGCGCGGTTGGCCCGGATCGCTCGCAGCAACTGCTCGGTGAGCTGCCGGGCGCGCTGGCTGTCCAGCATGCCGATGATGGGCAGGATGAGCAGTTGTTCGCGCACCTGCAGGACCGGCGTGGACAGCTCGCGGATGGCCTCCTGCTGCTGCCGGATGACGCGCTCGCGCTCCTGCACGAAGGAGATGGCCACGGTGTTGGCGATGCGGTTGGCGGCCGGTTCGTAGGCGTCGAGCACGCGTTTGAGCAGGTCGAAATTGGTCTGGTACTTCTCGAACAAGCTGCGTGCCAGCACATCTCGCAACAGCAGCACGATACCGATGACCTCGTCGGTCTCGACGCCACGGGGGATGATGCGCTCGGACAGATCACGGGCGTATGCCTGCAGTGCCTCGACGCTACCGGTCTGCAGTGCCTCGACGTAGTTGTCGTAGATCGAGGTGGCCTCGGAGAAGATCTCCTCCGGGGTCATGGCGGTGAGTAGTGCGGCATCGCCGATGCGACGAGCCCATTCCTCACGCAACTCGGTGCGATTCTGCCGCAGGTGCTCGACCAACTGCGGGAGCAGGGTGTCGACCGGGCCGGACGGCAGCGAATCCGGCGAAAGGCCGATGGACACGTCGGACATGGAAACTCCTGCCCCTTTCGAAGGGTAGGTCGGTTGCTCGTCGGGTGGGCTCGCACACGGCTGCTCATCGCTTGCCTTTACGAGCCTAGTCTTTCCCGATACCCGATGGGGCGCAAACCAAACCTGACCTCCCGTCATCCCGGCCCGCCCGCGGCCCGGAGGGGGAGCCGTCCGGGCCGGAACACCGAAGGTCACGGGTTTGCGCCGTCCGACGGGGCCGGGGCGGCGGCGTGGTGTTGATCACCCGGTCTTCGATGGTGGGCCAGCAGCGTGTCGTAGATGTCGGCGAGGGCCGTCAGCTGATCGCGGTCCAAGACGTCGATCATGTTGCGGCGCACGCTCTCGACGTGTGCGGGCGCGGCGGTGTCGAGGACCTCGGCGCCCTTGGCGGTGAGCACGGCGGCGGTGCGCCGCGCGTCGTCGGGGATGGCCTCGCGCGCGACCAGACCGCGCTTCTCCATCCGGGTGATCTGGTGCGAGAGCCTGCTCTGCGACCACTCCAGCACGCCCGCCAGCTCGGCGAAGCTGCGCCGGTGGTCGGCGGCGTCGGCGAGGCGGGCCAGCACCGTGTACTCGACGTAGGTCAGGTTGGAGGCGCGCAGCGAATCCCGGCCGACCGCCGCGGCGATGAGATCGCGCGTGAAGACGAAGCCGAGCCAGGCGCGCATCTCGAGATCGTCGAGCCAACGGGGTTCGGTCACGTTTCCTCTCCAGGTCCCTGATGCGTCATGCTATTGCCTCCCCGTCCTGAGTCACCACTCCAAACGACAGGTACACCGACAATGTTGAAGGTGCAACCTATGTGACCGGTGATGAAGATTAGGCTTGCCTGAGATCGGCGCGACATCGGGTCCTGGTTAGAGTCGGTTCGCTTGGATTCACCCGGCTGCGTGGGCGTGCGCGCCCCGGCCCTCGTCGAGGAGTGTGCGAAACGTGTCCGCGCCTGATTTCCTGTACTCGGACCTGCTGCCGACCGGTGCGGACGACACCCCATACCGGCTGCTGACGGCCGACGGCGTCAGTACCTTCGAGGCGGGCGGGCGGACGTTCCTGCGGGTCGAACCCGATGTGCTGCGGATGCTCACCGCCGAGGCGATGCACGACATCAGCCACTACCTGCGCCCGGCGCACCTGGCGCAACTGCGCAAGATCATCGACGATCCGGAGTCGTCGGGCAACGACCGGTTCGTGGCGCTGGACCTGCTCAAGAACGTGAACATCTCCGCGGGCGGCATCCTGCCGATGTGCCAGGACACCGGCACCGCGATCGTGATGGGCAAGAAGTCCGAGGGCGTGCTCACCGGCGCCGACGACGCCGAGTGGATCAGCCGCGGCGTGTTCGACGCCTACACCGAGCTGAACCTGCGGTATTCGCAGCTCGCCCCGATCACCATGTGGGACGAGAAGAACACCGGGTCCAACTTGCCCGCACAGGTCGAGTTGTACTCCGCGGCAGGCGATCCGGCGCATCCCGCCTACAAGTTCCTGTTCATGGCCAAGGGCGGCGGCTCGGCGAACAAGTCGTTCCTTTACCAGGAGACCAAGGCCATCCTGAACCCCACGCGGATGCTGGAGTTCCTCGACGAGAAGATCCGCTCCCTGGGCACCGCGGCCTGCCCGCCGTACCACCTGGCGGTCGTGATCGGCGGCACCAGTGCGGAATTCGCGCTGAAGACCGCGAAATACGCCTCCGCGCACTACCTCGACAACCTGCCGACCGAGGGATCGCTGTCGGCGCACGGATTCCGGGACCTGGAGTTGGAGGAAGAGGTCTTCCGGCTGACCCAGTCCTTCGGGATCGGCGCGCAGTTCGGCGGCAAGTACTTCTGCCACGACGTGCGGGTGGTCCGGCTGCCGCGGCACGGCGCCAGCTGTCCGGTCGCGATCGCGGTGTCGTGCTCCGCCGACCGGCAGGCGCTGGCCAAGATCACCCCCGAGGGCGTGTTTCTCGAACAGCTGGAACGTGAACCGGCGCAGTACCTTCCGGAGCAGACCGATGCGATCCTCGGCGGGGACGTGGTGCAGGTCGATCTCCACCGGCCGATGTCCGAGATTCGCGCCGAGCTGTCGAAATACCCTGTGAAGACCCGGCTCTCGCTGACCGGGCCGCTGGTGGTGGCGCGCGACATCGCGCACGCCAAGATCAAGGAGCGGCTGGACGCGGGCGAGCCGATGCCGCGGTACATGCGCGATATGGCGGTCTACTACGCGGGTCCCGCCAAAACTCCCGACGGATACGCCTCGGGTTCGTTCGGGCCGACGACGGCGGGGCGGATGGACTCCTACGTCGACCGGTTCCAGGCGGCCGGTGGCTCGTTCGTCATGCTGGCGAAGGGGAATCGCTCGGCGCAGGTCACCAAGGCGTGCAAGGAGTACGGCGGGTTCTACCTGGGGTCGATCGGCGGCCCCGCGGCCCGGCTGGCGCTGGACTGCATCAAATCCGTCGAGGTGCTGGAGTACCCGGAACTCGGCATGGAGGCGGTGTGGAAGATCGAGGTCGAGAACTTCCCGGCGTTCATCGTGGTCGACGACAAGGGCAACGACTTCTTCGCCGAGACCCAGAAGCCTATCGCGCTCCGCGTGCGCACCCGGTCCAAGGAACGGGTCTGACGTAGCGTGTCCACGCCAGGTACGAGTTCAGAGCGCGAGGCCGAGGTGTAGTCGGCCGCCGGGATCGGCCGCGCGACGCAACGCACGCAGCCGAGCCAGGTTGGCTCCGTAATACCGCTCCGGCATCTCGTCCGGCTCGAGGTAGTTGACGTACGCGCCGGACGAGGCCGCGCCCAGCGTCCGGTGCGCGTCGCGGATCCACCGGCGGGCCGCGTCGGGATCGTCCGGCGCCTCGACGATCCATTGCAGCGCGGCGACGTGATTGCGCCAAGGGAATGCGGTGGCCTCGGCGGGAAGGTCGCGGACCGCGCCGTCGAGCGGGTCGACCAGGACGTAACCCGTTGCGCCGCCGCGTAACCGGGCGCTGACGATCCCGACGATCGACTCGGCGACGGCGGGGGAGAGGTCGGCGACGACATCGGAACCGGCGACCTTGGTGGCGCGGGAGGCCGTCGCGCCGCCCCCGAGCCGGAGCGCCGCGTCGAGCGGCTCGAGCGTCCGGTGGTCCGCCGATATCGGAACCACCGCGGTGGCGGCGGTCAATTCCGTTGCGGCCCTGGCGCCTTCACCAGCCGCCGCCACGATCTGTACCGCGCACCCGAGATTGCCGCCCGCTGCCGATATTTCGACATTCGCCCACACCGATCGCGATGCGGCGATCAGCCACCGCGCCCAGCCGGTCAGGACCCGGGCGGCGGAATCTCCCGGGAACGTCAGCCGGACAATGTCTTTCGCGGCGGCGGGGCAGGTGCGGTAGGTCATCGACGTGACGATCCCGGTGGCGCCGCCCGCGCCGCGCAGCGCCCAGAACAGCTCGGGCAGCGCGTCGGCCGACGTCCGGGCGGTGGCGCCGGTGGGCAGGACCAGCTCGGCGGCGGTAAGCCGGTCGCAGGTCAGGCCGTATCGCCGGGAGTCGACGCCGATCCCGCCGCCCAGCGTCAGGCCCGCGAGCCCGACCGTGGGGCAGGTGCCGACCGGCAGGGCCCGGCCCGTTCGCGCGAGTTCCGACTGGACGGGGAAGGTCGTCGCGCCCGCGCCGACCGTCACCAGTTCGCCGTCGAGGGTGATCTCGTGCAGCCCGCGCACATCGATGATCAGCGCGCCGGTGGCGGCGGAGGCGCCCACGTACGAGTGGCCGCCCGCTCGCGCGGCGATCGGAAGCCCGTGTGCCCGTGCGAAAACCGTGGCGGAGCGCACATCGTCGGGCGTGGCCGCCGCGACCACTGCCGCCGGGGCACGCGTATCGAACCGCGGGTCGAACAACGCCGTCGCGGAATCGAATTCGCCGTCGCCCGGCAGGGTCAGCGTCCCCCGCGACTGTTGGCGCAGGGCCGCCCAGGCGCTCTCGTCCACCGTCGGCGCGGCGGCGGTGCCGGGGGACAGCCATCCGGCGAGACCGGCGGTGGCGACCGCCCCGGCGCCGAACAGCACGGAACGTCGCGGGAGGGCGGCCGGGTTCGCTTGTTTCGCCATCGAATTCATGATGCCGGGTCCGCCGTCACCGTGTCATGCGCCTAGGTATGCGGCACGAACAGCCGCCGCGGTACGGGCTCAGCTGCCGCGAGACCGGAAGGCCGTGGCGAAGTGCTCGCGGGCGCCGGAGTCGGTGCGGGCCGGGGAGCAGGAGGTCAGTGCGATCACCGCGGCGGCGCCGGCCGCCGCCGCGAGAGGAACCAGTACGTGCGCGGTCATCGAAAAAGTCATGACACCCTCCTCGTCGTCGGGCCACAGACCACGGACCGCCAGCAACGGTAGCTGGTGGATGGCGGATTGCCGGTGTGGACACGCGAATTGTCGGCAACAAGCAGGTGATGACGGGCAAAATGCGTGTTCGATCGGTAGGTGGTCGCTCGCGGCCCGGGATTGCGGCAAAGATGCCCAATGCGTGGATCGGGTCCAGGACATAGTGAACCCGGCACGCCGGGCCCGACAGGCGAAAGCGTTGGGCACCATCGAGGGTGCTGCGGGCGTGGCTAGGATCGTCCGCATGTTGCGAGGAGTTGCGGGGTCTGTGCTGGTTGTCGGGATCGGGGTCGGTGGCTGGGGTGTGCCGCCGGGCGCGTACGCGGCGCCCGCCGCGTCCGAATCCGCCACCGGCACAGCGGGACTCGATCCGGTGCTGGCCACCGCCTACACGCTGGCCGAGCGGGAGGCGCACGAGCAGGGGGTGCCGCTGTGGGTCACCTCGGGCTACCGCACTCACGAGCAGCAGCAGGAGCTGTGGGAGGACGGGTTGGCGACCTACGGCGGTCCGGACGCGGCGCGGCGATGGGTGTTGCCGCCTGAGGAGTCCACGCATGTGCAGGGCAAGGCGGTGGATGTGGGCCCCGAGGAGGGGGCCCGCTGGCTGGAGGAGAACGGCAACCGCTGGGGCCTGTGCCGGACCTTCGACAACGAGTACTGGCACTTCGAATTGGCGACGGCGCCGGGTGGCGAGTGCCCGCCCCGCATCCCCGACGCCAGCGTGCGCTGACGCCCTGCGAGTCTCGCGCCGGATCATCCGCTGACGCGATGAGTCCCGGTTGCACTAGCTTGCAGGTGCCGGGCGGTCGACGAGCGACAGGCGCCCGCGATGGCTTCGAATGCGACCGGTCGGGCGGTAGCTAACGGCCGGTTGTCGGCACACTTCGGCTGACACGCCGACTGTCCTGCGCATTACCGGCGTGGCGGTCGGCGCTGTCGAGCATCCTGGACAGCTGGCGGCGTTCTGGCAAACGGCCGGGCGCCACGATGAGGTGCGACGCGATGGAGGTTCGGTGAGCAGGCGGGTTTCGGGCGCGGGCTATTGGTCGATTCCGATCGAGCGGGCGGCCCGGCCGTCCGGCAGCCCGAAGTTCGCAGCGGCCCTGAACTTCTCGCCGACCTGGTTACTGCTGGATCTGCCGACCGCGGTGCTGGTGGCGGTATTCGTCGGCACCGGCTGGCTTGGCTACACCCAGCCCGGCCCAGCCGAGGTGGACGCGCCCACGCCGGCCCTGGTCGTCCCCACCGATCCCGTCGTCCCGGACCCTCCCCGGTAAACCGGGCAGGGCGAGCCGTGGTCCCGGACAGCGCTCGAGGTCGATAGGCATCTAGGACTGTTTTGGTCCTAGTCGTATGTCAGGGTTGGGTATGACCGATACACCCGCCCGGCTGTTGCGGCTGCTGTCGCTGTTGCAGACACCTCGTGACCGGCCGGGGAGCGAGTTGGCCGAGCGGCTCGGTGTCACCGATCGCACGGTGCGCCGCGATATCGATCGACTGCGCGAGTTGGGTTACCCGATCGACGCGACCATGGGTGGGGCGGGCGGGTACCGGCTGGCGGCGGGCGCGGCCATGCCGCCGCTGCTGCTGGACGACGAGGAGGCGGTGGCGGTCGCCGTCGGCCTGCGCGCGGCCGCGGGCCAAGCGGTGGCGGGCATCGAGGAGGCGTCGGTCCGCGCGCTCGCCAAGCTGGAGCGGGTGCTGCCCTCGCGGCTGCGCCGCCGCGTCCGCGTGGTGAGCGCCGCGTCCGCCGCGTCCGCCGGTGACGGACCTCTGGCGGATCCCGAGACGCTCGGTGCGCTGGCCGCCGCCGCGACGAATCGGGAGCGGGTGCGGTTCACCTATCGCGACGCCGCCGGAAACGACAGCCGCCGCCATGTCGAGCCGATCGGCCTGGCGGTGGCGGGCCGCCGGTGGTACATGGTCGCCTACGACCTCGACCGTGACGCCTGGCGCAGCTTCCGGGTCGACCGCCTCTCGCGATCCCGGGCAACGGGCGCGCGTTTCACCCCGCGCCCCCTGCCCGCCGCGGACGCCGCCGCGTACATGGCGGGCCATCGAACCGACTGGGGCACAACGCAATACCGGGTCGACGTCACGATCCACGCGCCCGCACACCGCGTCGAGGGCCGTCTCGGCGACGACCCGGGCGCCGTCCGTTCGCTGGATGAGCGACGCTGCCGAATGACGGCCGAGCGGGACGACGACCCGCACTGGCTCGCCGCCCGTCTGGTCTCGCTGGGCGCGGAGTTCGAGGTGCACGCCTCACCGGAACTCGCCGATGCGGTCGGCGGCCTACGCGATCGCGCCGACCGCGCCCTGCGGGGCTCGGGGTAGCCGGGCTCAAGATATCGGCTCGCCGCCGGATTTCGTTGCTTCGCTTCGTGATCGGGCTCCGTGTGCGACCATGGGCACGGGTCGGTCCGACGGATAATCGAGCGAGATCATGGCTGTGGCGTGGGAGCGGACAACCGCGGATGGTCAGCGTGCCGAGGTGGTCTCGGTGGTGCGGCAAGCCTGCTCGCGGGCGGGGGTCGACGCCTCGTCCCTGCGGCCGGTCCGGTCCGGATCCCGGGCGTACGTCCGGCTACCCGGCGACGTCGTGGCGCGGGTGGATTCTCCCGGGCGGACCGCGGTGGCGCGGCGGGTGCTCACGCTGGCCCGGTGGCTGGAATCCTCGGATGTCGATGCGGTGCGGTGCGTTTCGTCGATCGAGCAGCCGGTGGAGGTGCGCGGGTACGCGGTGACGTTCTGGCGCGCTCTGCCACCCTATCGCTCGGGCACGGCGGGGGAGGTGGCCGGGGCCTTGGCGCGGCTGCATCGAATGCCCCCGCCGGTCGGCGGCGAACTCGGCCCGATACAACCGCTGTCGCTGGTGGAGCAGCACATTCGAGCCTGCCGGACGCTCGAGGTCGGTAACCGACGGTGGCTGGCCGAGCATGCGGCCGGACTGCGGTGGCGCTGGGCCGCGCTGCCCGCCGGTCTGCCCTGGGGCGTTGTCCACGGCGACGCGCGGTCGGGGACGGTGGTGCGCGCCGACGACGGCCGCGTGCTGCTGCGCGGCCTGGACAGCCTGGCGATCGGCCCGCCGGAGTGGGACGCGGTGTGCACGGCGATCAAGCTGACCTCGTTCGGGTGGATCACGGCCCAGCAGTACGAGGAATTCTGCCGGGTCTACGGGGCAGATGTGTTGCGGTGGGCCGGTTTCTACCTCCTGCGCGATATCCGGGAATTGCATCTGGCCGTGGCGGCGGCACGGGCGGCCGCGCGCGACGGGGTCTACCGGGAGCAGGCGGAGTACCGCGTGCGCTGCCTGCGCGGCGACGAGGGGCCGCGGCAGTGGCCGAACTGGCGGCCACTGTGGTGGGTGCGGCTGCAGCACGGTATGTGACCCCGACGGGGTCCCGCGGCCGGTATCAGTGGTCGAGAATCGTGCCGGGGTCGAGCAGGCCGAGTGGATCGAGTGCGGTTGCCCGCATCACACCCCCTAAATGAGGAGTTCTTCTCATTTGTAGCGTAATCAACTGAGACCTCACCGAACACCGGCACTGGAATGGCGCGGTGGTCACCGACCATCCGACCCGCGGTCTCGGGCGCGCTCGGCATCACCGTCTGATCAGACGGGATCCAGCGCTTCGTCCAGCGTGATGCCGCCCTCGACCGTATGTGGCGTGCGCCGCCGATTCGGCGAGCCCAACGCGGTGGTGAGGTCCGATCCGTCGTGCTCGGCGAGCAGGTCCTTGGAGTCCCAGACCAGCAGCGTCGCGCTGACGGTGTTCTCGGCCGCCGAGTGGGCCAGGTCGTAGTGGGCGCAGGCAGGCACGTGGTCGTAGGTGATCCACAGGTCGTAGCCGGTCATGAACAGGTCCAGGTCGAAATCGACCGACAGGCCCAGCAATTCGCTGCGGCCGTTGTCGTCGACACCGGCGAAGGCCTCGTCCAGCGCCAGCAGGCGGGGCGCCTGGGGATCGGCGGAGTCGAGCATGACGTGCGCCGCGGCGAACAGCGGCAGATGCAGCGAGACCGACTGCTCCCCGCCCGACAGCGTGCTGTGCCGGGCGACGGTGAGCCGGTCCTCGGCGCCGTCCGCGGTGATCAGCGTGAACGAGAACACCCGCCATGTGCGGTAATCCAGTGTGGTGGCGAGGATTTCGGGATAGGACCGCTCGGGGTGCGCGGCGCGGGCGGCGCGGATCTCCGAGGCGAAGTGCGCGCGGATGGTGGCCAGATCCTCGGGGGACAGGTCGGCGGAGTCGCGGTCGAGCAGTTTGCACACCGCGCGCGCGGAGTCGGACAGGTTGTCGGCCAGCACCCAGTGCACGCCGATCGTATTGCCCGAGGACATGCGGCGCTGCTTCATCTCGGCGCCCATGCGGGTGATCAGATCGCGGGCGTCGCTGGTACGTTCGTGGATCTGCTGCGCCAGACCCGTCAGCAGCGCGTCCTCGAGGATGCGGCGTTCGGCGTCGGTCAGCAGCAGTTCCTGATCGGAGCGGGCCGCGGCGATGCGGTCGGCGAAGTCGGCGAGCGCGGCGGCGCCCTGATCGTCGTGCACCTGCACCACGGTCAGCCCGTCGGCGGCGTCCCACTGCAGGCGGTAGTCCTGCCGGGCGGCGGCGAGCGCGGCATCGAACTCCTGCAGGGCCGCGGTCACCGCGCTGCGGGTGGACTTGCGCACCGATTCGCCCGCCCGCACGGAAGCCGTTGCGGCGGAAAGATTCTGGAACAGTTCGTGGACCTCGTCGGGCAGCACCCGCGGCTGCGCCGCCGCACCTCCCGAGCCGCCCGGACCGGCGGTCTCGATCCGGTACAGCAGCTGGTCGGGCGTGGACCACGCCGCGTCGCTGCTGGGCCACCGGCTGTCCTCGGGCGCGCCGAGCAGGCTCAGCAGATCCGGGCGGGCATAGGGCGCCAGCTGTTTCACATCGGCGAGCAGCTCGGTGAGCGCGGTCCCGAGGGAGTCGCGCGCGGCCTTGTAGGCACCCTCGGCGGTGCCGACGCCCTCGATGGCGTCGGCGGCGGCCTTGCGAGCCGCCTTCTGCTCCGCGCGGGCCGCATCGATGCGTTCGCGCGCCTGGTCGAGCTCGCGGTCGATATCGGCCGCGCCCGCGCCGAGCGCCTCACGCAGCGTCTCGAGCTTGCGCAGCTGTTCCTCGTAGCCGACCCGGGCCGCCTCGGCCTCCTCGGCGAATGCCTCGGCGAGGTCGCGGGATTCGGCGAGCCGGTCGTCGGATTCGCGGGCGCGCTCGTGCTCGCGCTGGTGGTCGCCGCGCAGCCGCAGCAGGGCGGTGCCGGTGTTCTCGAAGTGCCGGATGGCGGCGGCCAGGGCGTCGAGTTCGGCCGGATCGCGCGGCGCCCGGTGCGCCGCGGCGACGGAGCGAACCTTCTTGTCGGCGGCGGTGAATTCGGCCACCGCCTGATCGAGGTCGCGATCGGCCTGGGCGGCGGTCTCCGACCGCGAGCGCAGCATGCCCGCGGCCTCGGACACCGCCCGCAATGCGGTGGTGACGGCGTTGGCGCGCGGCAATGCCTTGGCGGCGGCCGAGATTCGGGCCAGCTCGGCGGTGGTGGCCTGCTCCTCGTCGCGCGCGGTCTGCTCGGCCTCTGCGGCGGCCTCGACGGCGGCGGCGATCTCGGCCAGGCGCAGTTCCCGGCGGCGGGCGCGGGCGGTGGCGCCGATGAACTCCGCGTGCGGTTTGGTGTGGCGGCCCAGCTGCACGCCCTGGCGGAAGCGGCCGTCGGCGCCGACGCTGGGGTGAGCCCCGGCGCCGGGTCCGGCTCCGGCGTTGGAGTCGGTGTCGGCCCCGGTGTCGGTCAGCGAGATCGAGGCCAGGATGTCGCCGACGACCTGCTTCGGAACGGTGAGATCGGCCGAATCGTCTTCCACGATAAGTACATCCGCGAGCGTGCGTCCGGACGGCCGGGCCTCGGATGGCAGCGGCAGCAGGAACTGGTCCGAATCGTGCGGCGGCAGTTCGGCTTCCGCGCACACCCAGCCGTCGAGCAGATCGGCGGCCTGCAGCGCGGCTTCGAGGCCCGCGGCCTGCTCCGGGGTGACCGCGTCGGCGAAGCGCACCAGGCGCCACAGCGGTGCGCCCGGACGGTCGTCGCGCGCATCGGTGCGAGCGGCGAACGGCGGTGGCGCGTCGTCGTTTTCGGCGGCGACCTGCTGTTGTTCCGTCCGCAGCTGCGCGGTGCGGGCCACGGCCTGCTCGACCGCGGAGCGTGCCTGCTGGCGCCGGGCGCGGACCTCATCGGTGAGCGGTTCGGTGCGTTCGGCCAGCACTTCGGCGAGGGTGGTTGCGTCGTCGGCGCCCGCCTCGGCCAGTGCCGCGTCCAGCGCCTCGTACAGGCCCTCGCGCACGGGGGCGTGCGTGTCGCGCTGCTCCTCCCACCAATCCCGCAGGGCCGCAGCGGTATTCGAGCGAGCCAGGGTGACGGCGGCCTCGGTCTCGGCCAGCGCGGCGGCCGCGGCATCGCGCTGTTCGGCGGCGCGCTGCGCGGCACGCTCGGCCCGGGCCCGATCGGCGGCGGCCGTATCGACCCACGTCAGCGCCTGGCGCACCGCGCGCACGTCGGCGTCACGCTCCTCGGCGTGGCTGCGCACCGTGGTGGTGAGCTGTTCGGCGCGCGCCTGCTCGGGCAGTGCCGCCCAGGAGATCCCGGCCTCCTCGGCGGCGGCACGCAGTTCGTCTTCGCCCCGGGACAGCGCCGCGACGGCGGATTCGACCGCCGCGCGGCCGCGTTCGGCCTCGCCCGCGCGCTGGTCGACGGCCTGCTGGGCCTTGGTCGCCTTGTCCCGGTGCACGGCCGCGGACGTCTCCAGCCGCCGCACTGCGTCGGCGAGATCGTCGAGCTGCTGCTTGCCCTCGTAGGCGCTGGAACGCTGCAGCGTCTCGCGGTCGCTCAGGGCCTGCTCGTAGGCGCGGTCGGCCTCCTCGGCACGGACCTCGGCGGCGGCGCGTTCGGCCTCGCGGCGCTCGCGCAGCGCGGTGGCCGCGAACAGCGCCGTACTGCTGTGGGTCACCGTGTCCAGGCGGGAACGAACCTGCTCGACGTCCGACTTCGCCTGCACACCGAGGTATTTGCGATACACGTCGACGAAGGCGCGGGTCGCGGTGTCGGCCTGGACCAGGCCCTCCAGGGTGCGGCCGACCTCCTCCATATCGCTGAACGAACGGGCGGCGTCGAGAATGAGCTGATCGTCGAGCGGCCGCAGGCCGTCGGTCAGCGCCTGTGACAGCCCGCGCGGGTCCAGGTTCTTGGCCAGCTGCGGGCGGCGCAGCGTCAGGATCAGGTTGATGAGCTGGTCGTAGCGCTGCAACCCGAGGCCGAACATGCGGGCGTCGATGGCGGCGCGGTAGTCGACGGGGCGGTCGGTGATGGCATCGGTGCCGATCTGCTCGGCCAGCTGCTTGCGGGTGAGCGGCCGGTCGTCGGGACCGATGAGCGAGAAGTCCACGCCCACCCGGCCGTCGGCGACGAAGTACCAGCGGGTGACCTTGTCGTTGGACCGGGTGGCGCGCATGCCGATGCCGACGGTGACGACCTCCGGATCCGCCCAGCGCCCGCGCGCGAACTCCATCCAGACATAGGAGTACGCCGATTCCTGTTTGCGGTACAGCAGGTTCGACTTCATCGTCCGCTCTTCACCGGCGAACGGATTCAGCCGCCGCGGCTCGATCCGCCCGTCGAATACGAACGGGAACAGCACCTCGAGCGCCTTGGTCTTGCCCGAACCGTTGGGCCCACGCAGCACCAGCCGCCCGTCGGCGAAGCAGAACTCCTGGTCGCGGTAGTCCCAGAGATTGACGATCCCCGCCCGGGTCGGAGCGAACCGCACGCCACCATGAATGGACTCCATCAGCTACGCCGTCCCCTTCTGTGTCTCGCCGCTGTGCGGTACCGCCGCCACCGGCTCCGGCGTCGCCTGTGCGTGGGCGCCGAGTTTGGTTGCGGAGGCGAACAATTCGGATTCGGCGCGGGTGCGGACCGTCACGACCGCGCCGCGGTAGCGGGCCAGCGCGGGCAGGACGAGCAGCCCGTCGTCGAGGACCTCGATCAGGTGCAGGCGCTCGAGCAGGGCCACGACCTCGTTGGTGAGCCCGGGCACGTCGGCCTGCCACTGGGCGGCGAAGGTGGAGCCGTAGCGGTCGGTGAGCGCCTGCACGGTCTCGCGAACCCACTCGGTGGTGACGACCGGATGTTCCGGGATCTCGGTCGTCTCGCCGGGCTCATCCGAATCCTCCTCGGCCGCATCGGGTTCCGATTCGACCAGGAGCGGCGCGAAGACCGTCGACTCCGGAATGGCGGCGTCGAGCTGGTCGGCCAGCGCGGTACCGGGCGGGGGCAGCGGGCGGCGCGCGACGGGATTGTCGATGTCGAGCACCAGGTCCGCGATCTCCCCGACGAGCAGCAGGGCGACCTGCGCGAGGGTGCCGGTGCCCGGGAAGCGCACGTCGGAGAACCGGCCCGAGACGTCGATCAGCGCGACGCCCTCCGCGCGCCGCTCGGCACGCAGCCCGGTGAGCAACTCGACTTCGGATACCAGCTTCTCGGTGCCCAGCAGCGCGCGTTCGTCCTCGGGTAGTTCCTCGGTGTAGACCACCGGCAGCTCCACCAGGGCCCGGCGCACGCGGCGTGCGGCCGCGGCGCGCGCCTGCGGCACGGAACCCGTTGCGCCGCCCTCGGATTCGTCGGTGAGCAGCCCGCGCACGCTCTGCAGGTGCTGCAGCACGCGGGGCGGCCGGAAGATCGCGAACACCACCGACCGGTCGATGTCGTAGAGCGCCTCGCCCGCGTCCGGGTCGGCGGCCCAGCCACCGGCGTCGCCGTCGGCCAGCGCCACGGCCCCGCGCGCGGCCAGCCAGGCGACCGCGTCGACGAAAGCGTCACGGTCCGCGGCCCGGTCGGTGGCCAGCGCGAGCCCCTCGACCCGGGTGGCATAGGACGCGACCTGATCGGCCAGCTCCGACAGCGTGATCTGGTCCCCGGCGCGGCCCAGCGCGGCCAGCGCCAGGGCGAGATAGGCGTAGCGGCGCCGATCGAAGACGCGCTCGGCGGGCGTGCGCGCGGGGCGGTCCGCGTCGAGGCGGTCCTGCACCGGGAACAGCCGGGCGGTGGTCTCGGTGACCTCGAGCCGGTAGCCGAACAGCTCGGCGAGATCCTCGCGCAGCTCGGTGGCCCAGCGCCGGAGCAGCGGCAGCGCGATCCGGTCGGGGAAGGTGCGGGTCACCAGGTGGTTGGCGAGGATCACCCGGGCCGCGCGCTGGTAGTTGTCCAGTGCGAGCGCATCGATCGATCGGGCGTGCATCACGACCGCCGGGACGCGGTTGCGGTGCGGCCGTTCTCGCGCACCTCGAGCTTGCGGTTGTTCAGGTGCAGCAGGCCGCGCGAGGTGCGCACGACGGTGGAGCCGGTGTGCTCGCGGACGGTCAGGGTCACCCCGCTGTCGGATCCGGTGCTCGCGCCGACGCGTCCGCTCACCGGCACCCACGCGGTCGAGGCGGCGTCCAGCAGCCGCAGCAGCACCTCGGTCTCGCGCTGGTCGAGTTCGCGCTCGTGCACGTCGGCGGAGGCCAGCGCCCGCGCCGCGTCCGCCCGCGCCCGCTGCCTGTCCAGCTGCTCCTGGCGCAGCCGCCGGACGCCCGCGTCGTTGCGCTGGATGCGGGAGGGGGCGCCGGGCGACGGGGGACGCCCGGTCTCGGCGAGGGTGCGGGCGATCTCCAACGGCGGTGCGTCCCACCAGGATCGGTTCGGCGGGATCACGTCGGCGTCGGGATGCTCCATGGCCAGGTGCCGGGGCCTCCCGAGCCCGAACACCGCGTCGAACAGGGCGTGCGCGCTCTGCGCGGTGGGCGCGGCGGTGAACCACCCGGCCAGATGCCGCAGCGCGGATTCCCGGCTCACCCCGCCCTTGCGGGTCTCGGTCACCCGGCGCAGCAGCGAGAGCACGGCCGCGATCGCGCTCATCGTCGCCTCCCGCAACCGCTCGGCCTCGGTGGCCGGATTGCCCTCGCCCGCACCGATATCGGCCGCGGTCGCGACGAACCAGCCGCGCAGGCCGCGCCACCTCGCCCGCCAGTCGGCCTCCCGTTCCGGCAGGCTGAGCAGCACGCGCTCGTCGCAGGCGCCCGCGCGGGCGATCAGCTCGTCGACGCCGGTGTCCTCCACCTCGGCGATGGCGGCGGCGAGCCGCGGCGCGAACCGGGCCAGATCCATGCTGAACTCGCGCATGTGCGCCAGCAGCGCATCCTTGTGCGCGAGAAACGATTCCGGCGTCGCCTCGGTGGTGCGGACCAGATCTCCGAGGGTGAGATAGAAGTGCGCGGCCCGGTCGGCCAGCTCCGACAGTGCGGTGTCCAGGCGTTTGAGGATGCGGTGGACGCGTTCGGCGTCGCCGGTCCGGTTCGCCCGCGCCAGCGCCTCCAGATCGGCCAGCAGCTCGGGCAGTACCAGCCGCGAGAGCGCGGCCTCGTCCAGGCGCGCGCCGAGCACCTCCGCCACCGCGCGATAGGCCTGGTAACCGGCCCGCGAGAACTGATAGACGAAGTGTCGGTTGCGGTATTCGGCGAGGGTGGCCGCCCGGCTGCCGTCGTAGCTGCGCTCCAGCACGCCCCACTGGTGCAGCTGTTCGAGCAGCGGGCCGACCTCGACGGCGGTCAGCCGGGGCGCCTCCGGGAATCGGCCGAGCGTCTCGGTGACATCGCTGGCGTGCAGCAACACCACGTACGCGGCGCGCGCGTGGTCGAAAGCCCGCAGCACCCAGAGGTATTCGCCGCGCTTCTCCGCGGTCGCGAAGGAGAACAGCCGCAGCCGGTCGCCGATGGCCGAGCCCTCGATCGGAACCGGTTCGGCCGAACCGTCGAGCCCCAAGGGCGCGAACACGACGGGCCCGCGCTCGAGGGCGGAGCCGTCGAACAACGCCGCCGCGGAGGCGGCGAAGTCGTCGGGCAGCAATCCTTCAGCGGACTCGGTCACCGGGATGAGAGTAGTACCGACATCCGACAGCGCGACGCCGCGCCCGGCCTCGGCGAGTCCACCCGCGGTGGTCGCACGACCATCCCGGCCTCAGCCCGCCGCGAGCGAGCGCAGCTGGTCCAGGTACATGCGGGTGCGGGGCTCGCCGGGGAACTGCTCGATCATCTCCCGGGCCGTCTCTCCGGCGATCCACAGCAGCGACGGCAGCGAGCGCCGCGACCCGGCGAAGGCCCGCGTTCCCTCCTCGACCGCCAGCTCCAGCTCGCGCGCCCGCACCGCGACCACCGCCAGCGTCAACTGCGCCTCCGACACCCGCATCGGCTTGCGCACGCTGCCGTCGAGCGCGGTGGCGCCCTCGATCACCTGGCGGGCATAGCGTTCCGCGAGCCGGTCGTCGCCCGCGACCCGGCAGCAATCCATGGCATAGAAGTCGAACTTCTGCGGATCGACGACGAAGTGGTTGTCCAGATCGGCGGGATAGTCGAGTCGCTCGAGGATCGCCCGGCCCTGCCGCAGTGCCGCGTCCATCTCCGCGCGATCGCCGAGGCGGGCGTAGGCCTTCGCCCGCTGGGCGCTGAGCTGCACGCCCACGCCGAGATGCTGAGAGGTTGCCAGGGCGGCGTCGACGGCCTCGATCGCGCCCCGATAGTTGCCTTGAGTAAGGGCGAACCAAGCGGCCATTTCGGCTCCCCAGCCGATGATTTCGCCGTGTTCGGCCTCCTGTCCGAGCGACAGCGCCGCCCGGCGGGTGGCCTCGGCGGCGGTCCGCCAGCCGAGGTCGTAGTCGACGCAACCGACCAGTAGCGCGACCCACCCTGCCAGGACCAGCACCTCGCGGTGCTGCGCCAGCGTCAACCGGCCGTCCAGTAGCGATGTGATCCGGCGCAGCCACGAGGTGCCCTCGGCATGCAGTTCGTGCGGGTCCGCGCAGGGATATTCGCTGCACAGCCGCTCGGCGGTGATGCGGATGGCGTCCAGGGTCGCGGAGGAGACGTCGGACATGCGCAGCCGCCCGATGAACTCCAGGGTGTCCATGCCCGTCGAGGACAGCAGTTCGTCGTCGCGGTTCGGGCGGGCCTTGGGGAAGAATGCCGCGGTCACGGTGTCGAACGCCGCGGCGATGATGGGGGAGTAGAAGTCGTCCGGCCGCGATTCGCCGGATTCCCAGCGGCGCCAGTTACGCAGCAGAGTACTGTCCGTCGGCAAGTTGTGCGACGACTTGGCGCGCATGGCCCGGACGGCATCGGCCTGTGACCACCCCCTGGCGTCGCGTTCGGAGCGCATCCTGACTGCCCAGACGGGTCGATCGTCACCAACGGCCACGTCTGTAGTATCCCACCAGTTAACGCAAGATGGCCCGGATAGGGCATCCGGATGTCACCGCATTGACATCTGCAATTGCATTTGCGAAGCGTGCATGCTCGAAGTGGGCGGTTTGCCAGCCCGGTGCGGTACAGGCGATACCGAGCACCAGCAGTACCGAACAACGCAGTACCGACAAGAGAACAGCGAGTCCCTGTCCACATCCAAACGGAGGTTCGGGTGGAAGCGTTGATCTATGGATACGTGCGTGACGATCTGGCCGATGGCCACAGCGATGAGCTCGAGGATGCGATGTGTGTTCTCGCCGCCAACGAAGGGCTCTGCTTCGCTGCCACGTTCCATGAATCGACCCAGGGTGACGGCACCGCATTCGCGGAGCTGACGGCCGAACTCAAGCGCGCCGATGCCCACCACGTGGTGGTGCCGTCACTCGAACACTTTGCGGGCCAGACGATCCCGCGCGAGATCCTGATCGCCAAGCTGGCGCAGGACGCGTCGGCGCGGGTCTGGACCATGGAGTCCGACGGCGTGGTGGAGTTGGTGCCCGGCCGGAGCGAACCGGCACTGTAGCCGGGGCCAGCACGGTCCGGCACGCCCCCGCCGTCAGAGGCTGAACCCGCCGGGGCCGCGGCGGCGCAGATACTTCTCGAACTCGGCGGCGATGGCATCGCCGTCGATCTTGGCCATGGCCTCGTTGAGGTCGATGGCGGCGTCGCCGTGCTCCTCCAGCGAGCGCACGTACTCGGTGACCTCCTCGTCGCCGGCTGTCATCTCGTCGACCGCGGCCTCCCAGTCCTCGGCCTGGGCGGGCAGCTCGCCGAGTGGGACCTCGAGGTCGAGCGCCTCCTCCACCCGGTGCAGCAGGGCGATGGTGGCCTTCGGATTGGGCGGCTGCGAGACGTAGTGCGGCACCGCCGCCCAGAACGAGACGGCGGGGACGCCCGCGCGCACGCACGCGTCCTGCAGCACGCCGGTGATGCCGGTCGGGCCCTCGTAGCGGGTCTGTTCCAGGTTGAACCGCTCGGCGGCGTCCTTGCTGTAGGCGGTGCCGGTGACCGGGACGGGCCGGGTGTGCGGGGTGTCGGCGAGCAGGGCGCCGAGGATCACGACGGTCGAGACGTGCAGCTGCTCTATCAGCTCCAGGATGTCCTGGCAGAAGCTGCGCCAGCGCATATTCGGCTCGATGCCGTGCAGCAGCACGATATCGCGGGTGCTGCCGGACGGCGAGCACACCGACAGCGTGGTCGACGGCCACTGGATCTCGCGGGTCACCCCGTCGACCTGCCGGACGGTCGGCCGGTTCACCTGGTAGTCGTAGTAGTCCTCGGAATCCAGCTCGGCGAGCGGTTCGGCGTCCCAGATCAGTTCCAGATGCTCGACGGCGCCGCTGGCGGCGTCGGCGGCGTCGTTCCAGCCCTCGAAGGCGGCGACGAGCACCGGATCGCGCAGCGTCGGCAGTTCCGGATCGGGTGATGCGCTGGGGTTCACCCGGTCAGCCTACGGTGTCGGGGGCATGCGGTTCATGGCATATGAACCAACGCGCGTGTCGTACCGCGCCGGCTGGGCGCCGATCGTACTGCCGGTCGAAATGGATTCCCTTCGGGAGATTGCGAGTGTGTCTGGGATCACCGGACCCGGCGCCGTCCCCGCGGTCCTCCGGAAAGAACTGTCCGGGTCGGCAATTACTCTTGAGTACATGTCTGTCTCCTCCCGCGCCGAGTTCGATACCTCCCTGCTCGACACGCTTGCCCGACGCGTGGTCGTCGGTGACGGGGCGATGGGCACGATGTTGCAGGCCGCGGATCTGACGCTGGACGATTTCCGGGGCCTGGAGGGGTGTAACGAGATCCTCAACGAGACCCGGCCCGAGGTGCTGCGCACCATTCACCGCGCCTACTTCGAGGCGGGGGCCGACGCGGTCGAGACCAACACCTTCGGGTGCAATCTGCCCAACCTGGCCGACTACGACATCGCCGACCGGATCCGCGACCTGTCCGAGCGCGGCACCCGGCTGGCGCGCGAGGTCGCCGACGAGATGGGCCCCTCGGCCGACGGTTCGGCGCGCTTCGTCCTCGGCTCGATGGGTCCGGGGACCAAGCTGCCGACGCTGGGGCACGCGCCGTACGCGTCGCTGCGCGACGCCTACACGGAGGCGGCGCTGGGCATGCTCGACGGCGGCGCCGACGCCATCCTGGTAGAAACCTCGCAGGACCTGCTGCAGGTCAAGGCCGCGATCACGGGCAGCCGCCGGGCGATGACGCAGTCCGGGCGCCGGATTCCGATCATCTCGCACGTGACCGTGGAGACCACCGGCACGATGCTGGTCGGCAGCGAGATCGGCGCGGCCCTGACGGCGATCGAGCCGCTCGGCGTGGACATGATCGGTCTCAATTGCGCCACCGGCCCCGACGAGATGAGCGAGCATCTGCGGTATCTGGCCAAGCACGCGCAGTTGCCGGTGTCGGTGATGCCGAACGCCGGGCTGCCGGTGCTCGGCGCCAACGGGGCCGAATATCCGCTGACGCCCGAGGAATTGGCGATCGCGCTGCGCGGCTTCGTGACCGAATTCGGTTTGGCGCTGGTCGGCGGCTGCTGCGGGACGACGCCCGAGCACATCCGGCAGGTGGCCGAGGCGGTCCGGGAGGTGTCGCCCGCGCGGCGGGAGCCGGTGCACGAGCCGAGCGTGTCGTCGATGTACACGGCGGTGCCGTTCGAGCAGGACGCCTCGGTGCTGATGATCGGCGAGCGCACGAATGCCAACGGCTCCAAGGCGTTCCGCGAGGCGATGCTGGCGGGGGATTGGCAGAAGTGCCTGGACATCGCGAAGGACCAGATCCGCGACGGCGCCCACATGCTGGACCTGTGCGTGGACTACGTGGGCCGCGACGGCACGGCCGACATGTCCGAGCTGGCATCGCGGCTGGCGACGGCGTCGACGCTGCCGATCATGCTGGACTCCACCGAAACCCCGGTGCTGCGAGCGGGTTTGGAGCATCTGGGCGGGCGCTGCGCGATCAACTCGGTGAACTACGAGGACGGCGACGGCCCGGAATCGCGGTTCCAGCAGACGATGCGGCTGGTCGCCGAGCACGGCGCGGCGGTCGTCGCGCTGACGATCGACGAAGAGGGGCAGGCGCGTTCGGCCGAGGGCAAGGTGGCGATCGCCGAACGCCTGATCGCCGACATCACCGGCAACTGGGGCCTGGCAGAGTCCGACATCATCATCGACTGCCTCACCTTCACCCTCGGCACGGGACAGGAGGAGTCGCGGCGCGACGGCATCGAAACCATCGACGCCATCCGGGAATTGAAGCGCCGCCACCCGGATGTGCAGACGACGCTGGGCCTTTCGAATATCTCCTTCGGCCTGAACGCGGCCGCGCGGCAGGTGCTGAACTCGGTGTTCATGCACGAATGCGTCGAGGCCGGACTGGATTCGGCGATCGTGCACGCGTCGAAGATCCTGCCGATGAACCGGATCCCGGAGGAGCAGCGCGAAACGGCTCTGGACCTGGTCTACGACCGCCGCACCGACGACTACGACCCGCTGCAGAAGCTGATGTCGCTGTTCGAAGGGGTGTCCGCGTCCTCGTCGAAGGCGTCGCGCGCGGAGGAGCTGGCCGCACTGCCGCTGTTCGAGCGCCTGGAGCGCCGCATCGTGGACGGCGAGAAGGCCGGAATGGACGCCGATCTCGACGAGGCGATGACCGCGGTGCCGCCGCTGCAGATCATCAACGAGACGCTGCTGGCGGGGATGAAGACCGTCGGCGAGCTGTTCGGCTCGGGCCAGATGCAGCTGCCGTTCGTCCTGCAGTCGGCCGAGGTGATGAAGTCCGCGGTGGCGCACCTGGAGCCGCACATGGAGGCCACCGACGATTCGGGCAAGGGCCGGATCGTGCTGGCCACGGTGAAGGGCGATGTGCACGACATCGGCAAGAACCTGGTCGACATCATCCTGTCCAACAACGGCTACGAGGTGGTGAACCTCGGTATCAAGCAGCCGATCTCGACGATCCTGGACGCCGCGGTGGACAAGAAGGCCGATGTGATCGGTATGTCCGGGCTGCTGGTGAAGTCGACGGTGGTGATGAAGGAGAACCTAGAGGAGCTCAACACCCGCGGCATGTCCGAGCAGTTCCCGGTGCTACTCGGCGGCGCCGCGCTGACCAGGTCGTATGTCGAGAACGACCTCACCGAGGTGTACGAGGGCGATGTGCACTACGCCCGCGACGCGTTCGAGGGCCTGCGGCTGATGGACGACATCATGACCCGCAAGCGCGGCGGCGCCACCGACGACGACAGTCCGGAGGCGGCCGCCGAACGTGAGAAGGCCGCGGCGCGCAAGGCCCGGCACGAGCGGTCGAAGCGGATCGCCGCCGAGCGCCGCGCCGCCGAGACCCCGATCGACATACCCGCCCGTTCGGACGTGGCCGCCGATCTACCGGTCGCGGTGCCGCCGTTCTGGGGTACGCGGATCGTGAAGGGCCTTGCGGTGGGCGAGTATTCGAGCCTGCTCGACGAGCGCGCGCTGTTCCTGGGCCAGTGGGGTCTGCGCGGCCAGCGCGGCGGCGACGGGCCCAGCTACGAGGAGCTGGTCGAATCCGACGGTCGACCGCGGCTGCGCTACTGGCTCGACCGGCTGACCGCGGAGGGCGTGCTGCAGCACGCCGCGGTTGTCTACGGGTATTTCCCGGCGGTGTCGGAGGGTGACGACGTGATCGTGCTCACCGAGCCGGATCCCGCTGCGCCGGAACGCTATCGGTTCACCTTCCCGCGCCAGCAGCGCGACCGATTCCTGTGCGTCGCCGACTTCATCCGCTCCCGCGAACTCTCGGCGCGAACGGGGCAGGTCGACGTCCTGCCGTTCCAGCTGGTGACCATGGGCCAGCCGATCGCCGATTTCGCCAACGAGTTGTTCGCGGGCGACAATTACCGCGACTATCTCGAGGTGCACGGCATCGGCGTACAGCTCACCGAGGCGCTGGCCGAGTACTGGCACCGGCGCGTCCGCGAAGAGCTTGTGCTGGAAGGACATTCGGTCGCCGACGACGATCCCGCCGATGTGCGGGAATACTTCAAGCTCGGCTATCGCGGCGCCCGCTACTCGTTCGGCTACGGCGCGTGCCCGAACCTGGAGGATCGCGCAAAGCTGGTGTCGCTATTGGAATCCGAGCGCATCGGTGTGACATTGTCGGAGGAGTTGCAGCTGCATCCGGAGCAGTCGACGGATGCGTTCGTCCTGTTGCATCCGGAAGCAAAATACTTCAACGCCTAGAATATTCAAGGGTTTCCGGGCTTCACGCAGAGTGGCGGGACGGCCCGACATGAGCCGTCAGGCCCGGAGACGGCAGCGGAGCGTCACCACGCAGGGCCCCGCTCATGGCACGAGTGGACACTGCGTGAGCGCAAGAGGGGTACAACAACATGACGTCAGACCGGCTGATCGCGGGACGCTACCGGCTAGGTGATCCCATCGGGACGGGGGCGATGGGTGTGGTGTGGCGGGCCACCGACGTCCGGCTCCGACGCACGGTCGCGGTCAAGCAGTTGCTCCTGGCGCCGGGCCTGACGCGCGCGCAGGCGCTCGAGGCGAAGTTGCGGGCCATGCGGGAGGGCCGGATCGCGGCGCGGCTGCACCATCAGAACGCGGTCACCGTCTTCGACGTCGCCGAGGAGGACGGCCAGCCCTGGCTGGTCATGGAGTTCGTCGACGCGCAGAGCCTGGCCGCGCTGATGCGCGACAAGGGCCCGCTGGACCCGCGGGAGGTGGCGCGCATCGGGGCGAAGGTGGCCTCCGCGCTGACCGCCGCCCACGACGCGGGCATCGTGCACCGGGACGTGAAGCCCGCGAACATCCTGGTGGCCGACAACGGAACGGTGAAGATCACCGATTTCGGCATCTCCCGGGCCGTCGGCGACGTCACCGTGACCTCCACCGGATTCCTCGCGGGGACACCCGCCTACCTGTCGCCGGAGGTGGCGCGCGGCGAGAATCCGGAACCGGCCTCGGACGTCTTCGCGCTCGGATCGACGCTGTACGCGGCGGTCGAGGGCAAGCCGCCGTTCGGCGAGGGCGACAATCCCCTGGCAGTGCTGCATTCGGTGGCGCGGGCGCAGGTGCCCCACCCGCGGCACGCCGACGCGCTGGCCCCCGTGCTGATGGAACTGCTGGGTGCCGATGCCGGGAATCGGCCCACTATGCGGGAGGCGCAGGCGGCGCTGGCGGCGGTCGCGGAGGGCCGGGCCGCCCCGGCCCCGAAATCCGCGACCAAGGTGCTGCCGAAACCCGGTGCGCCACTGGACGCCGCGGCCACGACCGTGCTGTCGGGCGCCGCCGCGGGCAACGCCGAGGACCCGACCGTGCATGTGGCGGCGGGTGCGCCCCCGCCGCCGGGTGGCGGCACTATGCCCGCGGGATCGCCTGCGCCGCAACGGAAGCTGTTCGCGGTCCTGCGGAACCGGCGCGCGCTCGGCCTGGCGGCGGCGGGCGCGGTCGTGCTGCTGGTGGTCATCGGCCTGATCGCCGCGCTCGACAACGGCGGAGGCGGGAGCGGTACCGTCGCGAGCGAATCGTCGCAGCCGGGCGGCCCCGCGCCGTCGGCGGCCGCCGCGCCCCCGGCGGAGCAGGGCGAGCCCACCCGCGGCCCGGCCGCGGCCCCCTCGGCGGCTCCGGCGACTCCGAGCGCGCAACCGTCCAGCGGCCCGACTCCTACCCCTTCGGCGCCGCGGGGTACGACCACTGCGCCTCCCACCACGACGGTCCCGCCGCCCCCGGCGCCGGTCAGCGCCAGCGCGTTCGTCGGGAACTACTACGGGATGCTGCCCGGCAATGTCAGTGGCGCCTGGTCGTCGTTGTCACCGTCCTATCAGGCACAAACCGGCGGGTACGACTCGTACGTCAGGTTCTGGAGCCAGTTCAGTTCGGTGCGCGCGTCGAACATCGTGCAGAACGGTGACACGGCGGTCGCCACCATCACCTACCGCTACAAGAACGGGCAGCAGGAGACCGAACAGCGGTGGTTCCGGGTCGTCAACGACGGCGGCCGACTGTTGATCGTCGGCTCCGAGCGCGGCTGAGGCAGGTGGCGCCCGCCCGGCCGGGCCGGGTGTGCGGTGAGCAGCGAAGGAAGATTCGGAGAAGCGCGCGGTGCATCGGTCGGTGGTGGCGTGAGGAATTGCCCGCTCGCCGCCTGATTCGGGAGCGGTGCCCCATGGAGGTGTCGGTCCGAGGTATCGGATCGGACACGATCTCCCGCGTCGTGCTTCCGGCTGGGAGTAGCCGGGGCGGCATCGCGCGGTCGTGATCGCCTGCCGCGCCCGTCTCCGGCGCTGCAGGTGGCGCATTCGCAACCGTTGTGCGTGGGAATAGCCGTGGCGCACAGCGTTACTCGCTGGTTTGTGAGGTTTGACAGTGATCTTGGTGAATCCCGGGCGTGTTATTCCTCGGCGGTACAGAATGGGCTGCATGACTTCGACCGGGAAGCGGGCCGATGGATGCGAAGCCGATGACGGCGGCCCTGAAAGCGCGGGGAGACAGGGCTTTTCACAGGCCCTGCGGGCAATCGTCGATACCGGTCGGTATTCATTGGACGAGCCCGGCACCGCGGACTGGAACCGCGTGGTGGAGCAGGCACGGGGCGATCTCGCGGCCGACGGCTGCTGCGTACTGAGCGGTTTCATCCGCTCGGAGTTGCTGGATACCCTGCGCGCCGAGGGCGAGGCGCTGGCGCTGCACGCGTACTACACGGTCGAGAAAGTCAACGCGTACAACATCCCGCTCGATGCCGACCTGCCGCCCGACCACCCCGGCAATATCGTGCTGGAACGCGGAAACGCCTTCGTCGCACGGGATCTCATCCCGGCCGAGGCCCTGATCCAGGTGCTCTACACCAACCCTGTCTTCCAGCGTTTCATCGCCGACTGCTTCGGCCTCGCGGAACTGCACGAGTTCAGCGATCCGCTGGCGGGGCTGTGCCTGAATGTGGTGGCGCCGGGCATGTCTCATCCGTGGCACTTCGATACCAACGCGTTCACCGTCTCCATGCTCACGCGGGCGCCGGAGGCAGGCGGGGTCTTCGAGTACTGCCCGGGCATCCGGACCCCGGAGGACGAGAATCTCTCCGCTGTCCGCGCGGTGCTGACCGGCGCGGGTGCGCACCTGATCCGCCGGTTGGAGCTGCGGCCCGGCGACCTCCAGCTGTTCCAGGGGCGGTACTCGCTGCACCGGGTGGCGCCGGTGGACGGCGCCACCCAGCGGCACACCACGATCTTCGCCTACAGCGAGCAGCCCGGCGTCGTCGGCAATGTCGAACGCACCCGGCAGCTGTTCGGACGCGTACTCCCGGATCACATCGCCGCGGCCGGCGCCGTCCGCGGCGACCGACTGCTCGACTGAGAGGAAGCGCCCGTGCCGGTTTCGCTGCACAGTACCGGAAAAGCCTCGTTCGACGATATCTACGACCGACCCGATCCCTCGGCCTACTACACCCGGATGGCCGAACTGGACTACTGCATCCCGGAACTGGCGAAACCGCACTTCGAGCGGCTCATCGGGGACTATTGCGCCGCGACGGGCACCGTGCCCACGGTGCTGGACATCGGCTGTTCCTACGGGGTGGCCGCGGCCCTGATGCGATTCGATACCACCGTCGCCGACCTCGCCGAGCACTACCGGCCCGGTGACACCGCGGCGCGGATCGCCCGCGACCGGGCCCGGCTGGCAGCCGCCGGGCCGCAGCCGGAGGTCCGATTCCTCGGCATGGACGCCGCGGCCCCGGCGCTGGAGTACGCGGTCGCCGCCGGTCTGCTACACGACGCCGTGCACGCCGACCTGGAGGCGAACGACCCGACCGAACCGCAGCGCCGCCTGCTGGCCTCGGCGGATCTGGTCATCTCCACCGGCTGCGTCGGATACATCACCGAACGCACCCTGCTGCGCGTGGCGCGGGCGCACGACACTCGGCGGCCGTGGATGGCACACTTCGTGCTGCGAATGTTCGACTTCGAGCCGATCGCGAAGCAGTTGGCGGAACTCGGGTACCGGATCGAGCGCGTACCCGGCACCTTCCGGCAGCGCCGCTTCGCCTCGGAGGACGAACAGGCCCATGTGCTGAACACCCTGTCCGCCAACGGGATCGATCCGACCGGCCTGGAGGCCGACGGGTGGCTGCACGCCCAACTGCATCTCTGCGTACCCGACGACGACCGACCGACCAGAGACAAGGACCGCCCGTGACCGACCGCACCTTCGCCTTCGACGACCAGCTGCCGCGCGTGCCGCTGCCCACCCTGGAGGACAGCTGCGCGCGATTCCTGGAATGGAGCGCGCCGCTGCTGTCCGAGGACGAACGGACCGCGACCGAGCGGGCCCTGGCCGACCTGCGGCGCCCGGACGGTCCGGGCCGCGTTCTGCACGCCGACCTGGAGCGGTTCGACGCGGAGCCGGGGGTGGCGAGCTGGCTCGACGAGTTCTGGCCGTCGCGATACCTGGGGCGTCGGGATCGGATCGCGCTGAACGCGAACTTCTTCTTCCTGTTCCGCGACGACACGCCGTTGGCCCGCTCGACCTCAGAGCGGCAGGCCGAGCGGGCCGCCGCGATCGTCACCGCCGCGGTGAACTACAAGCTGCGGCTCGACGCCGAGGCCATCCCGCCCGTCACCCAGCGCGGGCAGCACCTGTCGATGGCGCAGAACAAGTTCCTGTTCTCCGAGACCAGGATTCCGGGCGATCCGCAGGACTCCGTGCGGGTGCCCTACAGCGCGGAGTGGCCGGGGCATTCGCGGGCCCGCCACATCGTGGTCCTGTTCCGCGGCAACCTGTTCCGGATGGAGGTCATCGGGCCGGACGGCGCGCCGCACAGTCAGGACGATCTCGTCGACGGTCTGTGCGCGACGCTGAAGGCCGGGACCCGACCGGCCCCCACCTACACCGCCGTGGGGCACCTGACCACCATGCCGCGTGCGGAGTGGGCCGAGGTTCGTTCGGGTCTGCGCGCCGAACCGGCCAACGCCGCGGCGCTCGACACCATCGAGACCGCGCTGTTCTGCCTCTGCCTGGAGGATTTCGCGCCCCGCGACACCCAGCACGCCTGCGATCAGCTGCTGCACGGCGACAGCGGCAACCGCTGGTTCGACAAGGCCGTGTCGTTCGTCGTGTTCGGCGACGGCAGCGCCGGAATCAATGTCGAGCACTGCGGCCTGGACGGCACCACCATCCTGTCGTTCGTCGACGCGCTGCTGGAGCGGCCCGTTCGCGAGCACGCCGAGCAGTCCGGGGCGCAGCCGCAGGGGCTGCCCGCCACGGAGCCGATCGAATTCGTGCTCGACGAGGGGCAGCAGGCGGCGGTATCGGCCGCGGCGGCGGCGTTCGCCCAGTTCGCCGCCGACAATGCCACGCGCACAGTGTCTTTCGAGGATTTCGGGACGAAGCAGGCCAAGGCGCTGGGTATCTCGCCCGACGCCTTCGCCCAGATGAGCTATCAGCTCGCCCATCGGCGCAGCAAGGGGCTCATCGGCGCCACCTACGAGTCGATCGCGACCCGGCAGTTCCGAGGCGGCCGCACCGAGGCGATGCGGGTGGTCACCCCGCAGATCCTGGATTTCGTTGCGGCCATGGACGATCCTCGGGCCGATGCCGACACCAAGCGGGCGAAGCTGCGCGCGGCCGCCGAGGCGCACGTGCAGCGCGCCAAGGAGTGTCAGCGCGGCGAGGCGCCGGAACAGCATCTGTGGGAGCTGCAACTGATCCAGCGGCGGCGCGGTGCGCAACTCGGCGCCACCGAACCGATGCCGTTCTACGACAGCCCCGGCTGGACCATCGCCCGCGACGACTACCTCAGCACCAGCTCCGCCCCGTCGGCCAATATCGAGTACTTCGGCTTCGGCTGCACCAGCCCCAAGTGCATCGGCGTGGCCTACGTTCTCCTCCCCGACCGCTGGAACCTCTACCTCGCCACCCCCAAATCCGTCGCGTCCCAAATGCACGCCTTCGCCGAGCAACTGAGCGTGGCCGTTCAGGAACTGCAGGACCTGCTCGGCAGCGCCGAGTAGAACCGTCGGCACGCCCGGCGGTCGAACCGCCGGGCACAACGCCTCAGTGCCGTTTTCGTCAAGCTGTCGAACCGGGCATCGTCCATCGCTGCCACCAGTCCTCTCGCTGGAACGGTCGCTATGACCGGTTTTGCCTGTCGAGGAGTTCCTGCAGCATGGCGGTGGTTGCCGTGTGCCGAGTGTCGACAGTGTGTGACAGCGCCCGCAGCGACCGTGACCACACCGCTCAGTTCATCGAGATCAGAGCGACTCAGGCCGTACATACCGATATGTTCGGCGAGCTTCACCCCCTTCGGCGTGCCTCAGCGGAGACGGCCTTGTGACCAGCACAAACCAGATGTGGTTGGCGACCGCGGTTGCTAGCGTGCACGCTTGTGAACGACATACGCACACCCGAATTCACATGGCGGCGGGTCACTTCGGCCGATTTTCCGTTGCTCGCCACGTGGCTCGCCCAGCCGCATGTGCGGCGGTGGTGGAACCACGAGTTCACGCCGGAGGCGGTCGAGCGGGACTTCGGGCCGACCGCGCGCGGGGAAGAGGCGGCCGAGGATCTGCTGGTCTTCGGCGACGGGGAACCGGTCGGTCTGGTGCAGCGGATGCGCTGGGCCGACTGGCCGGAGTATATGGAGGAACTGTCGACACTGGTCCCCGTCCCCGCCGAGGCGGCCTCGCTGGACTACCTGGTCGGCGATCCCGAGCGCGTCGGCCGCGGGCTCGGCTCGGCGATGCTGCGCGCGATCATCGCGGCAACCTGGGCCGATTACCCACGTGCCGAGTGCATCATCGTTCCGGTGACCGTCGCGAACCGCGGCTCGTGGCGGGCCCTGGAGAAGGCCGGGATGCATCGGATCGCCGCGGGCCGCCTGGTCCCGGACAATCCGGTCGACGACGGCCAGCACTTCGTCTACCGCATAGACCGCCCGGCCGCGCTCGGCTGACAGCCGCGCCCGTGGCCCCGAATACTCGATTGCGGAACGTACGCGGGTATCTGAAAGAATGCCCTCTCGTGAAGACTTTCGAAGCCCTGTTCGCCGAGCTGCAGGATCGTGCGGTCAACCGCCCCGAGGGGTCCGGGACCGTGGCGGCATTGGACGCCGGTGTGCATGCGCAGGGCAAGAAGGTGCTGGAGGAGGCCGGTGAGGTCTGGCTGGCCGCCGAACACGAGAGTGACGAGGCGCTGTCGGAGGAGATCTCCCAGCTGCTGTACTGGGTTCAGGTACTGATGGTGGGCCGCGGCCTGCGGCTCGAGGACGTGTACCGACATCTGTGACGGATAGCCCGCCGGATGCCCGGCGGCATGCGCAGCCTCCGTCACGAGTCCCGAAAGGACACCCTCATGCTCCGCGTCGCAGTTCCCAACAAGGGCGCCCTGTCCACCTCGGCCGTCGAGATCCTCGGCGAGGCCGGTTACCGCAAGCGCACCGATTCGCGCGAGTTGTCGGTACTCGACAACGCCAACCAGGTCGAGTTCTTCTTCCTGCGCCCGAAGGACATTGCCATATACGTGGGTTCGGGCGAGCTGGATCTGGGTATCACCGGACGAGACCTGGCGCTGGATTCGGGTGCGCCGGTGCAGGAGCGGCTGAGCCTCGGGTTCGGCCGCTCCACCTTCCGCTACGCCGCGCCCGCCGGTCGCGAATGGAAGGTCCAGGACCTCTACGACAAGCGCATCGCCACTTCCTACCCGAATCTCGTGCTGCGGGATCTGCAGCGGCACGGGGTCGAGGCCGAGGTGATCCGCCTGGACGGCGCCGTCGAGATCTCCATCCAGCTGGGCGTGGCCGACGCGATCGCCGATGTCGTCGGGTCGGGGCGCACGCTGCGCCAGCACAATCTGGTGGCGTTCGGCGGATCGCTGTGCGATTCGGAGGCGGTGCTGCTCGAGGCCGCCGGGTCCGACCGCGACGACCGGGCCCGTAATCAGTTGGTCGCCCGCGTGCAGGGCGTGGTCTTCGCGCAGCAGTACCTGATGCTCGACTACGACTGCCCGAAGGAACTGCTCGACGCCGCGGCGAAGATCACCCCGGGCCTGGAGTCGCCCACCGTCTCGCCGCTGGCCGACCCGGGCTGGGTCGCGGTGCGCGCGCTTGTGCCGCGCAAGCAGGGCAACGACCTCATGGACCAGCTCGCGGAGCTGGGCGCCAAGGCGATCCTGGCCACCGACATCCGCTCCTGCCGGGCCTTCTGAAGGGTGACCGCTGCCGGGTCCGGTCCAGTCTGCATCGCCTGACGCAGCGCCTCCTCCCAGCGCACGCCTCCGAGCATAACCCGGTTATGTTTCGGCGGCAACGGGCCAGCCGGGGTACGGGGGCGGGGTGCCGCCGAAGGCGGGGCACAGCGGCTTGTAGTCGCAGTATTCGCACAACCAGCCGCGGTTCGGGAGGAACTCGCCGGTGCGTCCGGCCTCGGTGATCGCCGCCCACAGCGCCGACAGCACGCGCTCGAAACGCAGCAGTTCGGCCTCGTCGGGGGAGTAGGTGAGGATCTGGCCGTCGGCGAGGTAGAGCAGCCGCAGCTGGGCGGGGATCACGCCGCGGGTGCGCAGCATGATCAGCGCGTAGAACTTCAGCTGGAACAGGGCGCGGGTTTCCCCGGCGAGGGAGGGGGCGCGACCGGTCTTGTAGTCGACCACGCGCAACTGCCCGGTGGGGGCGATATCGATGCGGTCGACGTAGCCGCGCAGCGGGGAGCCGTCGGCCAGGTGCACCTCGATCAGCGACTCACAGGATTCCGGGTCGAACGCGGTCGGGTCCTCCAGGCCGTAGTATGCCCGCACGAGCTGCTGGACCTCCCCCAGAAAGTCGGCGGGATCCTCGTCGGCGACCAGCGCCCCCACTTCCGGGCGTTCGGCCAGCAAACGCTCCCAGGCGGGTGTCACGAGCTCCGCGGCGCGCTCCGGAATACGTTCACCGCTCGGTAACCCGTACAGCGATTCCAGTACCGCGTGCACCACCGTTCCCCGCACCGCATGGCGCGTCGGCGATTCCGGAATGCGATCGATCGCGCGCAATCGGTATTTCAAGCCGCATTGTTTGAAATCCATTGCCCGTGACGGAGACAGCGCCGGACTCTGTCTGACCGCCTCGTCGTCGGAGGCCGGGGTAGTCGTCGGTGGCGCTGCCATACCTGGCAGGCTATCCGGGGGTACCGACACATCGGACACCGCCGACGAACACACCAGAAACGGAGATCCATGACGGCCAGACGGACCGGACCGTTCACCGACGGGGACCGGGTGCAGCTGACCGACGCCAAGGGCCGCCAGCACACGGTCGTCCTGGAGCCGGGCAAGGAATTCCACACCCACAAGGGCCCGATCCGCCACGACGACCTGATCGGCGCCGACGAGGGCTGCGTGGTGCAATCCGCGAACGGCACACCGTATCTGGCGCTGCGCCCGCTGCTGGTCGACTACGTGCTGTCGATGCCGCGCGGCGCCGCGGTGATCTATCCGAAGGACGCCGCCCAGATCGTGCACGAGGGCGACGTGTTTCCCGGCGCGCGGGTGCTGGAGGCGGGCGCGGGCTCGGGCGCGCTGACCTGCTCGCTGCTGCGCGCGGTCGGGCCCGAGGGGCAGGTCGTCTCCTACGAGATCCGCGACGATCACGCCGAGCACGCCGTCCGCAATGTCGAGAGATTCTTCGGCGAACGGCCCGCTAACTGGGATCTGACCATCGGTGACGTGGCCGAGTACGACGGCGTGCAGGTCGATCGCGCGGTGCTGGACATGCTCAAACCGTGGGATGCGCTGCCCGCGGTGTCGCGGGCCCTCATCCCCGGCGGTGTGCTGATCGTCTACGTCGCGACGGTCACGCAGCTGTCGGAGGTCGTCGAGGCGTTACGGCAGCAACAGTGCTGGACCGAGCCGCGCGCGTGGGAGTCGCTGGTGCGCCCGTGGCACGTGGTGGGTCTGGCCGTGCGCCCGGAGCACCGCATGCAGGGCCATACGGCCTTCCTGGTGAGCGCCCGCCGCCTCGCCGACGGCGTGGCCCCGCTCAAGCCGCAGCGCCGCCCCTCGAAGGGCTGAGCGCCTCCCGTCCCCGCAAGCCGCGCGGGGGACAGGAGGAAGTCAGCGTAGGGGGCGCCGCGTGGGTGGGAATTGGTGTAGCCGGGCGGCGCGTGGGGAATTATGGCTGGCAGGGTGCCTTGCCCATGGCGAGGATCTGGCAGGCGGAGGCGTCGGAGAGTTGCCAGCCCGCGTCGTCGTGCTCCCAGGTCATGGGCATCGCCGGGGCCGCGCCGTGCGGGGAGGTGACGACAACTTGGGCGGTGGCTTTCTCGCCCTCGGTCTTGACGTCGGAGACGGTGAAGGTGATCTTGCCGTAGTTCGCCAGGCCCTGGGTCATGGTGTCGATGTTGGCGGCGCGCTTCTCCCCGTCCTCGACCAGTTTCTGCTTGTCGGCGGTGGATTTGGCCGGGTCGACGAAACCGTCGAGGGTGGCCTGCAGGGCTTCCGGGGCGGGTGCGGCGACTCCGCTGTGGTCGTGGGCCGCAGCGCTGGTGGCCGCGGCGGTGGTGGTGCTGCTCGCCGCCGCGTCGTCGGAGTTGTCGGAGCCGCATGCTGTCATTGCCGTAACGGCGAGCGCGGCGAACGCGGTAGCGGTGACAAGACGAATCCGGGAAACACGAACAGAGTGTGCGACGTTGCCACTACAACGGGTACGACCGGTGGGAAGGAGCATCGAGTAACACACCTTTCGGCTCGGTCCGGCGATATTAACTCGCCGGAAACGGGTTAGGGGAGGCTAACATGGTCATCCCGGCCGCTGACCGCAGCTGAGATGTGATCACGACGAAACCATGTCGGAAAGCGAGAACGGTTCGCGCCCGGTAGCGTTGATAGACCGGGACTGGGAGGAGCAGCATCATGAGCCCCAACGAGAATTCGGATTCGGCGGCCTGGAGGGAACTCGAGGTGGTACGCGCCGAGGCGGCTGCACTCCGAAGGCAACTCGCCGACACGCCGGATCGGTCAAGGGAATTGGAAGCGCGCATCGATTCGCTGACGATTCGCAACACCAAGCTGATGGACACCCTCAAGGAAGCCCGCCAGCAGCTCGTCGCCCTGCGCGAGGAGGTCGACCGACTGGGCCAGCCGCCGAGCGGTTACGGCGTCCTGATCGGTGTCTACGACGATCAGACTGTCGACGTGTTCACCTCGGGGCGCAAGATGCGGCTGACGTGTTCACCGAATATCGAGACGTCCACGCTGCACTACGGGCAGAGCGTCCGGTTGAACGAAGCGCTCACGGTCGTGGAGGCGGGCACCTTCGACCAGACCGGCGAGATCGGCTCCCTGCGGGAGATCCTCGATGACGGGCGCAGGGCGCTGGTGGTCGGCCATGCCGACGAGGAGCGGGTGGTGTGGCTGTCCGGCCCGCTGACCAAGCTGGTCGACATCGACGACCTCGACGATCCGGATCAGCCGATCCGCAAGCTGCGGCCCGGCGATTCGCTGTTGGTCGACACCAAGGCAGGCTTCGCCTTCGAGCGCATTCCCAAGGCCGAGGTGGAGGATCTGGTCCTCGAAGAGGTCCCCGACGTCGATTACGAAGACATCGGCGGCCTGACGCGTCAGATCGAGCAGATCCGCGACGCGGTGGAACTGCCGTTCCTGCACAAGGATCTGTTCCGCGAGTACGCGCTGCGGCCGCCCAAGGGCGTGCTGCTCTACGGCCCGCCCGGTTGCGGTAAGACGCTGATCGCCAAGGCGGTGGCGAACTCGCTGGCGAAGAAGATCGCCGAGGCGCGCGGGGAGGATGCCAAGGAGGCCAAGTCCTACTTCCTCAACATCAAGGGCCCGGAGCTGCTGAACAAGTTCGTCGGCGAGACCGAGCGCCACATCCGGGTCATCTTCCAGCGAGCGCGCGAGAAGGCCTCCGAGGGCACCCCGGTGATCGTGTTCTTCGACGAGATGGACTCGATCTTCCGCACCCGCGGTTCGGGTGTGTCCTCCGACGTGGAGACCACGGTCGTCCCGCAGCTGCTGTCGGAGATCGACGGCGTCGAGGGCCTGGAGAACGTCATCGTGATCGGCGCCTCCAACCGCGAGGACATGATCGACCCCGCCATCCTCCGGCCCGGCCGCCTCGACGTGAAGATCAAGATCGAGCGTCCGGATGCGGAAGCGGCGCAGGACATCTTCTCGAAGTACATCACCGAGGAGTTGCCGCTGCACGCCGACGACGTGGCCGAGTTCACCGGCGACAAGTCCAAGTGCATCAAGGCGATGATCGAGCGCGTCGTCGACCGGATGTACGCCGAGAGCGAGGACAACCGCTTCCTGGAGGTCACCTACGCCAACGGTGACAAGGAGGTCCTGTACTTCAAGGACTTCAACTCCGGCGCCATGATCCAGAACATCGTGGACCGCTCCAAGAAGTACGCCATCAAGGCGGTGCTCGAGACCGGCAACCCGGGCCTGCGCATCCAGCATCTCTACGATTCGATCGTGGACGAGTTCTCCGAGAACGAGGACCTGCCCAACACCACGAATCCCGATGACTGGGCCCGCATCTCGGGCAAGAAGGGCGAGCGGATCGTCTACATCCGCACCCTGGTCACCGGCAAGAACGCCAGCGCCAGCCGGGCCATCGACACGGAGTCGAATACCGGCCAGTATCTGTAATCCGGGAACCGCAAGGGCCGCAACCCCACCGGGTTGCGGCTTTTTGCGTAGCACCCGGGGAGTTGGGCGATTTCGACTCCGTGGCGATGGCGAAGTCGATCCGGGATTCGATCGACGGCGCGGCGGGGGCGCGCGATCCAGGAGCCGGATTTCGATATGCGGGCGTACTCGGCCCATCTGTGCCGACTGTACGACGTGGCCACGCGGAAGGAGAGCGGGTGAGCACCAGGGTGCTGGAAGACGATCTGCCGCAAGAAGATACGTGTGCGCCGCCACCGCGGTACGCGGTCGGCGCGGTCTCGGCGGTGGCCGCGATCGGGACGGTGGCCATGCTGGCGGCCATCGGCCGGTACGGATTCTTCGGCGACGAGATGTACTTCATCGCCGCGGGCCGCCGATTGGCGGTGAGCTACGCCGACCAGGGTCCGCTGCTGCCGCTGATCGCGCGGCTGATGGATCTGGCGGCGCCGGAATCGGTGGTGGCGCTGCGGATTCCGGCGGTAATGGTGACCGTCGCGGCCATCTTCGTCAGCGCGCAGATCGCCCGGGAGTTCGGCGGCGGCCGGGCGGCGCAGGTGCTGGCCGCCCTCGCGTACGCCACCTCGCCGTTCCTGCTGGTGCAGGGAACTCAGTTGGCCACCAACACGATCGACACCGCGCTGTGGGTGGCGATCAGCTGGCTGCTCATTCGCTGGGTGCGGACGCGCCGGGACGCGCTGCTGCTGTGGGCGACGCTGCTGACGGCCGTCGATATGCAGGTGAAGTGGCTGATCCCGTTCTTCTGGGTCGCGGTCGCCCTCGGTGTGCTGATCGCCGGGCCGCGCGAGCTGCTGCGCCGTCGTGCGCTGTGGGCCGGTGCCGCGCTGGTGGTCCTGACGATGATTCCGAGCCTGATCTGGCAGGCCGCCCACGGCTGGCCGCAGTTCGGCATGGGTGCGGTGGTCGCGGCGGAACAGGAGGGGATCGGCGGCCGGTGGACCTGGGTGCCGATCGCGCTGATCGCGGCGGGCCTGCTGGGCGGGATCCTGCTGCTGGGCGGGATATGGGCGCTGTTGCGCGCGCAGGCGCTGCGGCCGTACCGGTTCCTGGGACTGGTGCCGCTGGTCCTGACGGTGGCGTTCGTGATCACCGACGGGCGGCCGTACTACGCGGTCGGGTGCTACGCGGCCGTGATGGCCGCGGGTGCGGTGTGGTGCACGCGCGCGCCGGTGGCGCGCTGGCGGAGGGTGGCGGTCGTACCGCTGGTCGCGGTGTCGGCGGTGCTGGTGGCGACCTCGCTGCCGCTGCGGCCGGAACGCGATATCGAGCCGGTGCCCGACGACGCGAACTTCGCCGCGGCGCTGGGCGCGAACGGGAAGCTGGGCTGGCCGGAACTGGCGGATTCCACCGGCGCGGCCTATCGCTCCCTGCCCGACACGGAACGCGCGCACGCGGTCGTCTTCGCCGACTCGTATTGGCAGGCGGGTGCGTTGGCGGTCTACCGGGACGAGGCCGGATTGCCCGAGGTCTACAGTCCCAGCCGCGGTTTCGGCTACCTCGGGACGCCGCCCGATACGGCGACGACGGTGGTGTGGGTCGGCGGTGACGGCAGCGAGCCTCGCGCACGGTGCGCCACGGTGACCGAACTCGGCCGAGCCGACGCGCGACTCGGGGTGCCCGAGCTGACCCGCGATGTCCCCATTCGGCGATGCGACGGGCCACGGGAGCCGTGGTCGCGGGCATGGCCGGATATGTTGCGACTGGGCTGATACCCGGACCTGGCGCCGGTCCGGGCCCGGCGACAGAACCGGACCCGGACCGGTAGTTCTCAGCCCTGCCCGGCGGTGACGGATTCGAGGGTCACGTCGGTGGCCGGGGGGCCGTCGGGCGCGCCGTCCTTGGCGCCGGCCCCGGCAATGGTCTGCAGCACATCCATACCGGCGGTGATGCGGCCGAACGGGGTGTACTTGGGCGGCAGCGGGCTGTCGGCGTAGACCAGGAAGAACTGGCTGCCGTTGGTGTTGGGGCCGGAATTCGCCATGGCCACCGTTCCGGCGGCATAGGTTGCGCCGGTGAGGTTCTCGTCGTCGAACCGGTAGCCGGGGGTGCCGGTCCCCGTGCCGGTCGGATCGCCGCATTGCAGCACGAAGATGCTCTCGGTGGTCAACCGGTGGCAGCGGGTGTGATCGAAGTACTGCTCACCGGCCAGGAAGGCGAAAGAGTTGACGGTGCGCGGCGCGCGGGCGGCCTCGAGGGACATGGTGATGGCGCCGCAATTGGTCTGCAGCGTCGCGGAATAGGGGGCGCCCTGGTCTATCGCCATGGCGGGTTCGGCGGGCCACTGCTTGCCGTTGGGCTGCGCGCCCGAACCGGTCATGCAGCCCGGGGCGGCGGTGTGCGCGGGCAGCGGCGCCGCGAAGGCGCGGCCGGTGACCACGATCGCGATCGCCACGCCCGCGGCCACCAGCCCGATGCGACGCAATGTCTTGCGCTGCTTGCGAATCGGGCGCTCCGGACGGTCGATATCGGGCTGCTGAGGTTGCGCGACGCTGTTCACCGGGGTTGGCCTCCTGCATCAGGGGTGGTACGGGACGATAACGCCCGGCATCATTCCACGCCGAGGCGACGCTGTGGTGGGGATGAGCGGATCGGCCCGAGTTCGGCGCATGTGCGGAAGGGGCGGGCCGTCGCCCACCGGCGCGGTTCCGGCGGCGCGAGGCGTGGCGGAGCTATAGTTGCGGCGCAGTTGCTCGTATCCGACAGTAGGCGGCGCCACGGCGCCGGGGCGAGAAACGGAGCAAGGGATGAAGCGCGTCGCTTTCGGTCTGGCGGGGGTCGGTACGGCGATGGTGGGCGCGGGGGTGCTCGCGGCGGGCCCGGCGCCCGCCGTCGCCGTCCCGACGGGCGTCTACTGCTTCCAGGCGATCTGCTACAACAGCACCCCCGACACCCAGGCCGTCACCGGGACCGTGGTGTGCCCGTGGACGGAACTGCCGGTCACCTGGGCCATCCCGCCGCACAGCGCCGCCTCCGTCGACGCGGCGTGCCCGGCGGGCGAGCGGTCGCGGGGCGTGCGCTTCTGAACCGGACGCGATCCGGCGCGAGGTCGCGGTCGGTGTGATCGTTCGGCCGTGCGGGGAACTCGGTGAATGCGACACTGGGCACTGTGGCAGGAACCCCACAGCCAGATCCTGGCTGCCACAAGGAAAGTGGTGGTGGGGCCGAGGTGACCAATCCCTCGATCCGGGACTGGACGGTGACCGCCTCGACCTTCGCCACGCTCACCGACATGTTCGGCAACCGGACGGTGTGCGGCATCGGGCGCGGCGACTCCGCGGTGCGGACCCTCGGCGGTCGCCCGGCCACGCTGCGCGAATCGGTCGAGGTGATCCGCGAACTGGGCAACAGGCGCGGCGCGCGCATCGGCGGCACGACATCGTCGACGAGGGGCTGAGGGTGGCCGACGGCTGTGTGAGGTCGACCTGATCGAAACCTTCCGGTGCTAACGTTCGCGGATGTGAAGGTGGAGTTGCGGCACAACCCCTCGTCGACGATCGCGCGCTGCCTGCTGGCGGGCGGCGAGTCGATGCGGGTGGAAAGCGGTGCCATGGTGGCGCATTCGGCGGGGGTCACGCTGGCCGCCAAGGCGGAGGGCGGGATCCTGGCCGGGCTCAAGCGGTCGGTACTGGCGGGGGAGTCGTTCTTCGTGTCGACGTTCACCGCGCCGTCGCAGGGCGGTTGGGTCGACGTCGCGCCCGCCCTGCCCGGCGATATGCTCGCGCTGCCGATCGCGCCGGACCGCCCGTTCTTCATCAGCCGCGGCAGCTGGTGCGCCAATTCCCATGGCGTGCAGGTGGAGACGAAGTGGGCGGGTTTCGCCAACTTGTTCGGCGGCGAGGGCGGATTCGGGCTGCGCGCGCACGGGCAGGGCGAGGTGGTGCTGGGGGTGTTCGGCGCGATCGACGTGATCGACCTGCGACGCGGCGAGGCGGTCACCATCGACAGCGGACATGTCGTCGCCTACGACCTGGCCATGAATTTCAGTATCCGCCGGGCGGTTTCGGGTCGATCGCTGCAGTCCTTCAAATCGGGGGAGGGCCTCGTCTTCGACTTCACCGGCCCGGGCCGCGTGCTGCTGCAGACCCGCAACCCGGGCGCCTTCGCCGCCTGGGCGGGCGCGGTCACATCCTCCGGCTGAGCCGCCGGAAGTCGTGCCGGAATGGTGTGGCCGGGCGTTCAGCCGAGTAGGTCGTCGATGAGCTGGCGGGTGTCGGGGACGAAGGGCCAGGCCGGATCGTCAAGGTGGGCACGGAGTTCGGCGTCGGTCCACCACCAGCCGTCGGCGATCTCCTCGGGCTGGTGCCGAATCGGGCCGTCGTAGCGCAGCTGGTAGGCGAACAGATGGCAGCGCATCGGCGCGCCCTGCCAGACGCCGTCCCACGACGCGGTCGCCAGTGGGAGCGGCCGATCGGCGGCGGCCAGCTCGATGCCGAGTTCCTCCCCGAGTTCGCGGATCGCCGCCTCGGCGGGAGCCTCGCCAGGGCCCAGCACGCCCCCGGCGAGGCAGTCGTGCATACCCGCGAACACCCTCTTGCTGTCGGTGCGCCGATGGACGTAGAGCCGCTCGCCGTCGCCCGACCGCACCAGCACGCCCGCGCTGGCGTGCCACAGGCCCTCGGCGTACACCACCGACCGCTCGGCGCTGCCGGTCTCGCGCCCGGCGCGGTCGTAGACCGCGATGACCTCGCCCATGTCAATAGCTCTGATCGATACCGGCGTAGGCGACGAGGATCTGTGACTCGGCGTCGCCGAGGTAGTCGGCGAGCATATCGGCCGCCTCCGCCGCGCGCCCGCCCGCCAAGGCGTCGAGCACCTCGTGATTGCGGCGCAGATACGGGTGGTGGAAGGCGTTCGGATCGGCCACCACATGGAAGATCAGCCGCAGCTCGTTCCAGACGTTCGCCATCAGCGCGTCCAGCAGGCGGCTCTCGTTGAGCGCGGTGACGGCGCGGTGGAAGTCGACGTCGGCGGTGCCGACACCGGTCCAATCCCCCTGTGCCGCACACTGATCCGCGCGCACCAGGGTGGCCGCCACCGGACCCAGATCCGCGCCCGTGCGCGGATGGTCACGCAGCGCGGCGCATTCGACGATGCGGCGGCACTTGTAGACCTCGGCGACGTCCTCGGCGCTCGGAATCCGCACGAACACACCGCGATTGAGCTCGTGCACGACGAGCCGCTCCTCGATCAGCGTGCGGAACGCCTCGCGCAGGGTGTTGCGCGAAACCTTCAGCGCCGCACAGATATCGGGCTCCGACAGCCGGGTGCCCGGCCGGAACGTGCCGTCCAGGATGCGGTCCCGGACGATATCGGCCACCTGGGCGCTGCGGCTGGCGCGATCGAGGCGCCCGCGATGCGCGGCCAGCGCCGCGTAGCTCTCGACAGCCGCGCCCGGCGGTGTGCTGGCTGACGCCGACGTCATCGAAGTCCTCCTCGTGGTGCGCACGGATGTGCGGGATCGAGATTACCCGCTCGATGCCTCGATTCCAGAACGATCCGTTCGTGGTATTGCAGGATCGTTGAACGATTTCGTACGATCGAGACCTGCACCACACCCTCCCCGAGATGCCCGAGGGGTCATCATGACGGATATGCCCACCACCGCTTCGGCCGGTACCCGCGCGTTCGCGGGCTTCTTCGACTGGTTCCGCAGCTTCGGCGCGACCGGGAAGCGCGCCTTCTTCGGCGCCTTCGGCGGGTACGGCCTGGATTCCTACGACTTCCAGGTGCTGCCGCTCTCGCTGGGCGCGATCGCGTCCTACTTCGCCATCAGCACCGGCGAGTCCGGGCTGCTCACCACCGTCACCCTGGTGGTGTCGGCGGCGGGCGGCGCGATCGCCGGTGTACTGGCCGACCGGATCGGACGGGTCCGCACGCTGCAGCTGACCATCGCGGTGTACGCCCTGTTCACCGTGCTGTGCGGGCTGGCCTGGAACTTCGAGTCGCTGCTCGTGTTCCGCGCGCTGCAGGGCCTCGGATTCGGCGGCGAGTGGGCGGCCGGGGCGATTCTGGTCGCCGAGTACGCGAAGCCGGAGTACCGCGGCCGGGCGGTGGCTTTCGTGCAGAGCGCGTGGGCGGTGGGCTGGGGCCTGGCGGTCTGCGTGTACACGGTCGTGTTCGAGGTGTTCGACGAGTCGCTGGCGTGGCGGGTGCTGTTCTTCACCGGAGCGCTGCCCGCGCTGCTGATCGTGTGGGTGCGCCGCAGCGTCACCGACGCCGAGGCGGCGACGGTGCGGCGGGAGCGGGCGGTCGGCGAGCGCGGCCGTTTCGGCGCCATCTTCGGGCGCGAGCTGGTCCGCACCACGCTGTTCGCGAGCCTGATGGCCACCGGCGTGCAGGGCGGCTACTACACCTTGGCCACCTGGCTGCCGACCTATCTGAAGAACAGCCGCGACCTCACGGTGGTCGGGACCGGCGGGTACCTGTTCTTCCTGATCGGCGGCGCGTTCCTGGGCTACGTCACCGGCGGCGTGCTGACCGACCGGATCGGCCGCAAGCGCACTATCCAGCTCTTCGCCGTGCTGTCGGTGGTCTTCATGGTCGCCTACACCCAGGTACCGGACGGCGCCAACACGCTGGTCCTGCTGCTCGGTGTGCCGCTGGGCTTCTCCACCTCGGCCATCTTCTCCGGCTTCGGGTCATACTTGGCGGAGCTGTATCCGACCGAATTCCGCGGCACCGGTCAGGGATTCACCTACAACATCGGCCGCGGAGTGGGTGCGGTCTTCCCGACCGCGGTCGGCTACCTGGCCTCGACCACGCTCGGGCTGGCGGGCGCCATGCTGTTCGGGGCGCTCGGGTACGCGATCGCGGTGCTGGCGCTGTTCGGCCTGCCCGAGACCCGGGGCCGGGAACTGGTGTGAGATAAGCGATTCCACGAGGCGGTGAGTGTGATGATCGATCTGAACAGCGATCTCGGCGAGGGTTTCGGCGCCTGGTCCATGGGTGACGACGCCGCCCTGCTCGAGATCGTCACCAGCGCCAACATCGCCTGCGGTTTCCACGCGGGCGACCCTTCCATCATGCGCCGCACCTGCGAACTTGCCGTGGCGCGCGGCGTGCGGATCGGCGCGCACGTCTCCTATCGCGACCTGGCCGGGTTCGGGCGTCGCGCGATGGCCGTCCCGCCGCGCGAGCTGTCGGACGAATGCCTGTATCAGATCGGCGCGCTGGACGCGTTCGCGCGCGGCGCGGGGGACCGGGTGCGGTACGTGAAACCGCATGGGGCGCTGTATCACGCGGCGTCGTCGGACCGGGCCGTCGCCGACGCGGTGGCCGGTGCGGCGGCCTCGTTCGGCGGTCTCGGTCTGCTCGGCCCGCCGGGTTCGCAAATGGCCGCCGCCGCGGCGGCGGCCGGAATCGACTTCTACGCCGAAGGATTCGCCGATCGCGCTTATACACCGGCGGGAACCCTGGTGTCGCGTTCGTCGCCGGGGAGCGTACTGGACGAGGAAGCGGCTCTGGCGCAAGCGGTCTCGATCGCGAGCGACGGGCAGACCAGCGATATGGACGGGGCGCGGGTCGCCGTGCGCGCCCGGAGCCTGTGCGTGCACGGCGACTCGCCGGGCGCGGTGGCGATGGCGCGGGCGATCCGGGATGCTCTGGTGAGCAAGGGCATCGGGGTCGAGGCGTTCGCATGAAGGAGTCATCGACGCGGCAGGCCGTTCGCGCGCTGCGCATCCTGCCCGCCGGGGACCGGGCGCTGCAGTTGGTCCCGGTCGACGCCGACACTCTGGCGAAGCTGGTGGACGAGCTGGCCCGCCGCCCGATCGAGGGTGTGCGCGACTACCTGCCCGCGGCGCGGACGGTGCTGGTCACGCTGGATCCGCGGGTGCGGGTGGACAAGGTGGAGGCGCGGCTGCGGGAGATGGCCGAGGCCGCCGCGGCGCACCGCCTGGAACCGGCGGACTCCACCGATCCGGTGCGTATCCCGGTCCGCTACGACGGCACGGACCTCGCGGAAACCGCGGCGTTGCTGGATATTTCGACAGATGAGCTGATCGATCGGCATACCGGGGTCGAATGGCGGTGCGCGTTCATCGGATTCGCGCCGGGTTTCGGATATCTCGAATCACCCGGTTCGGCCTTGACGGTGCCCCGGCGGGCTCAGTCGCGCACGGTCGTGCCGGCCGGGTCCGTGGCGCTCGCCGGTGGCTACAGCGCCGTCTATCCGCGCGGCACGCCGGGGGGCTGGCGCATCATCGGCACCACGGAGCTGCGGATGTGGGATCTGGCACGGCCCGAGCCCGCGGTGCTGCGTCCAGGGGCCCGGGTTCGGTTCGAGCGGGCGGGGGGCGCATGAAAATCGGTGCACGCGTCGAGATTTGGGGCGGTCGGTGGGAACGGACGCGGTCCGGGGAGGTGCGATGAACGGCACGGCGGTGCGCGTTGTCGCGCCCGGATTGCTCAGCACCATCCAAGATCTGGGGCGGCACGGCTGGTTTCACGCCGGAGTGGGAGTGTCCGGCGCGGCGGACCGGCGCTCGTTCACGCTGGCCAATCGGCTGGTCGGTAATCCCGAATCGGCGGCGGCGATCGAATGTGCGCTGGGCGGGCTGCGCCTGGAATTCCCGGACCCGGCGGTGGTCGCGGTCACCGGTGCGCCCGCGCCGGTGCGCGTCGACGGCCGCCTGGAGGCGACGGCATCGGTGCTGTTCCTCGCGGCGGGCCAGCGGCTGGAGCTCGGTATCGCCGAGGCCGGGCTGCGCTGCTACGTGGCGGTGCGGGGCGGTATCGAGGTGCCGCCGGTGCTCGGCTCCCGCAGCCGCGACACGCTCGCCGCACTCGGACCCGAACCGCTGCGGGCCGGAGACGAACTGCCGCTCGGGCGGCCGCCGCGGACCTGGCCGTCGGTGGAGGTCGCGCCGGTGGCGCCGTTGACGACGGGCACCGTGACGATCCGCGCGCGCCTCGGCCCCCGCGACGACTGGTTCCGCGGCCCGGCGGACCTGTTCACCGGACACTGGCAGGTCTCCACCGATACCGACCGCGTCGGCGTGCGCCTGGACCGGGCGGACGGCCCGACCTTGACGCGCGCGGACGACGCGGAACTGCCGGCCGAGGGTATGCCGTTGGGTGCCGTCCAGGTCCCGCCGTCGGGTCAACCCGTGGTGTTCCTCGCCGATCATCCGATCACCGGCGGTTATCCCGTGGTGGCGACGGTGATCGACCCGGACGTGGACGTGCTGGCCCAGGTCCGCCCCGGGCAGCGGGTGCGGTTCCGGGAGTGGCTGCCGTGACGCGCCGCCGAATGGGTTGCGGGCCAAAGGCATAGACGGTCGCCGGGCCGCGAGCCGGGCCGAACGCGACGCGGATCCGATGGTGTGGCGTAGCCTGTGCACCGCAGGACATCCGAGAGGGGTAGCTCATGCCGTTGCCGCGGGCGCTGGCGAAGTTCAACCGACGGGTCACCAACCGGGTCGCGGGCCTGGTCGCCGGGCGCGCGCCCGGTCTGGGAATCGTCGTGCACGAGGGCCGGAAATCGGGCCGGGTCTATCGGACACCGATCACACTGTTCGCGCAGGACGGCGTCCACCGGGTCGCGCTGACCTACGGCCGCGATGTCGACTGGCTGAAGAACATCCTCGCCGCGGGCGAGTTCGCAGTGGAAACCAACGGGCACACGATCACCGGGCGCGACCCGGTCGTGCGCCACGACCCGAAGGTGAGCTGGGCGCCGCCGGGGGTGCGCCAGGCCCTGAGCGCGATCGGTGCGGAGTTCTACGTCGAGTGGCACCCCGCCTGACTCGTCGACGGCGGCCCGGGAGCTACCCGGCGGGCTGGTCGGGCGGCAGCTGATGTCCGTGGCGGGGAGGGCTCCGGTGGCCAGGCCGGTCAGTCGGCTGGGGTGTAATCCCGTGGCGGTATCGGGTCAGGCGGGGGTGTAATCCCGTGCCGGGCCGAACCAGCGGGTGAGTGCCTCGTGGAGGCCCTCACGGGTGGAATTCGTTGTGGCCCAGGCAACATAGCCATCAGGGCGGATGAGGAAGGCGGTTGCGGGGGCCGCAGCGTCGGTGGTGGCGGCGACCACGTCGACGCGATCGTTCCAGTTCTGCGCGGCCTCGCCGAATGCCCCGGTGAGGTCCAGCAACACCGGCCGCCCCGTCCGCAGCAGTTCGGCGACCCGTGTCGGCCGCTCGCCGACGGTCACGGTGAAGTCCGGCACGAGGCGGCCCGCCAGCGGGTGGTCGTCGCCGACGTCGTAGCGAATATCCGATCCCGCAAGGAGATTCGCGATGTACGCGGTGACCTCGGGGATGTGCAGCAACTCGCCGAACAGCTCCCGCAGTGCGGTGACCTCGGGCCCGGGGGCCATCAGGGCGGTCTGCGCGAGGCTGTGCATCATGACGCGCTCGGCCACCGGATAGCGTTCGGACTGATAGGTGTCGAGCAGCCCCGCCGGTGCCCGGCCCCGCACCTCGGCCGCCAGCTTCCAGCCCAGGTTGATCGCGTCCTGGAGGCCGAGATTCAGCCCGGGACCGCCCATCGCGGAGTGCACGTGGGCCGCGTCGCCGAGCAGGAACACAGCGCCCTCGCGATAGCGTTCGGCCAGTCGGGTGTTCTGCTCGGCCATGCGGCGCAGCGCATGGGGCCCCGGCCCCGCGGGCGGAGTCATGGGGACCGGAACGCCGAGCACGCGCTCGACGCTGTCGTGCAGTTCCTGGAATGTCATCGGTGTCTCGTCGTCGACCACCGGACCTCCGTGCTCGGTCGTCCCGATCATCGGTCGTCCGGGAACCAGCTCCGCGAAGACGAACATTCCGCGTTCGACCCTGTTGTGCCCGAACGAGAACCGGCCCGCGCCGGGGATCTCGATCCCGCCGTCGGCGGTCCGGAGTTCCGGCGGTACGGTGGCGTGACCGAACCGCGTCATGCGATCGTCGGCGGTGGTTCCGGGGAATCCGATACCACTTCGCTTGCGCACCTGACTCGCACCGCCGTCGGCACCCACGAGGAACCGCGAGGTCAGCTCGTAAGGGCCGTCGGGACCGGTGACGGTGACGACCACCGCGTCGACTCCGATGCGCAGACCGGTCAGTGAGTGACCCCAGCGGACATCCGCCGCCAGCTCCGCCGCCCGTCCCGCTAGCAGACGAGTCAGGCGCGGCTGCGGAATACCCGTGCCGAACAGCGGATTCCGCTGCAGCCCACCGAGTTCCAGCGGCAGGCCGCTGAAGATATACCGTGGCAGCGGTTGTGGCGATGCGGGAGTACCGGCGAGATCGGTGAAATGATCGGCATCGGACAGCCCGCGCATGTCCAGCAGCCGGACCGCCTGCCCGACGATGCCGTTGGCCTTGGGCTCGCTGCTCGGCTCCGGTAGCTGTTCGAGTAGGACGGGCCGCACTCCGGCGAGTGCGAGTTCGCAGGCGAGCATGAGCCCGTTCGGGCCCGCGCCGGAAATGACGACGTCGGTGTGTGTTTCGGGCATGGCGAAATACGCCCCCTGTCGTGTCGGATATTCGGTTGACGATTGTGTCTAGCGGGCGGGTTCCGGGATCCCGTCCGCCATCGCCGAAAGCGCTTGGCGCAGCACGGTTGTGATGACCACCGGAGGATCGGAGTTGACGTAGATCTCGGACGCCGTTTGATAGGCCGTGGCGACGGCACCGGCCATCAATCGGGGATACAGGTCCCGCTGTGGATCGGTGCCGCTGCGCTCCGCGATGACAGCGGCCATGTCGTGAAAGGTCGTTCCGGCCAGCACGCTGCGAACTTCGGGGGATTCGACGATCTTGCGAACCTCGGCCAATTGCGCCCGTGTCGGCCGCGCGTCGGGCGCTTCGTCGGCATGGAAGGGCTCCAGCACCGCCGCCGTGATCGCCGCCCACATCGGTTCCTCGGCGGGCCGGGTGCGCAGGAGTTCGATGCTGCGCCGGATCCGCTCGATCTGCCGGTAGCCCAGCGCCTCGTACTTGTTGGCGAAGTAGTTGCTGAAGGTGCGCACCGAAACCCCGGCCCGGGCCGCGATATCCTCGCGCACAACGTTTTCCAGGCCGCGTTCGAAGGTCAGCTCCAGCGCGGCGTCGCTCAGTGCCCGGCGGGTGTCGAGCTTCTTCCGATCGCGGAGTCCGAGGGTGGGTTCGTCGGCCATGCGTCCAGTATCACCAAAAACTGCCCACAAGGCAATGTTTCCCACTGGGTAAGTTGACGTCCGCGTGTGGAGGTCTGTCAGCCGCGGGCGGATGTCTGGACGAGATCGGTCAGGACGCAGAGGAATTCATCGACCACCGAGCGCGCGACGGCCGTATCGGGGTATCGGGTGCGCAGCGTCAGCCCGTCGTCGGTGCGGGCGAACCACAGCTGGACGTCGTCCACGGGGGCGGAGCGGCTGATCTGGGTCGCCCGCCGGGGCAGCGCGCGCCCGGTATCGCTGCGCGAACCGCCGGGGAGGCGCCGGTAGTCGGTGTAGGAGACGCTGAACAGCCCGCGTCTGGCGCGCCGCAGGGCGATCGGCATCGAGTCGAACACCGCGAGGGCGGGCACCTGCGCCAGCCGCTGCCCGGCGCGGATCGCCGCGTCCGCGCCCGGCACCGTCGCCGCGGGATCGGCCTCGGCCCGGATGCGGGCGGGAGCGTTGGCCACCAGCCACCCGAATGTGTTGTGGTTGCGCGGTTCTCGCCGGGTGTGCACCGGGAACACGAGATCGGTGTGGCCGGGCCCGCCGAGCTTGGCCACGGTGTGCGCCACCGCCGCGAGCAGCGTGGCGAATACCGAATGCCCGTCGGCGCGCGCCTTGCGGTGCAGTGCCGCCATGGCGCTCGGCGCGAGTATCGACCGGACGTCGCCCGCGGGCGGGGCGAGAGTTCCGGCGGGCACGCCCAGATCGAGCGGGAAATGCGGCAGATCGTTCCCCGCGTCGTGCAGGAACCGGTGCCAGTCGCGGAGCAGCGGGTTCGTGGCCGCCCGCGGCGCGGCCGCCTCCCGGGTGCAGTAGCACAGGAAGCTGCCCGGCTCCGGCAACCGTTCGGCGGCCGTCGCGACGGCGGGATGTCCGTCGTCGGAGGCGACCCGGTACAGCTCGGTCAGCTCGCTGACAGCGAGGGTGATCGACCACGCGTCGCAGATGGCGTGATCGAATCCGCATATCACCGTGGAGGTTTCGGGCCTGCTGACCGCTCCGAGAAAATAGGGCGGGAAGGTGAACGGCGCGCACGCCGCATCGAGCCGCTTACCCAGCAGTACACGCAGCTCGCTGTCGGACGACACCGGCACCGGCGGACGCGGGGCCAGTCGAATCTCGTCGTCGGGCACCAGGTGCACGGCGGGCCCGCCGGTCTCCGGCGTCGAGAAGCAGCAGTGCAGGGCGTCGTGGCGGGGCAGCCAGGCGGCGAAGGCGGCCTGCAGCGCCGGTTCGTCGATCGGCCCGGGCACATCGAAGGCGGCGGCCAGCCAGGTGGTCGGCGCGCCGGTGGACAGGTGCAGGGTCTGGTTGGCGGTGGGCGGCGTCGGAGCTACCGGCCCGGGCTCGGCCGACACCGCCCATTCCAGCAGGGTGCCGGGCGGCACGGCGAGCTGGTCGAGAAATGCGAGATCCATCAGGTCGCCTCGGAACCCGGTGCAGCGGTGAATTCGCCGGTGGTCGCGACCGCGCGCAGCACGGTGCGCAGTCGTTCGAGATAGTCGGTGACAGAGGCGCGCGCCCGCTCGGTATCGGGAAACATCACCGCGACGTGCACCCGGTCGGCCTCCCGGTTGAACCACAGCGGGGAGGGTTGCGCGATCCGCGAGGAGGAGCCGAGCCCGCGAATGCCGTGCAGCCCCGGCAGCGACCGTTCCAGCATCTCACCGGAGATCGGCCGCATATCCATGTACGACACCCAGGGCCAGTCGCGCACGGGCGGCAGCTCCCGCCCGGCGAGTTCGGCGGCGCGGGGGAGCGCGGCCAGCAGCGGTATGCCGGCCAGCGGTTTGATGTCGTTGAGCGCGGCCCGGGCCCGGGTGGCGAGGTCGGTGAACCGCGCGCCGTGACCGACCTCGAAGGCGACGGGCAGCAGATTGATGAACCAGCCCTGGGTGAACCGGTACCGCGGATCGTCGCGCGTGCCGACCACATTGAGGCCGAGATATCGCGTGCGCCCGGCCAATTCGAGTTCGGTGAGGGCGACCGCCGCGTACAGTCCGGCGGCGAACGATCCACCGGCGTCGGCGCAGGCGGTGGTGAACGCGTCGCACTGGTCGCCGGTCAGCAGGTCGAACCGCAGGCCGGTGCTGTCGCCGAACTCTCCGGGCTCGAGGCCCAGATCCCAGGGTGTGGGCCGGATGTGGTCGGCGTTGTCGGCGAGCAGGCGCGCCAGCCGTTCCAGTTCCGGGGGCTGCCCGGACACCAGATCTCGCTCCTGCCTGGCATATTCGGCGTATCCGGCGACGGCGGGCAGCGCGGGAGCGGCGTCGCCGATGCCCGCGGAGTAGAGCTGATGCAGTTCGAAGATCGCGGCGACCAGCGAGGTGCCGTCGGAGAACGCGTGATCGACACTGAAATAGACGGTGAATCCGTCGGTTCCGTGGTCGATGGCGCCGAGGGCGAAGGCGGGCCACGCGGCGGGGTCGGGCGCCTGGAACCGGGCGGCCAGGCGGTCGCGCAGCGCCTCGCCGGAGGCGTACGCCCCGACGAACACCGTCTCCAGCTCGACGGTGTCGGGGTCGAGCAGGTGCCGCGTCATCGTCGTGTCGTCCACCTCGAACCAGCAGCGCAGGCTGTCGTGGCGGCGCAGGAACTCGGTGAACGCCTGGCGCAGCGCGGTCCGGTCCAGCGGTGTGGCGATGCTGAAGCACAGCGACAGCTCGGTGCGCACGCTGCGGCCGAGGTCCTCGGGCTCGGCCGCGCGGCGCTTGTCCCGCCAGTAGCGAATATGGAACTCCTGAATGTAGGAGGGCGGGATCGGCGCGGGCGGCGCTGCGGCCGCGGCCAGGGAAGCGGTGGCGGTGGGCACGAATTCGAGTAGCTCGCCGGGCTTGGGCAGCCAATCGGTGAGGTGGATCATCTCCATGTCGACGCTCCTTGTCCGATGCTCCGGGAGGTGGGTGTGGTGCCGAGCGGGTCGTGCGGTGCGAAACGCAGGCGGGCGTCGCCCTGGCGGGCGTAGTCGTCGAGCAACCGGCGCACCCGCAGCACGTGCCGATGGACATCGCGGGTGGCGCGGGCGGTGCCGGGATAGCGCATATTGAGCGTGACCCCGGCGGGGGTGCGCAGGAACCAGAAGAAGAACTCGTCGGTCGACCGCGTGCGGCTGCGCAGCCACCGGGTGTCGGTGCCGAGCCAGTCGTCGGCACCGAGCATGGCGCGAATATCCATGTAGGACACCATGAGTGCGATCCGCGGGCGGATGTCGAGCAGCTCGCTCACCCGCGCGAAAGGTACGGTCGCGGCCGCGCGCACGCGTCGCAGCTCGTCGCCCGCCGGCGCGATGAGGTCGGCCAGACCCCGTGCGTCGCAGTCGATCCGGTACGGTGCCAGCCCCACGAACCAACCCAGGCTGCCCGCCCAGCGCGGTTCGTCGCGGGTGTGCATCGGCACGACCGAGCGGAACTCGGCGGCGCCGGTGGGCTCGGTACCGGCGGCGGCGAAGGCCGCCAGCAGCGCCGCGACGAGACCGTGCCCCTGCTCCCGGGTGGTGGCGGCGGCGCGGTCGGTCGCCGCGGCGTCGAGCACCTCGATCGCCAGGGTGCGTTGCGGCGCAGCCGGATTCACGGCGTTGTCGGGCGGCGCCGGTGTCACCGGGCTGGCGGCCGCGTCGGACAGCACGCCGGGTCGCGGCCGGTCCGCGGCCGTGCCGGAGAGGAAGTCACGCCAGAGTGCCACGGCCGGGTGATCGGCGCCGGTGGCGTCGGCGCGCCGCCGCTCCTTACGGCAGAAGTCCACATAACTGGCGGTCTCGGGGAGATCGGCACGGCCGCCTGCGCGGGCCGCGGCGTAGAGGGCGCGCAGCTCCCCGCCGATGGAGGTGGTCGAATACCCGTCCATCACCGCGTGGTCCGCGGCGACGATCGCGGTGAACGAATCGCCCCCGTCGATGGTTACGCACAGGTGCGCGGGCCAGTCCAGCGGCGAGGTGCGGTCGTCGAGCAACTGCTGCACGAGGCGGTAGGTGGACATGGCGGTGGCGGGCGGCGCGGCCTCGACCGGCCGCACGCGGACCGCGCCGGGGCCCAGGGTGTAGCGGGCGGTGCGGCCGCCCTCCACGGCGACGTGACTGCGCAGCACCTCGTGGCGGTCGATCCAGGTCTCCAGCGCCCGCTGCCAGGCCGGGCTGTCGAGCGGTCCGTCGATGCGCAGGACGTGGCCGAGCCAGCTGTGCTCGCGGGCGCGGACGCGGCTGTGCTCGAGGGCGTTTCGCAGGTGATATTCGTGGTTGTAGGAGACGGCGCGAGGGTCGCGCGGCCAGTCGGCCCAGTGCGTGCGGGCGGTGGGCAGCCATTCGGTCACCCGTCCCGCCCGCACGGGGTAGTCGGCCAGTTCGATGAACTCCATTGACATCCCTCATCCGATGTATTCAGAAAATGTCGAACAGACGGTAATTTCCCGGTTCGGCACGGGAAATACGGGCGCACGTGTCGGGGCGTGCGCGGATTGTCGGAATTTACCGGTGACCTCGTCGTTCGCCGGAATGCGGATGACTCTAGGACACATGACCAGTGGATGTGACGGTGAGTTCGATCACCGTAATCGCGGGTGCCGCAAAAGAAATTGAGCTATCTTCCAGTTAATTTCGGACGGTAGCTCTTCTGCCTGACCTTATGACGTGTCATATAGCTGTGCTGTGTATCCGGTTGTCGCCCCGGGCCCGGCTCCGACAACGGGAATTCACTTCGGCTTCGCGCGATTTTTACGGTCGCCGATCAGCGCTCGAACGCGTCCGCGGGCGCCAGCGGCTGCGAGGGCCGCGCCGCATCCCGGTGGATCTGCTGCGACGTGCCGAGCAGGCGCGGCAGGTCGGTGGGGATCGGGACGGTCGACGGCCGCGGTCGGCTGCTGCGCGACCAGATCGCCGAGGTTGTGCGGTCCTCGATGGCGCCGTGGTCTCCGAATTACGGTGCGAACGCGGCGGATTCGAGCTTGCGTGCGATGCGGGCCGCGGACAGCGTCATGGCGTCGGTCGGCCGGTGCGGGTCGAGACCGGTCAGCTCGTGGACGCGCGCGAGCCGGTAGGTGACGGTATTGCGGTGGATATTCAGCTGGCGGGCCGTGGCGAGTTGGTTGAAACCGTTGTCGACGAAGACCTCCAAGGTCTCCGCCAGCAGTGGCTGCGGATCCAGCGGAACCAGCACCGTGGCCAGGCCGGGCCGGGCCGCACCACTGGCCGCCACCGTGTACTCGAACTGCAGGTCCCGCCGATCGCACACCAGCTCGGAGCGGTTCAGGCAGCGGCCCAGTTCGGCCAGCGTCCGGGCCTCGGCGAACACGGCCGGGATGTCGGCCCGCGACCGGGCCGACCCGACGCCCACCCAGAACGGCGGCGCCGCCCGGCCGGTGCGGGCGGGCAGCCGTCCGGAGAGGCTGGCGACCGTCGCGGTGCCGTCGTCGCCCGGTTGCAGCGGCACCAGCGCCGTCCAGCCACCGCTGTCCAGGCGCAGGAATACGCCCGGAATCGACTCGATGCAGTGCCGCAGTTCACTGGTGTCGCCGCCCGTGCGGCCACCCGCGCCGGGACCCAGCCGGAACACCGCGACGAGAAACGCCTCCGGCACGGCGATGGCGGGCTCGTCGGCCCACTCCACCGGATCGCGGCCGGTGAGCAGGGCGTCGGCGATGCCGCGGCGCCGCTCCAGCAGCTCCCAGCGCGGATCGTGGGCGCGGCGCACGCAGGCGGTGGCGATGCGCTCCACGATGAGCGTGATGTACTGCAGCAGCGGCAGTGCGGCATCCGCGAGCAACTCGCGCTCGCGGTCGCTGGCCGCCGCACGCAGCCGGTCGTAAATGTATTCGGCGCCTTGGCGATAGCGGCCCAGCACCTCCTCCAGCGGCTCGCCGTCGCGGACCCGGTCCAGCGCCAGTTCGACGAGTTCCCGGGTCGCGTCGGGTTCGGGCATCCGGCCGCGGCGCAGCAACTCGAAGAACAGCTCGATATTGAGCTTCACGCCGCGTTCCCAGCCGGGCATCACCAGCGATCGCGGGAGGCTGCGATAGGGCGGTATCGAGTCCGAGAACTCCCGCATCAGCGCGCCCGCGCGCTGGTACAGGGCCTCGAGGGTGCGATCGCGGCTCGGCGTCTCCACGGTGTCCTCCGTCCGGACTCAGGTGGCGTAGAGGGATTCGATGGTCTCGGCGTACGTCGCGGCGATCGGCTTGCGCCGCAGCTTGCCGGTGGCGGTGAGGCAGTCGGTGCCGGGCTGCCAGACCTCGGGCAGCAGGGCGAACCTCTTCACCTGCTCGACCCGTGACAGCTTCGCGTTGGCGGCGGCGATGCCCTCCTCGACGGCGGCGCGCACCCGCGGATTCCGCGCGAGGGCGGCGATGCTGTGATCGGGCAGGCCGTGCCGCTCGGCGAACGCGGCCGCCAGCTCCGGGTCCAGGCAGATCAGCGCGATATTGAAGGGGCGGTTGTCGCCGATCACCGCCACGATGCCCGCCAGCGGGGTGCTTTCGGTGACCGTGTTCTCGATATTGGTCGGTGACATGTTCTTGCCCGCCGCGTTGATGATCAGTTCCTTCTTGCGGTCGACGATCTTCAGGTAGCCCTCGGCATCGAGTTCGCCGATATCGCCGGTGTGCAGCCAGCCGTCGGAATCGATTGTTTCCGAGGTCTTCTCGGGATCCCCGCGATAACCGCGCATCACCATCGCGCCGCGGATGAGCACCTCGCCGTCGGCGGCGATGGAGATCTCTGCGCCCGGCAGGGGAGTGCCGACGGTGCCGATCTTGACGCGCTCGGGGCGGGTGACGGTGGCGCCCGCGGTGCATTCGGTCATGCCGTACCCCTCGCACAACGGCAGGCCGAGCCCCAGGAAGAACTCGTGGGTGTCGCGCGGTATCGGGGCCGCGCCCGTCACCGCGATTCGTACGCGGTCCAACCCGAGCTTGGCCCGGATGGTGGACAGCACCAGGCGGTCGGCCACCCGATACCGCGTGGTGTCGAACGGGCCCGGGGCGCGGCCGTCGGAGATCGCGCGGGCCCGGGCGCGGCCGACGCCGATCGCCCAGGCGGCCAGCGCCCGGCGCACCGGGTTCTCGGTGGCCAGCCGGTCCTCCAGTGCCGCTTTGACTTTCACCCAGATGCGCGGCACGCCGAGGAAGACCGTGGGACGCACCTCCCTGAGTGCCTCGGCGACCTGCTCCAGATCGGGCACGGTGGTGATCTGGCCGCCCTCGAGCAGGTTGAGGTAGTGCGCGAACCAGCGGTTGGCCGCGTGCGCGTCGGGAAGGTAGGACACCACCCGGTCGTCGACGCTGCCGCCGCCGAATTCGTCGACGATGCGGGCGTTCTCGATGAAATTGGTGTGGGTCAGCTCCACGCCCTTCGGGCGGCCCGTGGTGCCGGAGGTGTACACGATGGTCAGAAGGTCGTCGGGATCGACTGCGCGCCAGGCGGAATCGAAATCGAAATCGGACGCCTCGACGGACTCGAGGTCGGTCAGCGCGAGGGTGCCGGAGGGGGCGCCGTCCACGCAGACCACATGCTCGACCCGGTGGCCCTGCTCGGCGGCCCGCGCCACCGCGTCGAGGATCTGCGGGACGAACTGCCGCTCGCAGATCACCACGGTATTTCCCGCATTGCCGAACTGGTAGGCCAGCAGCTCCGCCGGGTTGGTGTTGTAGACCGAGAAAGGCGTTGCGCCCGTGTGTAATACCGCCGTGTCGCAGAGGTGGAACTCGGGGCGGTTGGTGAGCATCAGTGCCACGGTGCCGCCCCGGCCGACCCCCAGGCCCGCGAGCCCGGTGGCGAGGGCGCGGACGCGGGAACCGTACTCGCGCCATGTAATTCGCGCGCCGTCACCGCGGGTGCGCAGCGCGACGGCGTCGGGGTGGCGGGCGACATTGTTCTGGAACGCCTCACACAGGGTGCGGGGCCGGGCGGCTGAACTCACGACCTACCTCTGGCTCACGAATGGTCCGCGGTCACGGTGGTGGCCGCGGTGTGGTGTCCAGCACACCGCAGCGCGGGGGCCTCCGGTACCGGCAATTGCGCAGAGCGGGTTCTGTCGTTTTGTGCAATGTGCACTATGCCCGGAGGGTGTCTGGGTTGCGTGAACTGTGATGACTTGACCCAACGGATGCTCCGATCTGGAGAAACAGCAGAACTGGTCAGTAATGTTATCGGATTGGCGGTCGTTCCGCCGGCCGCGGGCGAGGCCGAGGTACGGCTGTCCCGGCGGACCGTGCACATCGCGAATCCGCGGGTGCTGCCCGCTGGGACCGAGAACGAGCGGTTGCCACACATAGCTCGGCAGGGGGTGCGCCGGATGAGCGTGTTCGTGGCCGATATCGCCTGACCGATATCGCTCGGTATCGTTCGGCCATGGCATCTGAGCAGATGGAGATCTGGCACAACCCGCGGTGCACGAAGAGTCGGGCGGCGAAGGCGGCGCTGGACGAGGCGGGGATCGCCTATGCCGAGCGGCGTTACCTCGAGGAGCCGCCGAATGTCGACGAGATCCGCTCCGTGCTGGGCAAACTCGGCCTCGAGCCCTGGGACATCACCCGGACCGGCGAGGACGAGGCCAAGGAACTCGGCATCGCGGGCTGGTCGCGCACCCCCGCCGACCGCGAGCACTGGATCGAGACGCTGGCCCACCACCCGAAGCTGATCCAGCGCCCGATCGTCACCACGGCCGCCGGCCGCGCGGTAGTAGCCCGCGACGACCAAGCCCTCAAATCGATCCTCTAGCTCACCTACCGGTCGGCAGAACACCTGCGGGAATAGTCGGCTCTGCCGACCGGTAGGTGGCCGTCCGCCGAGCTTGGTGCTCGGGCGTGGGTGTGCCGCAGGGGAATTCGCGGCACGACGATTACCTGACGCGTAATCGACTACGGAAGCGCGGTCGAAGAAGCTGGGTGCATGAGCGAATACGACACCATTGCACAGCGATACATCGACTCCTGGAACGAGCAGGACGCGGACAAGCGACGGGCCTTGCTCGAGGAGTTGTACACCCCCGACGCCACCTACACCGATCCGCTGGGCGCGGTCGCCGGTGTGGCGGCGATCGACGAATTCGTCGCCGGTGCCCAGCAGCAGTTCGCGGGGTTGCGGTTCAGCGTCGGCGGCGCCGTCGACGGACACCACGACATCGCCCGATTCAGCTGGAATCTCGGTGCGCCCGGCATGGACCCCGTGGTCGTGGGGTTCGATGTGATCCAGATCGACGGCGACCGCATCCAGCGGGTCCACGGCTTCCTGGACAAGGTCCCCGGCTGAAAGGAGGTCCGCGGACACCGGTGCGCGCGGGGATCCCTCAGCGGTTCCGGCCGCTCTCCGCGCGTGCCGAGGTGCACCGTCGGCCCGGCCCGCTCCGGGACGACGGGGGAGGGCTTTCCCACGGAGCAACATAAGAGGGGTGCCGGCCCCCCGCCTGTCGGAACACACGGCAGCTGTGCCTTCCGCTCCGTCGTCCGGCGCCGGTCGGGACCGGTCAGTGAATCTCTGCCGGTGCCAACGGAAACGGCGGCTCGCCGACCCCGACGATGCGGAGGTTGCCCCACGGATCGCGCTCCTGCAGCCTCGCGGTGGCGGGTGCGCCTCCGGGCAGGGTGAGCGATACCGCGCCCCGGCCCGGATCCGGAAGGTCGGAACCGTCAGCCGCGGACACCCTGCCATACCAGTGGTAGCGGCCGTCGATCGGATCCGGATGCCCGCTCAGCGCGACGGTCACCGGTAGCTCCGCACCGGGTGTGTCGAGCAGCGCGGGGCCCGAATACTCGTGCGCCGGTTCACGTTCCGCGGCCACGGTCAGGTCGAAGTGGCCGGGGTCCGGATGGCGCATGGTCCTCCAGTAGGAAACACTCGAACCGGGCCAGGCGGCACGGTTGAGTCCGTGCTCGTCCAGGTACCAGCTCTGGCAGCCGCCCGAATTCCACACGCTCCCCGCGAGTTTCGCCTGCACGCGCCGGTTGAACTCGTGCTGAGTCGCCGCCCGCACCTCGATCCGGGTGCCGGAGGTGCGCCGCATCCGCTGCACGCACTGCCGGATGTACCGGGCCTGCGCCTCGATCATGAACACGATGGACTGGTGTCCGCCACCGGAATTCGGGCCCACGATCAGGAACAGATTCGGGAACCCGTGCACGGCGACGCCGAGGAACGCCTCCATCCCGCCGCGCCAGGCGTCCTGGATCGTGCGCCCGTTCGCGCCGACGATGTGCTGGCCGGCGAACCGGTCGGAGACCTTGAACCCGGTGCCGTAGACGATGGCGTCGAACTCCCGCTCGCGGCCGTCGGAGGTCGCGATGCCGGAGGCGGTGATGCGATCGATGGAATCGGTGACCAACTCGACGTTCTCCCGCTGCAGCGCCGGGTAGTAGTTGTTGGACACCAGAATTCGCTTGCAGCCGAGGCGGTAGTCCGGGGTCAGTGCGCGGCGCAGCTCCGGATCGCGCACCTGCCGACGCAGATGTCCCCGGGCGACCGACTCGACCCGCCGCATCAGCGCCGGATTCATGAACGCCGGGATCATCGACTCGTAGCCCCAGTAGACCGCCCACCGGGACAGCCGCTGCGCGCCCGGCACGAACCGGAACACCGCGTGCTCCGCCCCGGACAGCCGCCGATCCGGTTTCGGCGCCACCCAGTGCGGGGTGCGCTGGAACACCGTCACCTGCGCGGCTTGTTTCGCGATCTGCGGCACGAATTGCACAGCGCTGGCGCCGGTTCCGATCACCGCGACGCGCTTACCGGCGACGTCGAAATCGTGGTCCCACCGCGCGGAGTGAAAGCTGCTGCCGCGGAACGAGTCCCGGCCGGGAAGGTCCGGGATCGAGGGCTCGTGGAGCGGACCGGGCGCCATCACCACCACCCGAGGCCGCAACCGCCGTCCGTCGGCGAGAGAGACGGTCCAGCGGTCCGCCGCATCGTCGAAATCGAGCGCCGCCACCTCCGACCGCAACCGGATATGCCGCCGCAGATCGTGCCTGTCGACCGTGCGGCGCAGATAGTCCAGGATCTCGGGTTGCCGGGCGAACATCCGCGTCCAGCGCGGATTCGGCTCGAACGAGAACGAGTACGTCAGCGACATGACATCGCAGCCACATCCCGGATACGTATTGTCCCGCCAGGTACCGCCGATCTCGTCGGCCTTCTCCAAGACGACGAAATCCTCGATCCCCGCCCGGCGCAGTTCGATCGCCATCCCGATGCCGCCGAAACCCGCACCGACGATCACGATCTCGGGATCGCCGGACCCGCCCCCGCTCATGCCCACAGTCCCCGGCGCTGCCAGATCCACTTGCCGACCGGCCCGATCATGCCTTGTTTATCAAGGAACGCACCGAGATTCGCGGCGCCGGTGCCCAGCGCCCGCTTGGCGTCCGGGTTGCGCCGCGCGATCCGCGCCGCCGCGCGGCCGTCCAGCCCGGCCCGCTCGTACATGTGCCGGTTGGTCATCAGGTAGACGAACAGCGGCGCGGCCACCGCGACACACAGTCGTGTATAAGCGAATTCGGCGCGCGACATGGTCGGGGCACGCCGGGCGAGGGCGTCGCGGGCGAACCCGATGTGGCGTGCCTCCTCGGTGACGTGAATCCGCATCGCCCGCGAGACCAGCGGCTGCAACTGCGGGTCATCGAGGGTGCGGCGCTGCAGCGCGTCGAAGATCTCCTCGCCGACCAGCGCCCCCACCCACGTCATCGACCCGCGCAGGAACAGCTGCAGTGACGAGATGGCCAGGCGCGCATACGGCTTCGGCCAGTAGGGCCGGGCGTCGATACGGTCGATGAGCTTGCCGAACATCATCATGTGCCGACACTCGTCGCCCATCTCCGTCAGCGTGTAGTGCGAGTGGCGGGTGGTGGGATCGCCGTTCATCAACTCCCGCAACAGCAGCCGGTTCAGCAGGTTCTCGAACCAGATGCCGACCGACAGCACGTTCGCCAGCTCCTGGCGCGACAGTTCGCGGCGCTGCTGCGGGCTCATCGACTCCCACAGGTCGGTGCCGTAGAGCGAGATCACCTCCGGTGGCAGGAACAGTTTCTCAGGATCCAGCGGCGCGTCCCAATCCAGGTCGACCACCGGGTCGTAGGACTTGCGCACCGACCCGGTCAGCAGGCGCTGCGCGAAGGACTCCTGGGGGAGCAGGGTGGCCTCGTTGCCCATGACAGCTCTCCAATGTGCTCGATTACTGATACAAGCTGTTACAGTCAGATTAGTGAGACAGGGTGTATCGGTCAAGGGTGCGGCGGGTATCGTTGCGGTGTGACCGGAACCAGCGGAAAGTCCGTATCGCCGCAGGCGGCGGCGTCGGTCGACGGCCGCAGCACCCGCTGGAACGGCCATAAACGCCAGCGCCGCGCCGAGGTGCTCGACGCCGCCGTAGCCGTGATCGAGGAGAACGGCGTCGAGGTCTCGGTGCAGCAGATTGCCGACCGGCTGCGGCTGCCGCGCCCCGTGGTGTACCGGCACTTCGACGGTCGCGCGGACCTGGACGAGCAGATCCGCCGCCGCATCCTGGAGTCACTGCTGGCCGAGCTGATGCCGACGCTGCGGGGCGACGGCACCCTCAAGGACGCGGTGCGCGGCGCGGTCGGAACCTATGTGGGCTGGGTGGAGCGGCACCCGCATCTGCACCGTTTCCTGGCGGGCGGCGCGCCGCAGGGCGATACCTCGCAGGCGCTGGCCGGTGCGCGTGACCGGATCGGCGGGCAGCTGGCCGAGCTGTTCGCCACCACGCTGTCGCGCTTCGGCATCGATCCGAACCGCGCGCGTCCGATGGCGTTCGGCATCATCGGCTTCGTCGACGGCGTGGTGAACAGCTGGCGCGCCGATTCGGCCACCGGGCTGACATCGGAGCAGGTCGAGGGCATGGCGTCGGCGTCGGTGCTGGCGATCTTCGAGGGCAACGCGCGCAGCCTGGGCGTGCCGCTCGAGCGCGACACCCCGGTGGCCGACCTGCTGGCGCGTTCGGAAGAGCCACGGGTCCAACAGGTCTCGTAACGCGTCGGGCGGCGTGATCCGGCCGGTTTCGCTAATCTCACCCCGGTGTCCGGAATGCCCACTCTGATCGGTCTGCTCGATGACGCCGCGCTGCTCTCGCTGGAGCATCAGTTACACCTGACCGACCTGCTGGGCGAGCATTCGTGGCGATGCGATCTCGCGGACGGGCGGCTGGAATTCCTCGGTGCCGATCGGACGTTCGTCTGCACGGATTTCCATCTGCTGGGCACCGCGGCGGAGGGGTCGTGGCTGTGGTCGTGGGCGAATCCGCGCGGCTTCCCGGCGCCGGTGACCGCGGTCGCGGAGGCGGTGCGCTACTTCGGGGTCCAGCACGGCATCGACGAACTCGCCACGGCGGAGCTGCCTTTCACCACCCTGACGATCGTGCCGCCGGAGCCGCCGCTCGTGGTCGGCGTGATGATGGAGGCCGCGAAGATCATCTCCGGGCACTGGTCCGGATACAACGCGGTGCTCGGCGACAACGGCGGGCGCGCCGCATTCCTGGTCGAACACCCGGATTTCGGCCTGCCGCCACCGGAACCGACCCGCATCGAGGCGGTCCTGACCCGAGCCATGACCGGCCCGACGCTGTCGGATCGTCGCCGCGCCGTCCGCAGCTACCTGCGCCGCCGCGGCCTCACCGCCGACTTCGACCCGGACCGTCGGCAGCTGACCTTCTCCGGCCCCGGGATCGAGGGCGTCGTGGACTTCGACGATGACGGCCGCATGGCTGCGGTGCACGCCGGGGAACCCGAGGAAGCGCTGTGCGAATGACGGTGCGTGGGCCGCGGCGGTAGGCGCGTCGTCACCACGACCACCTCCGTCGCGCACTACCCGTAGACGCGCGCCGGGGTCGGTATGACATGCAGCTCGGTGACCTGCAATGTTGGGGTCATCTGAGTCTCGGTGCGGGCGCTGTTCGGCTCGACCCGGCCGCGGACCGAGACCCAGGTGTCGTCGGGCGGCGGGTCGAAGCCGCCGGTCAGATGGACGCGCAGCAGCTGGGCGTCGGCGACGCAGCAGGTGATGACTAGCCGGGCCAGGTCGACGCCGGCGCGGGAGCCGTCGGCGCGGGGCGCGCCGTCATTCTCGGTGCGCACGATGAAGCCGAGGACGGTGATGTCGCGGTGGTCGAGTGCGCCGCTCGAGTCGTAGGAAGCGCGGTCGATGAGTTCGTACATGCGGATGGTCGGGGCGTCGCCCACCGGCAGCGGCGGAAACGCGAACTTGCCGTCGCCGGTCTCGGCGGGCGTGCCGACGCTGGCCTGCACGGCGGTCCCGGACTGCACGGATCCGGCGCCCAGCGCGGGCGGCACCACGATCAGCAGCGCGGTGATCGGGGCCAGCAGCAGCCATTGCGCGCGATCCGGGTGGTGGTGGTCGGAATCGGCTGTGGCCCAGCCCCTTCGGATGTCGCGCCCGATCGTGAGCAGCGCCAGCAGAGTGAGCGCCACGCCGCTGACGATGAGATACGGCTGCAGGCCGGGCTTGACATAGCGCAGATAGGTGCCGTCGAGCGTGATCCGCAGGACGGCGCCGCCGATCAGCAGCAGGACGAAGTTCTGGGCGACCCGGTTCATCGCGCCCCCACGAAGATCAGGCCCGCCAGCGTGCCGCACCCGACGGCCACCGCGAAGGTCAAGGGGGCGAAGCGGATCGCGAACCGGCGCCCGAAGGTGCCCGCCTGCATGGCGAAGAGCTTGACGTCCACCGCCGGGCCGACCACCAGGAAGACCAGTCGCGGCAGCAGCGGCAGGCTCGACATGCTCGCCGCGACGAACGCATCGGCCTCCGAGCACAGCGCGAGCACGACCGCCAGCAGCGCCAGCACCACGATCGCGACGACCAACTGCCCGGCGAGACTCTGGTACCACCCGGCCGGGACCAGGACGTGCAGCGCCGCCGCGGCGGCGGCGCCGACCACGAGATACGCCGCGGCCTGCAGGAAATCGTGCCGCGCGGCCTCGGTGAACACCTCCCAGCGGGACCGCCCCGGGGTCCAGTGCTCATGCCCGTGCGGCCGCGCGGTGAACCATTCCGGCCGCCCGAACCGCGCCCAGAGGTAGCCCATCGCGAAGGCGGTGGCCAACGATCCGGCGAACCGCGCCGCCACCATGCCGGGCTCCCCGGGAAACGCCACCGCCGTCGCGATCAGCACCACGGGGTTCACCGCGGGCGCCGACAGCAGGAACGCGAACGCCGCCGCGCTGGGCACACCCTGATCCATCAGCCGCCGCGAGACCGGCACCGCCCCGCATTCGCATCCGGGCAGCGCGATGCCCGCCAGCCCCGCCACCCCGATGGCCGCGGATTCGTTGCGCGGCAGGATCTTCCGCAGCAGATCGGGCGAGGCGAGCGCGGCGATCGCGCCGCTGATCACGACTCCGAGGACGAGGAACGGCACCGCCTGCACGAAGATCCCGGTGAACACCGTCGCCGCGGTCTGCAGTTTCGCGTTCGACCCGAACCACCGCGCGAGCGGCCCGGCGAACACCACTCCCAGCACGAGCAGCCCGGCCAGCACGTAGGTCGAGGATGCGGGCGTCGTCCTCGAAGGCCGGTGCGCGCGAGGAGGATCGGCGATCTGCATGGCGGTCATTATCCGTGCCGCGGCGCCCGGGCGGGCCGCCGGGCCTTATCGCGGAGTGTCGCCCGGTCAGCGGGATCGCGTCAATGCCCGGTAGCTGTTGTGCCACAACCATTCCACCGGTCCGCGGTCGAATCGGCGCAGCCACACATGTGCGAATATGAGCATGATCGCGCAGACCGCGAGGTAGATCGCGACCGTGAACGGGACCCGGGCGCCGGGGGAGACGTCGGCGGCCAGTCCGAGACCCCAGCCGTAGCACAGCGACGACGCCACCAGGTTCTGCAGGATGTAGCAGCTCAGCGCCATGCGTCCGACCTCGGAGAAGCGGCGGCCCGCGAATCCGGTCCGGGTGCGGCCGACATAGAACTCGGCGACCAGCGCGAGGATGCCCAGCGCCACCAGCGGGGCGAGACCGTAGCGGGTGAACAGCACCAGATCCCTGTCCCACATCCCGAGCGCCAGGTCGAGCGGCGCGGCGATCGCGAAGCCCAGCACCATGAGGCGGCGGCGCAGCGGCCGCCCGGCCGGTTCGAACAGTCCCTCGCGGAAAAGCTTGGCGCCCAACAGGAACAGCGCGATCGACATCGGGAAGGCGAACAGCGATTCCAGCCGGAACAACCCGGCGTGCTCGACCCGGAACACCACCAGATCCCAGAACGAGCCGTCGGCGTACGGATTGGGGTCCAGCGGCTGCGAATCGCTCGAACCCGACGGCGACGCGAAGGCCATGGCGGCGGCGATCAGCGTCAGCATCGCGACATGGATCCCGGCGGCGATCAACAGCCAGCGCCGCTGCGCCCGCTCACTGGTCGCCAGCACGTACGCCACCACCGCGCCGGTGACCGCGTACCCCATCAGTACGTCGAATTCGGCGATGAACAGGAAGTTCACCAGGCCGTCGAGGAACAGCAGCCCCGCGCGCACCGGATAGCTCCCCGGCCAGGCCCGCCGGCCGCGCACCGCCGACCGCTGCTGGATGGCCAATCCGATCCCGAACATGATGGTGAGCAGGCCGAGGAACTTCCCCTGCGCCAGTTGCTGGAGCAGCTTCTCGGTCCATTCCCAGGCGCCCGCCGGGTCGCCGCGGCCCTGCAGATAGCCGATGAGGCCCTCCGGGTTGGTGACGATCCAGATATTGGTGCCGAGCGTGCCGAGGATGGCGATGCCGCGCAGCACGTCCAGCGCGGGCAGTCGGCCGGAGCGTGCGGGTGTCGCGGCGAGAGCCGGGCCGGGCGTCGTGGGCCGGGCGAACGATTCGGGCATGCCGACCATTGTCATACGATCGTATGAACGGTGTCCATCCGCCACGGGGATGATCCGCGATGCGACCTTGGGCCGACTCGCGGGACCGCCCGGCCGAGGGCGCGCGCGGACCCGGGATCGCCCCGGCCGCGGGCCGGTCGCATAGGCTCGGGTTATGCAGCGCATCATCGGAATCGAGGTCGAGTACGGCATTTCGACGCCCACCGAGCCGTCGGCCAACCCGATTCTCACGTCCACCCAGGCGGTGCTGGCGTACGCGGCGGCGGAGGGCGTGCCGCGCGCCAAGCGCACGCGCTGGGACTACGAGGTGGAGTCGCCGCTGCGCGACGCCCGCGGCTTCGATCTGGGTCGGCTCAACGGGCCCGCGCCGGTGATCGATGCCGACGAGGTCGGCGCGGCCAACATGATCCTCACCAACGGGGCCCGCCTGTACGTCGACCATGCCCACCCCGAGTACTCCGCACCGGAGGTCACCGACCCGCTGGACGCGGTGATCTGGGACAAGGCGGGCGAGCGGGTGATGGAGGCCGCCGCCCGCCACGCCTCCAGCGTGCCCGGGGCCCCGCGCATGCAGTTGTACAAGAACAACGTCGACGGCAAGGGCGCCTCCTACGGCACCCACGAGAACTATCTGATGAGCCGGGATACGCCGTTCAACCAGATCATCGTCGGCCTCACCCCGTTCTTCGTTTCCCGCCAGGTGGTGTGCGGTTCCGGCCGCGTCGGGCTCGGCCAGTCCGGTGACGGCGCCGGATTCCAGCTGTCGCAGCGGTCGGACTACATCGAGGTCGAGGTCGGGCTGGAGACCACCCTCAAGCGCGGCATCATCAACACCCGCGACGAGCCGCACGCCGACGCGGACAAGTACCGCCGCCTGCACGTCATCATCGGTGACGCCAACCTGTCCGAATGGTCCACCTACCTCAAGGTCGGCACCACGGCGCTGGTGCTGGATCTGATCGAGGCGGGGGAGGACCTGTCGGACCTGCAGCTGGCCCGCCCGGTCACCGCCGTGCACTCGATCAGCCACGACCCGACGCTGCGGGCCGTGGTGGCGCTGGCCGACGGCCGCGAGTTGACCGGCCTTGCGCTGCAACGGATCTACCTCGACCGGGTGGAGAAGTTCCACGGCCGCGAGGGCACCGACGACGCCCGCGTCACCGATATCCTGGAGAAGTGGGCGCACGTCCTGGACCTGCTCGAGCGGGATCCGATGGACTGCGCCGACCTGCTCGACTGGACGGCGAAGCTGCGGCTGTTCGAGGGCATGCGCAGCCGCGAGGGCCTGGGCTGGGCGGCGCCGAAGCTGCACCTGATGGATCTGCAGTACTCCGACGTGCGGCTGGACAAGGGCCTGTACAACCGCCTCGTGGCCCGCGGTTCCATGCAGCGCCTGGTATCCGAACAGCAGGTGACGGACGCGATGACCAACCCGCCCACCGACACCCGCGCCTACTTCCGCGGCGAGTGCCTGCGCCGGTTCGGGGCGGATATCGCCGCCGCCAGCTGGGACTCGGTGATCTTCGACCTGGGCGGCGACTCCCTGGTCCGCATCCCCACCCTGGAGCCGCGGCGGGGTACCAAGTCCCACGTCGGCAAGCTCCTGGACGGTGTGGATACGGCCGCCGAACTGGTCGAGCAGTTGACGACCTGAGCAGGCCGCCCGTATTTCCGGCGTGCTGCCACGAGATCGCTACCGGGGCACGTTGCGGTGTAATCCGGCATGTTGTCCCCCGGGCTGGGTAGTGTTGACGTACGAGCATCGGATCTTCTCCGGTGCTCGCCGAGGATCATTCACGAGGAGGTCGGCTGCTATGGCACAAGAGCAGACCAAGCGCGCCGGTGGCGGCGACGAGGACGACGACGCGGTCGGCGCGGACGGCGCGGGCCAGGAGCGCCGCGAGAAGCTGGCGGAGGATACCGACGACCTGCTCGACGAGATCGACGACGTGCTCGAGGAGAACGCGGAAGACTTCGTCCGCGCATACGTTCAGAAAGGCGGCCAGTGACACCAGGTGACCCCTTGCGGCTCCACACGGGGTACGCCCTGTCATCCTTCTCCGAATATCTGCGGGAACACGCGCCGGAACTGTTGCCCGGCAAGGGTTTCGGTCGCATCGCCGACGCCGCCCCGGCCGGGGCGGCGTCGCAGGATATAGCCCCGCACGGCACCACGATCGTCGCGGTCAGCTACCGCGGCGGCGTGCTCATCGCCGGCGACCGGCGCGCCACCCAGGGCAACCTGCTGGCCAGCCGGGACATGGAGAAGGTCTACATCACCGATACGTTCTCCGCGGCCGGTATCGCCGGTACCGCGGGCGTGGCGGTGGAGATGATCAGGTTGTTCGCCGTGGAGCTCGAGTACTACGAGAAGATCGAGGGCGTGCCGCTGACGTTCGATGGCAAGGCCAACAAGCTGTCGAAGATGGTGCGCGACAATCTGCCCGCGGCCCTGCAGGGCCTGGCGGTGGTGCCGATCCTGGTCGGCTACGACCTGGAGGCCACCGATCCGGACCGGGCCGGTCGCATCGTCTCCTACGATGTGGTCGGCGGCCGCAGCGAGGAGCGTTTCGGCTACACCGCGGTCGGCTCGGGCTCGATGTTCGCCAAGTCGTCGCTGAAGAAGACCTACCACCGCGATATCGACGAGGACGGCGCGCTGCGCATCGCCGTCGAATCGCTGCTCGACGCCTCCGACGACGACACCGCGACCGGCGGGCCCGACCTGCTGCGCGGCATCTATCCGACGGCGATCGTCATCAATGCCGAAGGGTCCGAAGAGGTTTCGGACGAGCGCCTGGCCGAGGCGGCCCGGACGATCGTGGAGCGGTCGGCGGAAGAAGGGAGCGCGCACGCATGACACTGCCGTACTACGCGTCGGCCGAACAGATCATGCGCGACAAGACCGAACTCGCGCGCAAGGGCATCGCACGGGGCCGCAGTGTCGTGGTGATGGTGTACGACAAGGGTGTGCTGTTCATCGCCGAGAATCCCTCGGCGACGCTGCACAAGGTGAGTGAGCTCTACGACCGGGTGGGGTTTGCCGCGGTCGGCAAGTACAACGAGTTCGAGAACCTGCGCCGCAACGGCATTCTGACCGCCGACCTGCGCGGGTACCAGTTCGATCGGCGCGATGTCACCGGTCGTTCGCTGGCCAACGGATATGCCCAGCTGCTGGGCACCATCTTCACCGACCAGCTCAAGCCGTACGAGGTGGAGATCTGCATCGGCGAGGTCGGCTATCCGGAGCAGGCCCGGAATTCGGTGTTGTACCGGATCAATTTCGACGGCTCGATAGTGGACGAGCGCGACTACGTGGTGATGGGCGGCAATACCGAGCCGATCGTCGCCGCGCTCAAGGATACCTATCAGCCGGGCCTGGAACTCGGCGCGGCGATCAAGCTCGCGCTGCAGGCGTTGCAGAAGGGCACGCCCGAGGGCGACAAGGACAAGCGGGTGCTCGGCGTCGGAACCCTGGAGGTGGCGACTCTCGAACAGGCCCGGCCCCGCCGCGCCTTCCGCCGCATCGCCGGAGCCGCGCTGGAGTCCTTGCTGTCCGAGGACAAGGGGAGCAAGGGCAAGAAGCCCGCGGCGAAGAAGGAGGAGGACGAGCCCGAAACCCCTTCCGCGGGAGACCCTTCCGGCCCGTAGCAGTCCACCGTCCATCACGTCATCCCGGCACGGGTCGGTCGTGTCATCCCGGCCGCCCGGCCGTGTCATCCCGGCACGGGTCGGTCACGTATTCCCGGTACGTGTCGGTCACGTATTTCCGGCACGGGTCGGTCGTGTCATCCCGGCACGCTTTTCGCCAGGATTCCGCCCAAGAACGCGTCGGAACGACGAAATGCGGGAGACCGACCGACGGTCGCTCCGTACACGCGCTGATCGGCCGGACATGATTGGCCCTTGCACGCGCCGATCGCCCGGATATGACTGCCCCTTGCACTCGCCCCCGGGCGAGTGCAAGGGGCCTTGTCATTCCCCCGGTTCAGGACGGGTAGGGGGTCGTCCTGCGGGCTAAATCGTTGCGAACCCGTATGCATCGGCTTGCTCGCACAGCCCATTTCGGGCAGGGCATAGCTGTAATGTCGATGGTGTGCAGCGACGAATCATGGGGATCGAGACCGAGTTCGGGGTGACGTGTACGTTCCACGGCCACCGTCGGTTGAGCCCTGACGAGGTGGCCCGGTACCTGTTTCGCCGGGTGGTTTCGTGGGGCCGTAGCTCGAACGTCTTCCTCCGCAACGGTGCCCGGCTCTACCTCGATGTCGGTTCTCATCCGGAGTACGCCACGGCCGAATGCGACAGCCTGGTGCAGCTGGTCACCCACGACCGCGCGGGCGAGCGCGTGCTCGAGGAGCTGCTGATCGACGCCGAGCAGCGCCTGGCGGAGGAGGGCATCGGCGGCGACATCTACCTGTTCAAGAACAACACCGATTCGGCGGGCAACTCCTATGGCTGCCACGAGAATTTCCTGGTCGTGCGGGCCGGTGAGTTCTCGCGAATCTCCGACGTCCTGCTGCCCTTCCTGGTCACCCGCCAGCTGATCTGCGGCGCGGGCAAGGTGCTGCAGACGCCGAAGGCGGCCACGTTCTGCCTATCGCAGCGCGCCGAGCACATCTGGGAGGGCGTCTCCTCGGCGACCACCCGCTCCCGCCCGATCATCAACACCCGCGACGAGCCGCACGCCGACGCCGAGAAGTACCGGCGCCTGCACGTCATCGTCGGCGATTCGAACATGTCCGAGACCACCACCATGCTGAAGGTCGGCACGGCGGCGCTGGTGCTCGAGATGATCGAGGCGGGGGTCTCGTTCCGCGATTTCGCCCTCGACAACCCGATCCGCGCCATCCGCGAGGTGAGCCACGATCTCACCGGTCGCCGCCCGGTGCGGCTGGCGGGCGGTCGGCAGGCCAGCGCCCTGGACATCCAGCGCGAGTACTACGCCCGCGCGGTGGAGCACCTGCGCAACCGCGAGCGCGATCCGCAGGTGGACGCGGTGGTCGACCTCTGGGGCCGCACGCTGGACGCGGTGGAGGCGCAGGATTTCGCCAAGGTCGACACGGAGATCGACTGGGTGATCAAGCGCAAGCTGTTCCAGCGCTATCAGGACCGCTACGGCATGGACCTGTCCGATCCCAAGATCGCCCAGCTGGACCTGGCCTATCACGACATCAAGCGCGGCCGCGGCGTCTTCGACCTGCTGCAGCGCAAGGGCCTGGCCAAGCGGGTCACCGAGGACGAGGCGGTCGACGCCGCCGTCACCACCCCGCCGCAGACCACCCGCGCCAAGCTCCGCGGCGATTTCATCACCGCCGCCCAGGAGGCGGGCCGCGACTTCACCGTCGACTGGGTCCACCTGAAGCTCAACGACCAGGCCCAGCGCACGGTGTTGTGCAAGGACCCGTTCCGCTCGGTAGACGAACGAGTAGACCGCCTCATCGCCTCGATGTAAGCCCCGCCTTACGAGTTGGCTGAACGCGATGGCGCTCAGTCAGGCGAAGCATGGCGGATGCCGAACTTCGGACGCTGTAAGTAGCGCTCATAGCGCTATAGCAACCATTCAGGTCCGGAACATCCGGAAGAGAACGCCGAAACCCTTGGCCGCGCGGTTGAGCATCCCGCTGTTGACGACCGATCTGAAACTCGCCAAGGCGCCCGGTCTCCCGTGCCAGGTGGAGATGATCGCCTGAGGCCGGTGGATTTGTGGGTGGTCGGACGGGGTCGACCGGGCCGATCTCGGCGAATCCCGGCGTAATCGTGCGCCGACGCGCATAGGTTTGCGTGGGCCGATTACTCTGTGTCGGGTGGCGATATCCAAGGTCGAACGGCTGATGAATCTGGTCATCGCGCTGTTGTCGACCAGGCAGTTCCTCACCGCGGAGCGGATTCGCGAGAGCGTGGCCGGGTACGAGGACTCCGCCAGCGACGAGGCGTTCAGCCGGATGTTCGAGCGGGACAAGAACGAACTGCGCGACCTGGGCATTCCGCTGGAGGTCGGCGCGGTCAACCGGTACTCCGGCCAGGAGGGCTACCGCATCAACCGAGATGCCTACGAACTCCCGGACATCGATCTGACCAGTGAGGAGGCGGCCGCGGTCGCGGTCGCCGTGCAGCTGTGGGAGTCGCCGGAACTGGCGACCGCGGCGGAGGGTGCGTTGCTGAAACTGCGGGCGGCGGGCATCCACGTCGAGTCCGACGCCGCGCTGGCGTCGGTACCGGCGGTGCCCGCCCGCACCCGCGGGTCGGAGGCGGCGCTGGGCAAGCTGCTGGCCGCGATCGACGCCGGGCGCGCGGTGCGATTCGAACACCGCATGTCACACAGCGCCCCGTACCTGATGCGCGACGTGGAGCCGTGGGGCGTCGTGACGCACCACGGGCGGTGGTACCTGGTCGGCCACGATCGCGACCGGGACGCGACCCGCACCTTCCGGCTCTCCCGGATCGGCGACGACGTCACCGCCTACGGTCCCGGCAACGCGGTGCACAAACCCGAGGGGCTGGACCTGCGGACGATCGTCACGCAGGTCACCGGCGCCTCGCAGGTGACGGGCACCGCGACGGTGTGGGTGGCCGAGGGCCGCGGTCAGGACGTCCGGCGGCTCGGCGCGGCCGTGGAGGAGCGAGGGATCGGCGGGCGCCCGGGCACGATCGTGGAGGTGCCCGTGCGCTCGCGCGACTGGCTGGCCCGCCTGATCACCGGCCTCGGCCCGGATGCGCTGGTCCTCGCGCCCGCTGATCTCCGAGCGGACGTGATCGAGCGGCTACGGTCTGTGCTCGAGCGCACGGAGGTGTCGGCGTGATCGGGGTGACACGTCATGAGTAGCCGGTTGTCCACCCGGTTGTCGCGGCTGTTGAACATGGTCCCGTACTTCCTCGCCAATCCCGGGATCAGCGCCGCCGAGGCCGCCTCGGAACTCGGCGTGACCACCAAACAGCTGATGAACGACCTGAATCAGCTGTGGATGTGCGGCCTGCCCGGTTACGGCCCGGGCGATCTGATCGATCTGTCGTTCTCCGAGGAGAGCATCGAGGTCACCTTCTCCGCGGGGATCGACCGCCCGCTGCGCCTGACCTCCACGGAGGCGACCGCGGTCCTGGTGGCGCTGCGCTCGATCGCGGACCTGCCGGGTATGGTCGACCCCACCGCGGCCCGCTCGGCCATGGCGAAGATCGAATCGGCGATCGCGGGCGATCCGGACCGGTGGGCCGGTCCCGAACCGGCGCTGCCGGTGGAGGCCCCGGCGGTGACGACCGTGCGCTCGGCCCTGGCCCGCGGCCGGGCACTGCGGCTGGTGTACTACTCGGCCAGCCGCGACCTCGTCTCCGAGCGGGTGGTCGACCCGATCCGAATCGTGCTGGTGGACAACAACTCCTACCTGCAGGCATGGTGCCGTCAGGCCGAGGGGGTGCGGCTGTTCCGATTCGACCGCATCGAGGAGGCCGCCGAACTCGACGAGCCCGCGCGCCCGCCCAGCCACGCCACCGACGAGTCCGCCGCCCTGGACCTGTTCTCCGACGATCCGTCGATCCCGCTGGCGCGCTTGCTGGTGCACGCCGACTACGGCTGGGTGCTCGACCAGTACCCGATGCACCGGGTGGCGGTGCATCCCGACGGCAGCGTCGAGGCGACGATGCGCTTCGCGACGCTGGACTGGATGGCGCGGCTGCTGCTCGGATTCGGCTCCGGGGTGACGGTGCTGGGCCCGGCCGAGCTGGTGACCGCGGTGCGGGAGCGGTCGAGCGCCGCGCTGTCGGCCTACGCGACGCTGGAGAGCATCGGCGGCGCCGGATACGACCGGACCGCGATCGAGGAGGTCGGTCCCGCTTGACGTTTCGCGTGACGGTGCTCGGTGCCGGCAGCATCGGCATCTTCGTGGGCGGGAAGCTGGCGGCCGCGGGCGCGGACGTCACCTTCGTCGGCCGCCCGCGGCTGCTCGACGAGATCTCCGAATCGGGGTTGCGGCTGACCGATCTCGACGGCGGCGACGACCGGGTCGCCCCGACGGCATTCCGTGTCGCCACCGCGCCCGACGACGTCGGCGCCGCCGATCTGGTGCTGATCACGGTGAAGTCCGCTCAGACCACCGAGGCCGCACGACAGGTGGCCGAGCGGATCCGGCCCGGCACGGTGGTGCTGAGCCTGCAGAACGGGATCGGCAACGACACCGCGATCCGGGAGATCCTGCCGTCGTGCGTGGTGCTGGCCGGGATGGTGATGTGCAATGTCGCCCACCACGACGGCGGCCGGTTCCATCGCGGCACCGCGGGCGGACTGGCCGTCGCGGACGATCCGGCGCTGGAGCGGTTCGCGCCCCTGTTCCGGCGGAGTGGGCTGGAGCTGGCCCGCTATCCGGATCTGCGTCCGGTCCAGTGGGCCAAGCTGTTGCTGAACCTGAACAACCCCGTCAACGCGCTGTCCGGGCGGCCGCTGCGCCAGCAGCTCGCCACCCGCGACTACCGGCGCTGCCTGGCGCTGGCGCAGGGCGAGGCGCTGGTGGTGATGCGCCGCGCGCGCATCCGTCCGGCCCGGCTCACCGCGCTGCCGCCGGGGACGATGGTGCGGCTGCTCACCGTGCCCGATGCCGTCTTCACGCGGGTTGCCGCGCGGGTGCTGGCGGTCGATCCGATGGCCCGCTCGTCGATGGCCGACGATCTGGCCCTGGGCCGCCGCACCGAGATCGGCTGGCTGTCGGGGGAGATCGTGTCCCTGGGCGAGATGGTCGCGACGCCGACGCCGGTGAACGCGCGGCTGGTGGAACTCATCGAGGCCGCCGAGCGTGGCGACCCCCGGAGATGGTCGGGTCCGCAGTTGCTGGCAGAGTTGCGGGCGGCGAGGGACCGCCGCGCCGAACACCCCGCAAACGAGAGCTGACGAGCGCGTTCGTCCCGTACCAGGTCCGGTAGCATCGGACTTACCACAGTCTTTGGAGGTAATCGATGGGTTCACTCAGCCCGACGCATTGGATCATCATCGCGGTGCTGGTGCTGGTGCTCTTCGGCGCCAAGCGGCTGCCGGACGCGGCCCGCGGCCTCGGCCGTTCGCTGCGCATCTTCAAGAGCGAGATGAGCGAGATGCAGTCGGACGGCGAGAAGAAGTCCGAGCAGTCGGCGCAGCCCGCCAAGCCCGCGGCCCAGGAACTGCCCCCGGTCCAGCCGACGAATTCGGTGCCGCAGGTGAATCCGGAAACGCACAAGGCGTAGGCGAAGTGTCGATCCCGGGATGAGTCGATCATCCCGGGATAAGTGCTGTCGTGCGCCGGGCGGCGGCGGGCGACGCGCGTGTCCAGGTAACGGGCCAGGCGATCAGCGAGGCAGTCACATCCATGCGCATTCCGTTCGACCCCCGCCGCAGCCGGCGCAGGGTCAATCCAGACGGCACCATGTCGTTGGTCGAGCATCTGCACGAGCTGCGGTCACGGATCCTGAAGTCGCTGTTCGCCGTCGCGCTCACCACCGTGCTCGGGTTCCTGTGGTACGGCCACGGCTTCCTCGGCGTCGAAAGCCTCGGCGACATCCTGCGCGGACCCTACTGTGAGCTGCCCGCGGCCAAGCGCGTCCAGTTGAGCACCGACGGTGCCTGCCGATTGCTGGCGACCGCACCGTTCGAGCAGTTCATGCTGCGGTTCAAGGTGGGCCTGACCGCGGGCGTGGTCATGGCCTGCCCGGTGTGGCTGTACCAGCTCTGGGCGTTCATCACCCCGGGGTTGTACTCGAAGGAACGCAAGTACGCGATCAGTTTCGTGGGCGCGGGCGCGGTGCTGTTCGTCGCGGGTGCGGTGCTGGCGTACTGGGTGGTCGCGCACGCCCTGAGCTTCCTGATGGGGATCGGTGACAACGCGCAGATCACCGCCCTGCGAGGCTCGGAGTACTTCGACTTCATCATCCGGTTGCTGATCATCTTCGGCGTCAGCTTCGAGACGCCGCTGCTGGTCGTGGGGCTGAACATGATCGGCGTGCTGAGCTACGAGAAGCTCAAGAAGTGGCGGCGCGGGCTGATCTTCGGCCTGTTCGTCTTCGCGGCGATCGTCACCCCGCAGGATCCGTTCTCGATGCTGGCGCTGGCGTTCGCGCTGACGCTGCTGTTCGAGGTCGCGGTGCAGATCGCGCGCCTGAACGACAAGCGGCGCGCCCGCCGCGACGACTGGAGCAAGCTGTCCGACGACGAGGCCTCGCCGCTGGACGAGCGGCCACGGGACGTCGGCGGCGCGGCGGCGGTCGACGCGCCCGAGCCGGTGGGCGCGGCCGAGCCGGTCGCGACACCGGCCGAGAAAACACAGCGGCCCGTGTCGGACTACTCCGATACCCTCTGACAAGTGACATCTCGGTCGCTGACTGGCGAACTCGCGGCATTCGCCGCGGAGCTCAAATTCACCCTCGACCCGTTTCAGCAGCAGGCGTGTACCGCGCTGCAGGGCGGGCACAGCGTGCTGGTGTGCGCGCCGACCGGCGCGGGTAAGACCGTGGTCGGCGAGTTCGCGGTGCACCTGGCGCTGGCCGCGGGCGGCAAATGCTTCTACACCACGCCGATCAAGGCGCTGTCGAATCAGAAGTACGCCGACCTGGTCGAGCGCTACGGCCGCGGCGCGGTGGGGTTGCTGACCGGCGATCAGTCGCTGAACGCGACGGCGCCGATCGTGGTGATGACCACCGAGGTGCTGCGCAATATGCTCTACGCGAGTTCGGATGCGCTGCAGGGGCTTTCGTACGTCGTCATGGACGAGGTGCACTACCTGGCAGATCGGTTCCGCGGCGCGGTGTGGGAGGAGGTCATCCTGCACCTGCCTCCTGATGTGCGGCTGGTGAGCCTGTCGGCGACGGTGAGCAACGCCGAGGAGTTCGGCGCCTGGATGGAGACCGTGCGCGGCGACACCGCGGTGATCGTGGACGAGACCAGGCCGGTGCCGCTGTGGCAGCACGTGCTGGTGGGGCGGCGGATGTTCGATCTGTTCGATCAGAAGTCCGGCGACCAGAAGGTGATCGTCGACGAGGACCTGGTGCGCTACATCAAGCACCGCGAGCAGGCGGACCGGATGGACAGCTGGGGCGGCCCGCGCGGGCGGGGCGGCCCGCGCCGCTTCTACCGGCCGCTGCCGCGTCCCGAGATGCTCGCCGTGCTCGACCAGGAGGGCCTGCTCCCGGCGATCACGTTCATCTTCAGCCGGGCCGGGTGCGACGGCGCGCTGAACCAGTGCCTGCGGTCGCGACTGGATCTGAGCCGCGAGGGCGACGACGAGATCGTCGACGAGATCATCGAGAAGCACACCGGGGACCTGCCCCGCACCGATCTGGAGGTGCTCGGCTACTGGGAGTGGCGGGAGGCGCTGCACCGCGGCCTGGCCGCCCACCACGCCGGTATGCTCCCGGCCTTCCGGCACACCGTGGAGGAGCTGTTCGTGCGCGGGCTGGTGCGGGCCGTATTCGCCACGGAGACACTGGCTCTGGGCATCAACATGCCCGCGCGCACGGTCGTGCTGGAGCGGCTGGTGAAGTTCAACGGCGAGACGCACGCCGAACTCACTCCGGGCGAGTACACACAGCTGACCGGCCGGGCGGGGCGCCGCGGGATCGATATCGAGGGCCACGCCGTGGTCGTGTGGCATCCCGACGTCGACACCAGCGCGGTCGCGGGCCTGGCCTCCACCCGCACCTATCCGCTGCGCAGCTCGTTCCGGCCCGGCTACAACATGTCGATCAACCTGATCGACCGGATGGGCGCGGCCGAGTCGCGGGCGCTGCTGGAACGGTCCTTCGCGCAGTTCCAGGCCGACCGGTCGGTGGTGGGCCTGGTGCGCGGGATCGAGCGCAACGAGGGGCAGCTGCGCAAGCTGAACACGCAGATCGACGACGACGGCTTCCTCGAGTACCTGTCGCTGCGCGAGCGCGTGAAGCAGCGCGAACGCGATCTGGAGCGACAGGGCCGGGCCGACCGCCGGGGCGCGGCGGTCGCCTCGCTGACCTCGCTGCGCCGCGGCGACGTGGTGGCGATTCCGTCGGGCCGCCGTCAGGGCCTGGCGGTGATCCTGGAACCCGATGCGTCGCCGGGGGACCCGCGGCCGCTGGTGCTGACCGAGGACAAGTGGGCGGGGCGGATCTCCGCCGCCGATTTCCCGACCCCCGCCCAGCCGCTGGGCCGGATGCGGCTGCCCCGCCACGTCGACCACCGCACCGCCCGCACGCGCCGCGATCTGGCGTCGGCGCTGCGCAGTACCGGCATCAGCGCACCGGGCAGGCAGCGCCGGGGCACGCGCTCCAAGGGCGGTGACGACCGGGAACTGCAGACGCTGCGGCGCGCGCTGCGCTCGCATCCGGCCCACACCCGGCCCGATCGCGAACAGCTGGCGCGCGTCGGCGAGCGCTACCACCGGCTGCAGCGCGAGACCGAGTCCATGCGGCAGAAGGTGGCGGCCACGACGAATTCGCTGGCTCGCACCTTCGATCGCATCGTCGGGCTGTTGGAGGAGCGCGGATACGTGGACGCGGGCGAGGTAACCGCCGACGGGCGGCGGCTGGCGCGCATCTACACCGAGGCGGATCTCGTTGTCGCCGAATGCCTTCGGCAGGGGCTGTGGCGCGGGCTGGGCGCCGCCGAACTGGCCGCGGTGGTATCGATCCTGGTGTACGAGTCCCGGCAGGAGACCGGCGGCTACCTGGGCCCGGCCGGGCCCACCGAGCCGATCCGCCGGGCCGTCGGGGCGACGGTCGGGGTGTGGAGCCAGTTGCGCACCGACGAGGCCCGGCACAAGCTGATGCCCACCCGCGAACCGGATCTCGGGTTCGTCACCGGGGTCTACAAGTGGGCCCGCGGCGACGGTCTGGCCGACTCGCTGCTCGCCAGCGGCGATCAGGGAAACGCGTTGTCGGCGGGCGATTTCGTGCGGTGGTGCCGACAGGTGATCGACCTGCTCGACCAGATCCACCAGACCGCCGACGACGCCGAGGTGGCGGCCACGGCGGCCAAGGCGGTGCGAGCCGTTCGCCGCGGCGTGGTGGCGGTGGATGCCGCGTGAACGCCGCCAATCCGGACGCGGCGCAATCGACTGTGATTGGATGCTTGCGTGTACCGACCGTGGTGAGGCTTTTCTCACGCGGGGGGCAAGCGTGTGTACGACGAGTGCGAGTGGAGGCAGGCAGATGAGCGGCCCGTACGGACCGAGCGACACCCCTGGTCCAGGGGAGGGACGCCCGAACGATCCGACCCAGCAGTGGGGCGGGCAGCAGCCCCCCGGGCAGGTCGGTCCCACCCAGCAGTGGGGCCAGCAGCCGGGCGGGTCGCCGCAGCCGCAGCAGCAGTGGGGTCAGCAGGGCGGCGCCCAGCAGTGGGGACAGCCGCCGCAGGGCCAGCCGCAGCCCGGTCAGCAGTGGGGCCAGCCTCCCCAGCAACCGCAGTGGGGTCAGCAGAGTCAGCCGTCGTGGCCGCAGCAGCAACCCGGGCAGCAGTCCTGGGAGCCCACCCAGCAGCAGTGGAATCAGCCGCAGCCCGGTCAGCAGCAGTGGGGTCAGCCGCAGCAGCCCGGACAGCAGCAGTGGGGTCAGCAGCCCCTGCAGCTGAGCAGCCCGAAGAAGTCGAAGAAGGGCCCGATCATCGGCGGCGCGGTCGCCGCGGTCGTAGTCGCGGTGGCGGTCGTGCTGGGTTTCGTGTTCTTCTCCAGCGACAAGCTCGACAACGCGGCCGTCCAGGACGGCGTGCAGAAGGTGCTCAAGGATTCCTACGGCATCGATGACGTCCAGGACGTCAACTGCCCCTCCGGCCAGAAGGTCGAGGTGGGCAAGACCTTCGACTGCACCCTGAAGGTCGGCGGCGAGCAGAAGAAGGTCGCCGTCAAGGTCACCAAGGACGACGGCACCTACGAGGTCGGCCGCCCGAGCTGAGGGTCACCCGCCCTCCCGGGAGTGGGAACGACGGTCAGGAGGAGCGGGAGCCCAGGGCGGTGACGAGGCGCTTGATCGGGCTCTCGGCGTTGTAGGCGGCGGCGAGGGCCCGCAGGCGGTCGGGATCGGCTGGGGCCGTGGGCAGTACGTCGGGGCCGGAGAGGTCGACGTCGGCGTCGCGGACCACGCGGACGACCGGCGCCGCCGCCTTCAGATAGCCCTCGGCGGCCCGGAGCTTGGCCCGAACGCCCTGGGCGAGATCGGAATTCGGATCCTCGACGGCCGCTACCAGCGCGTCCAGGCTGCCGAAGCGGGAGATCAGGGTGGCGGCGGACTTGTCGCCGATGCCCGCGACCCCGGGCAGCCCGTCGGAGGCGTCACCGCGCAGGGTGGCCATATCGGCGTAGGCGGGACCGGCATTGCGTTCCGGCACACCGTATTTCGCCGCGACCTCGGCGGGGCCCCAGAGCTCGGCCTTGGCCAGGCCGCGGCCGACGTAGAACACCCGCACCGGCGGTGCCGGGGCGTCGCGGACCAACTGCAGCAGGTCGCGGTCGCCGCTGACGACGATGGTCTCGTCGGTGTGCTCGCGGGTGGCGAGGGTGCCGATGACGTCGTCGGCCTCCAGGCCCTCGGCGCCCGCGGTCGCGATGCCCGCCGCGGCCAGCACCGCGAGGATCATGTCGACCTGCGGGGTCAGCGTGTCGGGAACCTCCTCGACATCCGGTCCGGCCTCGTGCGCACCCTGCTCGGCCAGCCGATGCGCCTTGTACGAGGGCAGCAGCTCCACCCGGAACTTCGGCCGCCAATCCAGATCCAGGCACACCACCAGCCGCGCCGGGGCGTGCCGCGTGATCAGCGCCGCCACCATGTCGGTGAATCCGCGTACCGCGTTCACCGGCTGCCCGTCGGGCGCGGTGATCTTCTCCGGAATGGCGTGGAAGGCGCGGAACCACAGGCTGGCCCCGTCGAGCAGCAGCAGCGGTCCGGTGGCAGGTGAACTCATAGCCCAGACGCTAGCCGATCCGCCCGACAATCCGCGGTCGTGTCGCAGCGACGCTTCGGTCCCGAGCGGTTCCTCGGGGGTCCCTCCGCGCCACGAATTCGTCCAGCATGTTCTGCCTGCGCCGAGCCTGCCGCCTGCGCCGTTGGTCTTTCAGATTGTCGAACACGGAGGCAAGGTAGCCAGCGCGGGTCGGGACCGGTCCGTGGCTCGGATCCGTCACGAGTGACTGGAATGAGGGCGTGTGGGTCGGCGTAATGTCGATCTACATGAGCGCGGAGACGGAGGCACGGTTCGGAGCAGAGGTCTACGGGAGGCGATTGGAGCGGGCGGCGGAGCTGACGTGGGCGGCGAAGCTGGATGCGCTGCTGATCACTCCGGGGCCGGATCTGCGATATCTGATCGGGTCGCGGGCACAGTCGTTCGAGCGGCTGACGTGCCTGGTGATCCCGGCCAGCGGCGAGACGCCCTCGGTGGTGATCCCGAAGCTGGAGCTGGCGGGGTTGGCCGGGTCGGCGGCGGGGGAACTGGGGCTGCAGGTGCTCGACTGGACCGACGGCGTGGACCCGTACCGGGTGGTGAAGTCCGCGCTGAACGCCGGGGCGCGGGTGGCGGTGGACGACGCCATGCCCGCACTGCATCTGCTGCCGATCGCCGATACGCTCACCGCGCTGCCCGTCTCGGCCACCCCGGTGCTGCGGCGGCTGCGAACGCTCAAGGACGCCAGCGAGATCGAGGCCCTGCGCCGGGCGGGTGCGGCCATCGACCGCGTGCACGCGCGGGTGGGCGAATGGCTGCGCGCGGGCCGCACCGAGGCGGAGGTGGCCGCCGACATCACGGCGGCGATCGTCGAGGAGGGCCATACCGAGGCCGCGTTCGTGATCGTCGGCAGCGGGCCGAACGGCGCGAACCCGCACCACGCTGTGTCCGAACGGCGCCTGGGGGCCGGTGATGTGGTGGTCGTCGACATCGGCGGCCCGGTCGAGCCCGGCTACTACTCCGATTCCACCCGCACCTACGTGCTCGGCGAGCCCGACCCCGAGATCGCCGCGCGCTACGGCGAACTGGAGCGGGCGCAGGCCGCGGCCGTGGCCGCCGTGCGCCCGGGCGTGACCGCCGCGTCCGTCGACGCCGCCGCGCGAAACCCGTTGACCGAGGCCGGTTTCGGGAGCAATTTCATCCACCGCACCGGCCACGGCATCGGCCTGTCGGTGCACGAGGAGCCCTACATCATGGTCGGCAACGACATCGTGCTGGAGCCGGGCATGGCCTTCAGCATCGAGCCCGGCATCTATTTCGGCGGCGAGTGGGGTGCCCGCATCGAGGACATCGTGGTGGTCACCGAGGACGGCTGCGAGCCCATGAACAAGCGCCCGCACGGGCTGACGGTGGTCTGAGCGCCGGGTCGCCTGTCCGGTCCCGCTGCGGCGCTACGCGTCGGCGCGGTCATCGCGCAGGGTGTTGCTGGACAGCACGCGGTCGGCACGGATGGCGATGACGACGCGGCGCGGGTTCTCGCGCGGGGTGCGGTAGCGCCGCGCGTACCGGTCCTCGGCCTCGGCGACATCGGCGGGCGCGGCGAGCACCTCCGCGGGACCCTCCAGGGTGAGCCAGCGCCTGCCCTCGACCTGGCATACGGCGGCGTGTCCCGACCGGCGCGCGTTGCGGGCCTTCACCGAATCGCCCGAGGTGATGATTCGCGCGATCCCGGCCTCCGCGTCCCAGGTGAACCCGACCGCGACCACGTGCGGGCTGCCGTCGGCGCGCAGCGTGGTGAGGGTCGCGAGATGCCGCTCGGTCACGAACTCGAGTGCGGCGGGGGACAGTTCGATCCGAGTGTCGGCGCTGGTCATGACCGTGACGGTAGCAAGGTGGGTCGCGGTGGCGGCGTCCGCGTCCGGGCGGTTTGGCAGACTGAGGCCCATGGGAGCGCGAGGACACGACGTCGACGAGGGTGCGATCCTGCTGCTGGGCGGGCGCAGTGAGATGGGGCTCGAGATCGTGGAGCGGCTGGCCGCCGGGCGCGTGGTCATCCTGGCCGCGCGTCGCAGCGGCGACCTGGACGCTCAGCAGTCCCGGCTCGAGCGTGCGGGCGCGACCGCGGTGCACCGCGTGGAATTCGACGCCGACGACGTCGCGAGCCACCAGCCGCTGCTGGAGAAGATCGCCGCCGACCACGGCCGCATCGGGGTGGCGATCCCGGCCTTCGGCGTGCTGGGTGACCAGGCCCGGGCCGAGCGTGACCCGGCCGCCGCCCTCGCCGTCGTCCAGACCGACTACGTCGCCCAGGTCAGTGTGCTGACGACGCTCGCCACTCTGCTTCGGGCGCAAGGCGGCGGGCAGCTCGTGGTGTTCAGTTCGGTGGCGGGCTTTCGCGTGCGCCGCGCCAACTATGTGTACGGATCGACCAAGGCCGGTCTCGACGGGTTCGCCAGCGGGCTCTCGGACGCGCTGCACGGCAGCGGGGTGCGCCTGCTGCTCATCCGCTGCGGGTTCGTCATAGGGGCGATGACCGCGGGTATGGACCCGGCCCCGTTCTCGAGCACACCGGAGCAGGTCGCGGCGGCGGTCGTCACCGGCTTGCGGCGGCGCACGACCTGCGTCTGGGTGCCCGGCCTGCTGCGCGGGGTGTATCTGGTGGCGCGCTTCGTGCCGCGGTCGATCTGGCGGTGGCTGCCGCGATGAGCGCCGCCCTCCGGTTCACCGGCCCGGACCTCTCGCCGATCCCGTTCGGATCGGGGCCGAATCGCGTTGTCTCGGCGGTGAATTCGAGGATGTGCGCGCTATACGACCTTAGGTTTGTCGAGCCGTTCGTCGGCCGCCCGGCCCGACTTCGGATAGGTGCCGGTGGCGGGCATGGTGATCGATGGCGGAGACAACCGCGACGCGTGATGGCATCGCGGAGTTGCGTGGTGCTGAGGGGCTGGGCGACGACGATCATGTGGCCGATCGAGCCTCCCGGCCGTGGCGTGTGGTGGCACGACGGAGGAGCAGGGTGATGACGGGCTCCGCGACGACACTCGTGTGGCCGCTGGGGACTCCCGTCGCCGTCGTCGGTATCGGGGCCGACGGGTGGGGCGGGCTCGGCGAACTGAGCCGCAGCGCGATCGCCGACGCGGAGGTGCTCTTCGGTTCGGCGCGGCAGCTGGAGCTGGTGCCGCAGGAGGTGGACCAGCCGTGGCGGCAGGCGTGGCCGTCGCCGCTGCTGCCGGCACTACCGGAACTGCTTGCGGCGCACCGAGGTTCGCGGGTGTGCGTGCTGGCCAGCGGGGATCCCATGTTCTACGGGATCGGGGTGGCGCTGGCGAAACTGGTGGGGCCGCGGGCACTTCGGGTGCTGCCGCAGCCGTCGTCGGCGGCGCTGGCCTGCGCGCGGCTGGGCTGGGCCGTCGCGGACACCCCCGTGGTCAGTGTGGTGGGGCGGCGCCTGGAGACGGTGCTGCCGGAGCTGGTGCACGGACGCCGGGTCCTGGTGCTCGCGCCCGACGAGTCGACCCCGGCGCGGCTGGCGGAGTTGCTGGCGCGCAACGGTTTCGGCCGGTCCACTCTCACGGTGCTGGAACAACTGGGTGGGCCGGGTGAGCGGGCGGTCTCCGGTGTTGCCGGGACGTGGGTCGAATCGCCCGGAGACCCGCTGAACATCGTCGCTGTCGAATGCGCCGCCGATCCGGGCACCCCGCGGCGGACCCGGATGCCCGGGCTGCCCGACGGGGTCTACGGCGGCGACGGCCAGCTCACGAAGGCGGAGGTGCGGGCGCTGGCCGTCGCGGCGCTCGCCCCGGCGCCGGGCGAACTGCTGTGGGACGTCGGAGGCGGCTCGGGCACCATCGCCATCGAATGGTGCCGCACGCATCCCTCCTGCCGCGCCGTCAGTTTCGAGCGAGCCGAGACGCGGCGGCAGCAGATCGCCGAGAACGCGATGGCGTTGGGGGTGCCCGGCATCGATATCCGGGGCGAAGTGCCCGGTGCGCTGCGCGAGGGCGCTCTCGCCGAACCCGACGCCGTCTTCCTGGGCGGCGGGCTGACCCAGCCTGGCGTATTCGGAACCTGTTGGGCCCGACTGCGATCCGGCGGACGCATGGTCGCGAACGCGGTGACCGCGGAGTCGGAAGCACTGCTGCTGGAGTGGGCGGCCGCGCACGGGGGCGTGCTGAAGAAGTTTCAGGTCTACCGCGCCGAGCCGCTGGGCGGTTTCACCACCTGGCGCCCGCAGCTGCCGGTCACCCAGTGGTCGGTCACCAAAACCGCCGCGGCGTATTCGAGCGGGCGGGGGTCCTGAAAGCCTTGATTCTCGGCGGCACCCGGGAAGCCAGGGAACTCGCCGAGACCGCCACCGGTGAGCGAGGTTTCGAGATCGTGTCGTCGCTCGCCGGACGGGTTCGTGCGCCCGTACTGCCCGCGGGTGCTGTGCGCGTCGGGGGATTCGGAGGAGCCGAAGGCCTGCGAACATGGCTGTCGGACAACGACATCCAGGCCGTCGTGGACGCCACCCATCCGTTCGCCGGGGCCATGACCGAGCACGCGGCGTCGGCCGGTGCGAGCCTCGGCATACCGGTGGTGCACCTGCGTCGCCCGGGCTGGCGGGAGGAGTCGGGCGACCGATGGATGCGCGTACCCGACCTGGTGACCGCCGCGGAAACGGTGGCGCGCACCGGGACTCGGGTATTTCTGACGATCGGCCGCCAAGGCGTGGGCGCGTTCGCCCACCTCACCGAGCAGTGGTTCCTGATCCGCGCCATCGACCCGCCGTCCGGGCAGCTGCCGCCGGATCACGAACTACTGCTGGCCCGCGGTCCTTTCGCCGTCGCGGACGAGGCGCGCCTGCTGACCGGACGCGATATCGACGTGCTGGTCACCAAGGACAGCGGGGGCGAGTTGACCGCGGCCAAGCTGACCGCCGCCCGAGACCTGCGCCTGCCGGTGGTGATGGTGGACCGGCCCCCGCTGCCCGCGGGCGCGCGGACGGTGGAAACCGCCGGGGCGGCGTGGGATTGGCTGCGCGCTCAGGCGTGATCGGTGACCGGACGGCTCAGCAGCTCCGGCAGCAGGTCGAACCACTCCAGCACCGCGCGCTCGTAGCGGATCCCGAAATCGAGCGTGGCGCGCTCGCCGTGGGACCGCTCGTCGCCTCGGCTGTCGAGATATCCGGCCAGGCGCTGCTCGTGGATCTCCCGGTTGGCGGCGATGATCCGGTCCAGGCGTGCGGGCTCCACGAACTCCCCGAACGACAGCGTCAGCAGCAGGGGCACCCGGATGGTCTCGGCCCCCGGATCGCGGGCGATCCACTCGGCGAACGCCTCCCGGCCGGCGTCGGTGAGGTGGTACGGCGTCCGGTCCCGCGCCCCGGTCTCGCCCTTGCGCACCAGCCCGGTCTTGGCCATTGTCCCGAGCTCCCGATACACCTGGCTCTGCGTGATCGTCCAGAAATCCCCGATCCGGTCCTGAGCGAGGTTCACCAGATCCCACCCCGACATCGGCCCCTCATGCAGAAACCCCAGCAGCGATGCCGCGGTCGAGTTCAGCCCCCGCTTCGACGAGCCCTCGGCCACACCTGCCCCTTCCCACACATTGACCCTCTACATTGGAATATTAGCGGTGGGTACGCCCGAAGGCGGGACTCCCGCGCACAGTAGGAGTGTGTACCCGCCGCGGGGGCGCGGCATCCCGTGCCGTGCGCTCCCGGTAGCTCGGTGGTCGGTCACCGTGTCGCGTATCGCCGCGAGGTGTAGACGCGGGTGCCGGTGGGCGTCTCGAATGTCGTGGTGGTCGAGGCGCCGATGACCAGCAGCGTGCGCATGTCGATAGCGGTGGGGTCGAGGTCGGCGAGCGTGGTGACGCGCACCGACTCGGTCGGCCCGCCGACGTCGCGGCCGAGCACGACCGGGGTATCAGGCTTGCGGTGCTCGAGCATCAGGTCGCGCATGGCGGCCACCTGCCAGGTGCGCTGCGAGGACGCCGGGTTGTACACGGCGACGGCCATATCGGCCGCGGCCACCGCCGACAGTCGCCGCGCCACCACCTCCCAAGGCTTGAGCCGGTCCGACAGCGAGACCATCGCGAAGTCGTGGCCGAGGGGCGCGCCGGCACGGGCGGCGACCGCGCTCGCGGCCGTCATGCCCGGGAGCACTCGCACCGCCACATCGCGCCACTGCGGGTCCGCCGACTCCTCGACGACCGCCGCGGCCATGGCGAAAACGCCCGGATCACCGGAGGACACCACGACCACGCGTCCGCCGCGCCGAGCGAGATCCAGTGCCATGGCGGCCCGTTCGGACTCCACGCGGTTGTCGCTGGCATGCCGCCGCTGCCCGGGCGTGATCGGCACCCGGTCGATGTAGGTGGAGTAGCCGACGATATCGGTGGCCTCGGCCAGCGCCCGATTCACCTCCGGCGTAGTCCAATCCGGCGCGCCGGGCCCCAGCCCCACGACCACGACTTCGCCCGGGGCATCGGAAGATGTTCGCGGAGCGCCGTTTCCCTCGCGCGCAGCGCCCGACGAGACGCCACGGTGTCCGGTTGTGCCGCCGCCCCTTTCCGGAACATGGTGCCGCGCAGTGGGACCGGCCATGGCCTCCACCGTCGCTGCGGCACTGTGAGTCGAGCGCGGCCCGTGCTGCGGACCGGAGGGAATGCCGGAGTCCTGAGTCGATGCCGTGGGCGGAATCCGTTGCGGCCCACTGGCTTCCTGGTTCAAGGCCGCCGGCGCCGAGGTGTGTGCGCCGGTCAGCGTCGCGGACTTGGACGACGAGCGTGCGGGCTCCACGCCGAGGCTGCCTGCGCCGCGGGTCAGTGGGACGGCCGTGGTCGGTGTAGGCCCGGGGAGCACGGCGATGGCGAAGTACGGCACCTCGTCGTCGACGTCGGAGGCGCGCAGCACGCGCTGGCGGCCCGTGCTGGCCCGTTCGACGTAGTAGGCGTCGTCGAGACGGCCGGAGTCCGAAAGAGCCCGGCGCACATCGGGATAGGTGCGCCCGAGCTTCATGACGGCGGCCGCGTCCGTGTCGGCCAGTCGCCGCGCCAGCTGGTCGGCGGGCATGGTGCCGGGCAGCACGGTGAGTACCTGCTCGCCCTCGACGAGCGGGGTGCCGAGAGCGGCCGCGGCGGCGCTGACCGAGGTGATGCCGGGGACGATCTCGGCCTCGAAGCGGTCGGCCAGGCGGCGGTGCATATGCATGTAGGAGCTGTAGAACAAGGGGTCACCGGCGGCCAGCAGGGCCACCGTGCGCCCCGCCTCCAGATGCGCGGCGAGCGTGGCGGCCGCCTGCTCGTAGAACTCGTCGATGGCCCCCTGGTACCCGCCCGGATGCGCGGTGGTCTCGGTGGTCACCGGATAGACGAGGTGCTCCTCCAACTGTCCCGGCCGCATGTACGGGGCGGCGATGCCGCGGGAGATGCTGCGTCCGTGCCGGGCGCTGTGGAAGGCGATGACATCCGCCGCTCCGATGAGCCGTGCCGCCTTCACCGTCACCAGTTCCGGGTCGCCTGGGCCCAGCCCGATGCCCCACAGCTTCCCGCGCTGCCTCGTCGCCGCACCCGGACCGGTCATTCCTGTTCGCTCGCAATCGCATTCAGTGCCGCCGCCGTGATGGCGCTGCCGCCGCGGCGCCCGTGTACCGTCAGATACCCGACATCACCGTATTCGGCGAGGGCCTGCTTGGATTCGGCGGCGCCGACGAATCCGACCGGAATACCGAGCACCGCTGCGGGCCGGGGAGCGCCCGCGTCGAGCATGTCGAGCAGGTGGAACAGCGCGGTGGGGGCGTTGCCGATCGCGACCACCGCGCCGTGCAGTCGATCACGCCAAAGTTCCAGCGCCGCAGCCGATCTCGTGGTCCCCATGGACCGCGCCAGCTCCGGCACCCGAGGGTCGGCGAGCAGGCACAGCACGTCGTTGTCGTCGGGGAGGCGACGACGGGTCACGCCCGAGGCCACCATCGTGGCGTCGCAGAGGATCGGCGCCCCGGCACGCAGCGCGGCCCGCGCCTTCGCGACCGCGTCGGGGCTGTGGTCCACGTCGGCGGCGAGGTCGACCTGACCGCACGCGTGGATCATGCGCACCACCACCTGCGCGACATCGGCCGGGAACCGGTCCAGTTCGGCCTCGGCGCGGATGGTCGCGAACGAGCGCCGATAGATCTCGGGCCCGTCGGTGAGGTAGCTGGTGCGTACGTCGGACATGGCATCCACCCTAAGCGGCGGCCCGCACGTCCCCGTGCGCCGCCCTGGCCGCATCGGCCCGCGCGCGATCAGGTGCGCGGCCGCTCGAGCAGCCGCGACATCACGATGCTGCTGCGGGTGCGCCCGACGCGGGCGTTCTCCCGGATCCGCTCGACGGTCGACTCGATCTCCGCCATATCGGTCGCCATCACGTGCACCAGCGCATCGGCCTCGCCCGCGATCGTCCACACCCCGACGACCTGAGGGATCGGTTCCAGGCTGCGGCGCAGTGCGGCCGGGGAGATGTTGTCGCGGTAGTAGACCTCGACGTAGGCCTCCGTCTTCCAGCCCAGCGCCGCGGGGTTGACCAGTGCGGTGAATCCGGTGATCTGGCCGCCCGCGACCATCTTGTCGACCCGCCGCTTCACCGCCGGGGCCGACAGTCCGACCTCCGCGCCGATGTCCTGGAACGACGCGCGAGCCTGCCGCAGCAGGTGGGCGAGAATCCGGCGGTCCAGCTCATCCATACCGCCTCCTTCCCTGCGCAATGATTCGCCGAGGTTCACTCGATACACGCAATGAATCGATATTCCGAGCGCAACAGTACGCCCATTATCTTCGTTTCAACGTCGCGTGATCGCCGATCCCGAGGAGTCCCGTTGACCTCCGTCACCGCCCCGCACGCGCCCGAACCCGCCGCCGTCCGCTGGTCCACGCCCCGCCGATACCTGATGTGCCGCCCGGAGCATTTCGACGTGCGCTACGCGATCAATCCCTGGATGGACCTCGCCGCGCCGGTGGACCGGGCTCGCGCCCTCGCCCAGTGGGAGGCGCTGCGCGCGGCGTTCGAACGGTGCGGCCACCGCGTCGACGTGATCGCGGGCGAGCCGGATCTGCCCGATATGGTGTTCGCCGCCAACGGCGGCCTGGTGATCGGCGACCGCGCCTTGTCGGCGCGGTTCGCGAATGCGGAACGGGTCGCGGAGGGCCCGGCGTATCACCGCTGGCTGAGCGAACAGGGCCTGTCCCGCGTCGCGGCGGCGACCGAAATCAACGAGGGCGAGGGCGATTTCGCGGTGGTCGGCGACCGCGTGCTGGCCGGGACCGGGTTTCGGAGTTCTCGGGCGGCGCACCGGGAGGTGGAGGCGTTCTTCGGGCTGCCGGTGGTGTCGCTGCGACTGGTCGATCCGCATTTCTATCACCTCGACACCGCCCTCATGGTGCTCGACGGCACCGTCGCCTACTACCCGAATGCCTTCGACGCGGCGAGCGCGCGGGTGCTGGCGCGGCTGTATCCGGACGCGGTCGTCGCCACCGCGGCCGACGCGCGGGTGCTCGGTCTCAACGGTGTGTGCGACGGTCACCGCGTATTCCTCAGCGACCGTGCCACGGCGTTGGCCGACCAACTGCGCGCTCGCGGTTACGAACCGATCGGCATCGACCTGTCGGAATTGCTGAAGGCCGGTGGCAGCGTCAAATGCTGCACCCTGGAATGGCATGCCGAGCGAGCTGCGCGCGACGAGGCGGCAGCGGGTTGAGCCCTCCCCACCGAGGGTGGCCACGATCCATGGTGTAGCACAGACGGGAAACCCTTCAGGGGCGACGGCGAGACGCAGAGGACAGCTTCGGTGGGCCGACCGCGCGGGTGGTCAGCGGATGTCGGGGTGTGGTGGGGTGATGCGGTAGCCGTCCGGTTCGGCGATCACATCGGTGCGGGCGCCGCGGGGGCGGCCGCAGCGGCGGTCGCAGCCGGACCAGTGCTGGCGGCCGGAGACCTCGAGGTCGGCGGCCTCGAGGCCGCCGCGCGTGCCGGTGGCGGGAGGGCCCGCGGTCGTGATACGGCCCGTGGTCACCGCCGCAGCGGCGTCGGCGCGAACGTCGGTGCGGGACTTGGCGCATCCGGGTTTTCCGGCGCACGCGGTGACCAGCAGCCACGGCGAGTGCGCGTCGAAGATCAGGCCCATCGGGGCGAGTACGCGCACCACCTGCTCGGCGGGCGACTCTTCCAGATCGGCGATCACCAGGCTGCGCCAGGGTGTCACCAGGATCGGATGTTCCACGGCGGCAACGAATTCGGCGGTACGCGCCGGGAGGCTGCCCAGCGGGACGCCCGCGCCCAGCGCCACCCGGTCGTCGGACTGGGTGAGCCAGCCGATCGGAATGTCGTGGCCCGCACCGAATTCCAGTGGCTCCGCGGCGGCGGCGAGGTCGAGCCGCGCGGCGACCCGGGCGGGCCCGTCCTCGATCTCGTGCAGACGCCACTGCTCGCCGCGCAACTCCTGGAACGCGCGTGCCGCCGCGAGCAGCACGTCGAGAACCTCCGTGCCCGGCAACCGGATACCGGTATCGCGGCCGCCCAGCACCAGGGTGTAGTCGTCGCCGCCGACCGCGTGGACGCCGATATCGCCGCCGAGGCCGCTCACATCATCGCGCCCGTCGTCGAGGGTGAACAACACCCGCCCCGGCAGCTCCGCCAGCGTCGGCGTCGCCCGCAGTCGCTCATCCAGTCCCTGGACCAGCGCGTGCACATCGGTCCAGCCACCCACCCGGCCCGACAGCGGCGAGGCGACGATATTGCGCACCCGCTCGTGCGTGGGACTGGGCAGCAGCCCGACGGCATCGAGCCGGGCCGCCAGCGCGTCGGCGTCGTGCATCTGCCGCAGCTGCACGTTGCCGCGCGAGGTGAGTTCGATATCGCCGTTGCCGAGTTCGCGCGCCGCCTCGGCGAGGGAGCGCAACTGGTCGGGCCGCAGCATACCGCCGGGCAGTCGAATCCGCGCCAGCGGACCGTCGGCGGCCTGGTGCAGCCGCAGGACGCCGGGGCAGGAATCGGGCGCGGAGCGAGTCATGATGCCTTCAGCCTACGATTCGCCCCGCGAGTCGGCGCCGCCGCGGCGGACCAGACGTCGGGCCGGACTCAGAGCAGGTGGGGCGGCTTGTGCCCCTCGACGTGGTCGCGGTGCACGGTGGTGCCCGCGATTCCGATGCCCAGGCCGACGGCGATCAGGAATACCACGCCCCACAGGATCGCCCAGCCGTCCTCGGCGCGCCCGGCCGAGGTGAGTCCGACCCCGAGCGCGGCGAAGGCCAGCATCAGGCAGAAATACCCGGTCCAGGCCGCGATCCGGTTTCGCTTGACCCATCTCGGCGCGGGTCCGGTGTGGTGCGGTGCGCTCGACATGGGCTCAGCCCTCCGATCCGGTCGTCCGCGCGGGGGAACCCTGGCGGTGGGCGAAGGTGGGGGTCTCCTCCCAGCAATCGTTGAGCAGACTCGGCGCCGCATGTCGGTCGGCACGGTCGCGGCGCACCGTCGTGCCGTACAGGGTGAGCCCGATAATCACCGTCGCAGCGCAGACTTCGCCGGACAGCATCGCCCAGCCCTGGTGGCCGCTGCCCGCGGCGGTCAACGCCATGGCGAGCGTCGCGAAGGTGACCAGCACGCCGAAGTAGCTCAACCAGGCGACTAAGCGATTGCGTCGAACCCAGCTCGGGGTTACCGGCATACGATCAGCGTCCTCTCTCGTCGGCCTCGCCGCGGGTATGGCCCTTCCACGGCGGGATCGGAACGTAGCTGTCGTCCAACAGATGTGGCCGTTCGTGGTGGTCGGCGTGATCGCGGCGGTTGGTCGTCTGGAAGACGAGCAGACCGAAGATCGCGACCGCCGCGCACACGCCCGCGGCAATCAGCAACAGATCGCCGCGATTTCCGGCAGCTGCCGCCAGCGCCATAGCCAGCAACGCAACGGCAACCATCATGCAAACAATTCCTGACCAGGCGGCGAAGCGATTCCGCCTGGCCCATCCCGGGGAGTTCGGCATATTTCGAGCGTACGCCGCTGTGCCGGACGGGAAAATGCTGAAACAGCAGGTCGTTGCGAGTTCGATGCATAGTTCCCGGCGGCGGGCACCGGGGCCGGGGCTCCGGCGGCGGACGACCGGCGCGGTAGCATCCGGGGGCTCGCGCAGCACGAGGAAACCGGTGCAATTCCGGTGCGGTCGCGCCACTGTGACAGTCAGACCCTCCTGGCGAGCGCCAACTCCCTGATGGGCGCGTCACCCGAGGAAGGCCGAACCGTGATTCTGCTGCTGTCCACCTCCGATACCGACCTGCTGTCCGCCCGCGCCAGCGGCGCCGACTACCGGCTGGCCAACCCCGCCCGGCTGCTGCCCGACGATCTGCCGGGCGTGCTCGAGGGCGCCGACCTGGTGGTGGTGCGCATCCTCGGCGGCCGCCGCGCGTGGGAGGAAGGACTCGACGCGCTGCGCGGCAGCGGAATTCCGGTGGTGGCCCTCGGCGGCGAGATGGCGCCCGACGCCGAGCTGATGGAATGCTCCACGGTGCCCGGCGGCGTCGCGGCGGACGCGCACAACTACCTGGCGGCGGGCGGGCCGGCCAATCTGCGCCAGCTGCACAACTTCCTGTCCGACACCGTTCTGCTCACCGGGCACGGCTTCGAGCCGCCCGTGCACCTGCCCGACTGGGGCGAGCTGGAGCGGGACGCGCGCGACGTGGACGGCCCACGTGTGGCCGTGCTGTACTACCGGGCCCAGCATCTGGCCGGGAACACCGCCTACGTCGACGCGCTGTGCACCGCGATCGAGGAGGCGGGCGGGCGGCCGCTGCCGCTCTACTGCGCCTCGCTGCGTACTGCGGAGCCGGAACTGATCGAAACCCTGCGCGGCGCCGACGCGCTCGTGGTCACCGTGCTCGCGGCCGGTGGCACCAAACCGGCGACGGCGTCGGCTGGCGGCGACGACGAGGCCTGGGACATCGGGGCGCTGGCCGAGCTGGATGTGCCGATCCTGCAGGGCCTGTGCCTGACCAGCGGCCGGGCGCAGTGGGAGGCCAACGACGACGGGCTGTCGCCGCTGGACGTTGCCACCCAGGTCGCGGTGCCGGAATTCGACGGCCGCATCATCACGGTGCCGTTCTCGTTCAAGGAGTTCGACGCCGAGGGTCTGTCGGCCTACGTGCCGGACCCGGAGCGCGCGGCGCGGGTGGCGGGACTCGCGGTGCGGCACGCGCGGCTGCGGCACCTGCCGACGGGGCGGCGGCGCATCGCGCTGATGCTGTCCGCGTATCCCACCAAGCACGCCCGCATCGGCAATGCCGTGGGCCTGGACACCCCCGCCAGCGCCATCCGGTTGCTCACCGAGATGCGTTCGGCCGGTTACGATCTCGGTGCGCCGGGGGAGATCCCCGGACTGGACGAGCGGGACGGTGACGCGCTGATCCACGCGCTCATCGCCGCCGGTGGCCAGGATCCGGACTGGCTGACCGCGGAACAGCTGGAGGGCAACCCGATTCGCATCGGCGCGGCCCGCTACACGGAATGGTTCGAGACCCTGCCCGAGGAGCTGCGCACGGCGGTGGTCGCGGCGTGGGGTCCGCCGCCCGGGGGACTGTATGTCGACCGCTCCGCCGACCCGGCCGGTGAGATCGTCATCGCCGCACTGCGTTTCGGCAATGTGGTACTGATGGTGCAGCCGCCGCGCGGCTTCGGCGAGAACCCGGTGGCCATCTACCACGACCCGGATCTGCCGCCGAGCCACCACTATCTGGCGGCCTACCGGTGGATCTCGGCCCCCGACGGTTTCGCGGCCGACGCCATGGTGCACCTGGGCAAGCACGGCAACCTGGAGTGGCTGCCCGGCAAGACCCTCGGCATGTCGGCCGCCTGCGCCACCGACGCGGCGCTGGGCGACCTGCCGCTGATCTACCCGTTCCTGGTCAACGACCCGGGCGAGGGCACGCAGGCCAAGCGGCGCGCGCACGCGACCCTGGTCGACCATCTGATCCCGCCGATGGCGCGCGCCGAGACCTACGGCGACATCTCGCGTCTGGAGCAGCTGCTCGACGAGCACGCCAACATCTCGGCGCTCGACCCGGCGAAGCTGCCCGCGATCCGGCAGCAGATCTGGACGTTGATGCGGGCCGCCAAAATGGACCACGACCTGGGTCTCGAGGAGCGCCCGGACGAGGACGTCTTCGACGACATGCTGCTGCACGTCGACGGCTGGCTGTGCGAGATCAAGGATGTGCAGATCCGCGACGGCCTGCATGTCCTGGGACAGGCGCCGGTGGGGGAGGGCGAGCTGGATCTGGTGCTGGCCATGCTGCGCGCCCGGCAGCTGTGGGGTGGCGAGCACGCCGTCCCGGGGTTGCGAGAGGCACTGGGGCTCAGCGAATCCGGGGACGAATCGCGGGAGCGGGTGGACGCGGTGGAGACGCGCGCCCGGACGCTGCTGGCCGCGCTGCAGGCCGCGGACTGGACGGTCGATGCCGTCGACGGTGTGATCGATCGATACGTGACGGCGGGCGGCGCTCCGGCACTCAACGGGACGGGGTTGCCCGCGCGCGGCGACGGCGGTGAACCGGAACCCCGAGCGAGCGAGGGCAGCGCACCGGGTGCCGGCGCCATCGTGCTCCCGGCCGATCGGATCGATACGCTGCGCGCCGTATTGCGTTTCGCGGCAACCGAAGTGGTTCCTCGGCTGCGCCGGACCGGGGTCGAGATCGCGCGGATCCTGCATGCGCTGGACGGTGGTTTCATCCCGGCCGGGCCGAGCGGGTCGCCGCTGCGCGGGCTGATCAATGTGCTGCCCACGGGCCGCAACTTCTACTCCGTCGATCCGAAGGCGGTGCCGTCCCGGCTGGCCTGGGAAACCGGTCAGGCCATGGCGGATTCGCTGCTGCAGCGGTATCTGGCCGACCACGGCGACTATCCGCGCTCGGTGGGGCTGTCGGTGTGGGGGACCTCGGCCATGCGGACCTCCGGCGACGATATCGCCGAAGTGCTCGCGCTGCTGGGGGTGCGGCCGGTGTGGGACGAGGCGAGCCGCCGCGTGACCGCGCTGGAGCCGATCTCGCTCGACGAACTGGGCCGCCCGCGCATCGACGTCACGGTGCGCATCTCCGGGTTCTTCCGCGACGCGTTCCCGCACGTGCTCGCGCTGCTGGACGACGCCGTGCGGATGGTGGCGGCGCTGGACGAGCCGGACGAGTTCAATTACGTACGCGCACACGCCGAATCGGACCTGGCCGGGCACGGCGACCGGCGCCGCGCGACGACCCGGATCTTCGGCTCCAAACCGGGCACCTACGGCGCGGGTCTGCTGCAGCTGATCGACTCCAAGAGCTGGCGCACCGACGACGACCTGGCGCAGGTGTACACGGCGTGGGGCGGCTACGCCTACGGCCGCGACCTGGACGGCGCGCCCGCGGCCGAGGATATGCGCACGGCCTATCGACGAATCGCTGTGGCGGCCAAGAACACCGACACCCGCGAGCACGACATCGCCGACTCCGACGACTACTTCCAGTACCACGGCGGCATGGTCGCGGCGGTCCGAGCGCTGACCGGCAGCAACCCGGAGGCCTATATCGGCGACAGCACCCGGCCCGATGCGGTGCGCACCCGCACGCTGTCGGAGGAGACCACCCGCGTGTTCCGCGCGCGGGTGGTGAACCCGCGCTGGCTCGAGGCGATGCGGCGGCATGGATACAAGGGCGCGTTCGAGATGGCGGCCACCGTCGACTACCTGTTCGGCTACGACGCCACCACCAATGTCGTCGCCGACTGGATGTATGAAAAGCTCTCGGAGAGCTACGTGTTCGACGATGTGAACCGCAAGTTCATGGAGCAGTCGAATCCGTGGGCGCTGCACGGCATCGCCGAACGGCTCCTGGAGGCCGCCGAGCGCAAGCTGTGGGAGCATCCGGAGCCGGACACCCTCGAACGGCTGCGCCAGGTGTATTTGGAGACCGAGGGCGAGCTGGAGTAGCGAGTCCGGGATCACGATCGAATCGCCTGTGCGATAACGGTTTCGAATACCTCCGTGCCCCATTCCCCATAAAATCTGGGGCTTGGTCTGCGCGGTCGGTAGGAGCAGTATAAGAATTGTCGCGCGATGACCGTCCGGACGAGCGCCGGACCTGAACTACGTCACGCGGTGTATCGGCGATATGCGCCTCGGGGCCGATGTGTCCCCGGGGCGCACTCTGTCGATCAGCGCCCGGCCGTGATCTCGATGCCGACGGTGCCCTGCCGCCCGCGCCGCAGCACGCTGCCGGTCACGACCAGCCAGCCCTGCACCGAGTACTTGCGCTTGATCAGGCCGCGTACCCGCTCGCTGCCCGCGTCGTCGAGAACCCGTGCGGTGCCGTCGATCACGGCGCCGCGTGGCTTGCCGGTGGCGTTGCACGGATGCAGGGTCACGGCGGGATCGCGGCGGATCCGCTTGACCTTCCAGCTGTCGGTCACCGTCCAGACGTAGAGCTTGCCGTCGTCGAGTGTCGCCCAGACCGGGGTGGCCACCGCGCTGCCGTTCTTGCGGAAGGTGGTCAGCAGAACGTAGTTCGCGGTCCCGGCGGGGCCGAAGGGATTGTCCACGGTCGCAGCCTAATGGGGTGGGCCGTCGTCGGCCATGCGGTACTCACCGGCCTCGAGTCGCGCCAGCAGCCGCTCCGTCCAGCCGGAGAAGTTGTCGAAGACACCGCTCCACAGCTCGAGTACGTCGGGGGAGTGGGGCGCGTCGTAGCGGCCGGGAAATTCGGGCACCATGGCCAGCAGATCGTCGCGGATCTCGGCGGTGTAGCGGCGCTGCGCGGTCAGCAACTCGATCACCCGGGCGCGCGGCAGGGCCTGCATGAAGGCGATTCCGGCGCCGTGTTCCTCCATATCGACGCTGCCGAGGGCGGCCTCCAGGCGTTCGACGAACTCCTGTTCGCCCGCATTTGATTACCAGGTGACGCGAAGGAGTGGATGATATGGGCGCCACCTCGATCCCCGTGCTGTGGAGCGGCGACCTGTCGGTCACGCTCGACTTCTACCGGGCGCTCGGCTACACGGTGACCGACGAGCAGACCCGGCCCTACGCCTACGCGGTGGTGACGCGGGACGGCTACCAGGTGCATCTCGGTCCGATGCCGAAGGGTGCGGGCAGCGCGGAGGAGGCCCATGTGGGCTGTCTGGTGCTGATCGACGACGCCGAGCGCTGGCACAAGGAGTTCAGCGAGGGGCTGCGCGAGCGTTACGGCCGGGTTCCGGGGCGCGGGTTGCCGCGCATCACCCGCTTCCGGCCCGGGCAGACCCGCTTCACCGTCGTCGACCCGGCCGGTAATTCGGTCATCTACATCGAGCAGGACGAACCCGATATCGAATACGGCGGTGCGCGGGATCTCCCCGGGCTCGCGCGGGTGCTCGACAACGCGCGGATTCTGCGGGACTTCAAGACCGACGAGGCCAAGGCGGTGAAGGTGCTCGAGGTCGGCCTGCGCCGGTTCGCGCTGCTGGCGTCCCCGCTGGAGCGCGGCCGGGCGCTGGCGATGCTCGCCGAAATGCATGCGGCAGCGGGCGATTCGGCGCAGGTCGCCGAACGGCGCGCGGAACTGGCGGCGCTGGAACTGTCGCAGGACGACCGCGATCTACTCGCCCACGAGTACCCGGGCGTGCTGGAGTCCTGAGGTCAGGCGGCCAGTGTCAGGACCTGCGGGCCGTCCTCGGTGACCGCTACGGTGTGCTCGGAATGGGCGGTGCGGGAGCCGTCGGCCGAGCGCAGCGTCCAGCCGTCCGGATCGACGACGATGCGGTCGGTGGTGCGGGCGAACCACGGCTCGAGGGCGATGGTCAGGCCCGGCCGCAACTTCAGACCGCGGCCGGGCCTGCCGTCGTTGGACACGTGCGGATCCTCGTGCATGGTGCGGCCCAGCCCGTGGCCGCCGAATTGGGTGTTGACCGGGTAACCGTAGGAGTGTGCGACGGCGGCGATGGCCGCGGAGATGTCGCCGATCCGGTTGCCCGGCACCGCTGCCGCGATGGCGGCGGCCAGCGCCTCCTCGGTCGCGCGCACCAGGCGGCGGTCCTGCTCGTCGGCGGCGCCGACGATGACCGTGGTCGCCGAGTCGGCCACCCAGCCGTCGATGCCGACGGCGAGGTCGGCGGTGAGCACGTCGCCGTCGCGCAGCGCGTAGTCGAACGGCAGGCCGTGCAGCACGGCGTCGTTCACCGACAGGCAGACGGTGTTGCGGAACGGGCCGCGGCCGAACGAGGGCGCGTAATCCCAGTAGCAGGAGACGGCGCCGCGTTCGCGAATCCGTTGGCGGACATGCAGTTCCAGATCCAGCAGATTCACGCCCACCTGGGCGCGCTCCCGCAGTTCGCCCAGTACCTCGGCGACGAACTGCCCGGTGACGCGCATCCGCTCGATCTCGGCGGGCGTCTTCAACTCGACCACGTGCAACCTCCAATTGGTATTTTAATACCGACGGTAGCGGTTGCGGTATTTATATACCAGTCGTAGTGTGGCCGCATGGTTCGACTACCCCTCACGCCCGCTCAGGTCGAGGCCGGTCGCCGCCTCGGCAGCCGTCTGCGTGCCGCGCGGGCCGAGCGGGACCTGGCGGTAGTGGCGCGCGCCGCGGGCATCTCGCCGGAGACGCTGCGCAAGATCGAATCGGGCCGTTTGCCCAGCCCTGCCTTCGGCACCGTGGTAGGCCTGAGCCGTGCCTTGGACGTCCCCCTCCAGGAACTGGCCGACATCTGGCAGTCGGCAACTCTCGCCGCTACAGCCTGACAACAGCCCGGCACCGCGAGTCAGGTTCCGTCCCCTGTCGGCGCGAGTCTGCTCCCGCCTCCCGACGCTCCGTTACCCAGTCTTGTAAGAACACCGGTTGCTGCCCGCGGCGTCGTGCCCGACCCTGAAGATGGGACGCAGGGCTGGATCGGTATCTCCGGACAGGGGCAACGCATAACCGTTCCGATCGAACGCCATGGCCCAGATCTGTGTCAGGTCGCTCACATTCGTGCGCGCGTTCCACGGGCCGATCCGTCGCATCCCGGGATCCTGCAGCTCGATGCGTCCATCGTTTCCCGTCTCGTCACATCGGTACACCAGCCGATAAATGTGTCCGCTGACTCCGTGCCGATCCCTGGTACGAGTCTGGTCGAATACCACGACAGAGACGCCGTTTCGCGCTGCGGGAGGCAGATTGCCGACCGCTTCCAGGATGGCCTTGGCAAGGTTGAGATGCGATCGTGTCGGCTCGATACGGAACCCGCGCGGCAGTTCATCCGGTGTCAGGTCATCCGGATTCCCGTGTCCGTGCAGTAAAGCCGCACAGTGCATCGCCAACAGTCCCGACCGGTCTACCTCACCGGGCACTATCACATCCAGTCTGCCGGTCCGGCTCTTTTGCAGACGCAGCGTAAGGTGCCCACATCGGTTGAGCGAGTGCCCGCCGTGCTCGCTGTCGGCACTCGCCTCGTCACCGGCGCGCCCTCGATCATTGTCGTCGTCCACGACGGGCGGTTCTTCCTCGTTTGTCAGTGCGTCTCTGGCGCCTCGAAGTATTCGACCGGCTTGTTCCAGCAGTTGTTCCGCGCGCTCCGACCCGATTCCCACCTCAGCGGCAGCCTCGTGCACCGACGTACCCTGCACCTGGCATAGTTCGACAAGGGTCGCTACCAGGTCGGAATCAGGCAGTTCGGCTAGGAGGCCCCGGAGGGTTTCGTGCACAACCACGTCATTTTCGACCGGGGGCTTGGCGGGATCGGCTATCTCGCGCGATCCGGCCTTCCCGAATTCGCCCGACCTATCCTGCAGTGGCGCGTCGAGATAGACGGTCGACTGCGCGATCAGCTGACGCCCCCAGCCGACCTGTTCCGGGGTAAGCTCCAGCGCTCGCGCGATTTCCGTATCACTCGGCGGCCGCGTCCCGGACTCACCGAGCCGGTAGAGATAGTAGTCGATCTTGCCAACCAGTACCAGATCCGTATAGCCAGATACCTTTCTCCCGAACCTGCGCTCGAGTAGGTACAGGTAGGCGGCACCACGGCAGTTCGCCCAGAGATGCTGGGCGAAAGAATGAAAAGGGGCGTGTCTCTCTATCGTTGCCCGCATCGTGAAGAAGAGTCGTTGGGCGAAGTCCTCGCGCAGCTCGCGCGGAGCCCAACGCCGCGCCGCGATCTCGAGCATCCATCGGAAGCTCAGGAATATATCATTTCTGATCTGAGTTTCTTCATCGGACCCGATGCGGGCGGCGATGAAGTTCCAGAACTTCTCCGACTCACGCGGCTCAGCGGGATGGAAGTCGGACCGGAAAAAGTATTTCTTGATCACCGCAATCGATATCTCACGCGAAATCAGATTGGCGTCCCGCATGGCTCGAACCGCCCACAACGTGACAGAATACTGATATTGCTCCACACCGTCTGCCCAACGGGCTGCCCGGCCGATGTCGAGGCTGAATTCTGGCCGGGATTTTCTGTGGTACAGGCGGGTAGCCCTCATCCAGTCGTTTATCCAAAAGTCCGTACCGAGCTGCGCGGCGAAGATCTCCGGATCGGGTTGCCGTTCCCCGTCCGGGTCCATCCTGTATCCAAATCCCCACGCCCCGGCGAAATCGTTCCACGAGGGCGCTCCCGGGTGATCACGGATTTCATCGTGCGCTCGGAGCACCCGCAATTCCGATAGCCCCACCAACTCTCGTTCGCCGTGCGCTCCTCTCATTCCGAAAATTCTGGAAGCGGCCCTGTTGCTGAGCTGGTTCAGGCGGCCGAAGTATTCCAGATATTCATCGAAATTCAGCGTTGTATACGGATTCGGGAACCGCAAGACAGGCCTCGGCAAGAAAGTAAACACCTCGGCGACATCGGCAGCGGAGGCGGCATTCGGCAAGACCCGAAGGTAGGGTGCGAGGCCACGGCTCGGCTTTTTTCCGCTCTCCCAGGCGGCGACCAAATATTCCGCAATTCCTACCCGGTCGGCGAGCTGTTTGCACAACAAACCCGCCGATACACGGAGATACTTCAGGTAGCTACCAAGGTAGTCGTGACCTTCGGGGTAGCGGGCTACGCCTGGAGTCACGGCCTGAACGTATGCCTCCACCATCTGTAACGTCGGCCTGGATCGCCCGGTTTCGATGGCGATAACAGCCTCCGCCGGTTCGGATAGTGCGATCGCAAGTTGCTGTGCGGTGAGTCCGACCCGCTCACGGAGATATCGAAGACTGTCACCGATGCTGCCGAGACCTCGCCCATACACGTATCCGGCGGTCTCCGAGATCAATGCGTGAAGATATGTCTCCCACCACTCGACCGATCTGAAGTAGCGGCGCCCGGATTCACGTCTCCAGACCGCATCGACGGGGACACCGATCTTTTCGGCTAGTTGCTGTGGCGAGATGCCAGCGGATTCACGCAGATAGCGCAAGTATGTACCGAGGTGGGTCGGTTCCGCAAGCTCGGGGAGAAAGCGGAGAGCGATCGGCGTATAGAGGTGACGAGCGTCGGGTACACGTCGCAGTAGGGCGCGCACCTGGCGGATGGCGAACGAGGGCAGCCGCTGGGGCGACTGCGCGACACTACTCACGATGGCGCGCCACGTTCCCGGCGCTCCCTCGAGGAGTTCGTCCATCTGCTCGGGTTCCAACGCCAGATAGGTATGAACAGCGTCGAGCCAGTGGCGGGCATCGTCGTATTCCCTGGGGTGCGGGACCGGGGTATCTTTTTCCGCTGTGTACCGGCCGATATCCGCGCCGATTGCACTCGACCAGCGCCGCATCTGTTCCGTGCTCAGGCGGTGCATGCGCGCATACTGGGCCAGGCTCTGGGTTGCCGATCCGGCCGCCGCGTGCGTTCGCATTCGATACCACTTCCGGAATCGGCGCTCCTCCGGAGACCGGGCGGCTTCCGAATTATCGTTCGCACCTTCTGCCCCCTCGGCATCATTGTCCGCTGCGCGGATCCGGCCGAACTCCGCACGCAGCGACTTGATCACACGGCGCATGGCACGGGCGTACTCACCTTTGACTGAATATTCAGTCTCACCCACCGCCGCTGCTGTCCGGGCCAGGCTCTGATTCTGCAGTACATGTAGTTCGATATATTTACGCTGATGGTCCGGGAGCCGATCGAGACAGCGCCTCAATGCATCTGGCTGAGCAATCATCACCACACGGACGGCGGCCGCCGCCTCACGAGCAGATATCACCTTTCCGTGGGCAAACAATTCGGACAACTCGGTAGGCCGCTCGAGTTCGCTACGAAGCAACCGAGCCAACCGCCGAAACGTAATCCAGCCCACTCTCATGAAGTTGCCGACCGTTTTCCCATGCAACTCGGCGACCTGCGGCACGCCGAGACCTTCATCGAACAGTTCCCCGATAAGTATCCGCTCTTGCACGGGGAGTCGAGCGAAACAAAAACGCATTTGCATCGGATACGCGGACAAGCCGTATTCGACGAACAACCTCCCTTCCTTATAATTCAGTGGTTCGGTCTGCGCAAGAAAATCGGCCACCCGCCCACGGCGATCGAGCTCACCCGGAAGCCACTCGACTACATTGCGCACGGCAAGGCGATTGGCGTATATAACATTAGCTTCGGATATACCCATATCGGCTGCTGTCCCGGCCGAACTCCGATCCTGCAGCACCCGCAACTCGATACATTCGCGCTGGCGCTCACCGAGTCGATCCAGGCAATGCCTCAGGGCCGTCTCCTCGTCGATCATCGCCAGACGGATCGCAACCATCGCCTCGTCGAGAGTCAGCGCCTCCCCGCGGGCAAGCAACTCCGACAGATCGGTAGGACGCTCCAGCTCTGCGCGCAGCAACTCGACCAAACGCCGAAACGTGGTCCGGCCCAGCGCGATGACAGCCGGAAGCTTATTACCGCGAAGTTCGGCTATCTGCGCCAGGCTGAGACCCTGATCGAACAACTGCACAACAAATTCGCGCTGTGTTCTCAGAAGACGAGCGAAACAACGACGCATCTCGACCTCATACACGATCAAGGCGTCTTCGACGAAAATCCGGCCGTCCTCGAAATCCAGCGGCTCCACCCGCGCAAGGAGCTCGGCCAGCCGCCCGGGCCGATCGAGCTCACCCGGAAGCCACTCGATCACATTGCGCACGGCAGCGCTATTAGCAATGATGATGTTCGTTTCCGACGTGCCCGTCACGGCCGCTACCTCGGCCCGGCTCCGATCCTGCAGCACCCGCAACTCGATACACTCGCGCTGACGCGTACCCAGCCGATCCAGGCAATTCCTCAGAGCCGCCTCCTCGTCGATCATCGCCAATCGGATCGTGACCATCGCCTCATCAAAGCTGAGTGCCTTCCCGCGGGCAAGCAACTCCGACAGATCAGTGGGCCGCTCCAGCTCCACACGCAACAACTCGACCAAACGCCGAAACGTATCCCGGCCCAGTGCGATAACAGCGTCACGCGTACCACTGTGAAATTCTGCTACCTGCGCCACATCGAGACCCTGATCGAACAACTGCACAACAAGTACACGCTGTCTTCTGGAGAGCTGAGCGATACAGCGACGCATCTCCATCGGATACACGAACAAAGCATCACCGACAAAAATCCGGCCCTCCTCGAAAACGAGCGGCTCGACGCGGTTGAGAAGCCTCGCCAGGCGGGCGGCACGCTCCTCCCCGGAGGCTCGTTCGTCATGCGGCCGGTCACCGACATTCCCCGTCGGTCCCTCGTTTGCCACCTCGGTGCGGCTTTGCGGCCGGGACGACCATGGTGTCGGCCGCCGCGTCCACGGCGTGGAAATCGCCGGGGCCGCCCAAGGCCCAATTGCGCTGTCCGACGGCTTGCTGCCGACTTCGCCCGTCGGCCCGTTCGGCAAATTATCCGGCAGATCGGGGCCGTCGGAATCCGGCGGGCGCGGCTTCCAGGCGGTGGCGCGCGCGACAGCGGCAATGACCTCGAGGACCGCCCGGGCCGCCTCATGGTCCATGCCGACGCCTGGGGCGGGAGCGGGATACGATTTCAAGTCCCCTGCCACCAGCGGCGATATCAGATCCTCGGTGGGACCGCGGTCGTAGATCTCGCGCGCCGCGGGGACCAGCACATGCAACTTCGGGTCCGATTCCAGAAGCTCACGAATGAACCGCGCTCGCGGTCCCGCCAGCGACGCCGGCGCCCGCAAGACGACCTCGAGAGCCGGGTAAGACCTATCGAACAAATCGGCTTTTGCGTCCCGACGCGTGGACGACGCGAAATGGAATGATCCGAACAGCTCGGTCGCCCGGGACCCTTCCCACCGCAATATCAGTGCTTCCAATACCTCCGGCCCGGCATCAGTGAATTCCCTGGCGCGACTCCACTCGGAGTAGAACACCGCATTCTCGGTGCCGATATATTCCTGACCGATTCCCAGCTCACGACGCACGTCTTCGAACGCGGCCTGCAAGACAATGCAGTACGCATCGTAGAAATCGTGAACCGGAACACGCACCGGGACGCGGTCCCTGGGCAGATACATCCCGCGAGGTTCGCCCACTTCGATCCGCTTCGCAGCTATCAGTGACTCCAGCGATTCACCATGCGACGTGCGCACCAGCTCTCGCGCCCGAAGCATCGTTCTACCCCGGGTGAACGAATGAATCAGGTCCTGCCACTCCAGCGTCGCCAGAGACCGAGCGAAGTAGAGAGTAGCCGCGCGAACCGACCGCAACCCATCGAGATAAGCCGAATAGACCGACTCGGTGAACCATTCTCTGACGGCACTCGCTTCGCTCGGGTCCGCATGTAGACGCCGAAGAGCTTCGGCTACGAACCCTTCCCTGGCGGCCTCGTAGGAATCCGATATCTCGAGACGCCGAATCGTCTCGTCGAACGCATCCGCCGCCGCGCTGTCCCGCACCAGCCGCTCGAACCCGCCACGACGCATGAGTACCGAAACCTCGGGGCCTGTACGTCCGCTGATTTCTTCGGCAAGATGCTCGTTCAGTTTTTTGAAGACTTCCGCCGAAAACGACGCGGATGCCGGATCTGTCATGCGCTGAGCGACACTTTCGTATGCCGACGCCGCTCGTGCCACAAGATTCATCGCGATCTCGACGGCGCTGGTCTTCGTCACGTAGAACCGAGCAGCAAGCGACAGATCGGATAGTTCAGCGGCATCCATCGTCGACCCCGACCGCACCGGACCCGATGCCTCCAGCTGTGCAGATTCCGCTGCCGACGCGGACCGAAGCGCCCGCAACAGGGCGTGATCGAACCGTAGGCTTACGCGAGCGAGCGCGTACCGGTCGACATGTGTGAACCAATTTCTCGGTTGGCCCGGAAAGTTCGTGCCGATAAACGCAGTCAGGCTCGTCGCCGCATTCGCTGCCGAAGTCGCCATGGTGTCCGCGGACGGGGTGAATTCCGATGCTGCGCCCGGCGGCTGAACCAACGCATTCGTCACACGCCCGAGAAGCCTCGGGAAATCGTCCAGAAACTCCGGCGCAGCAGGATGCCCCGCGACAGGCTCGAGCGACCCGGCGGGCAATTCTTCGGGCAGACTTCGAACTAGCTCGCAGACGGCATCGGCCTGCATTCGCAGTCTGCGCGCTCTGTGGTGCAGCGCCGAGTACCTCGACCGCAGCTCGGTCGGATCCACCGAGGCCGGAGGTGAGTCCGCAAGTTCGGAAAATTCTTCGGCCAGCCGCTGCGTCAGCTTCCACACCAGGGCGTTCAGCACCCGTGCGGTGACCGCCATTTCTCGGGCGGACCGATGGGGCACACCGGTGCGGAACTCCGCTACCTGTTCAACCGCCTCGATGTACCACTCCTCCATTGCTTCGTCGATGGACCTCGCCCGGGCCCTACTATTGGGGCTGGAACCGGTGGCCCGGTCGACGAGCGCCTGAAGGTTGATGAACGGGTCGTCTCCCCTGAAGGCGTTTCCCGGCCATCCCGGCCGGTCGCGGCTCACACCGGGCGTGTCGGGAGAACTGTCCGGCGGTACCTCGACGCTGGTGGGGGATCCCAGGGGCGCCTGAGGTACCTCCATGTCGAGACGATTCGTGAAGTGTGTGTAGCGGACAGCGGCGAATCCGATGGTGGTCAGCTGCCGGCAGAGTTCGGCATATGCGTGTTGCGTTCGGTTGAGATCGACCTGCTCGAACAGCTCCCGGACTGCTTCTGCCACTTCGGCCACTCGCAACTCTCGCTCGACGTCGAGCTCGCCGAGCTTTCCCGGCACCGGCGAGTCGAATGCCCGAAGAAGACTCTTCAGAGCTTGCCTGAGCCGGCTGCTCAGATACGCCGGCGATTCCAGGCGGTCCAGGTCGATATCGGCGGCAACGTCGAGTCCTCGAAGTCTTTCATGGGCCGCGAGCTTGCGATCCTCCGCCGCACGCCAGTCGCTCGCTCGTCTGGCGAGGTCGATCTGGGCGCGCCACGCGCCGTGCCACCACATTTCCCAGGAATGCGCGACCGACCAGGCATCGCGGAGTAGACACCAACCCTGGTATTGCTGATCCATGGCCAATATCGGAGATAGCCGATCGTTGTCGACGGGCCAGCCTTCGGAGCGCAGTTGCGTTTTATGACTATTTATCAACGCAACCAATTTTCTGTAGTCGATACCACCGTCGACATCGCGGAGTGAACGATCGTGCGGAAATTTCCGAAAATGCTCCTCCAGCAGATCCTTCGTCCAGGATTTGGCCTTCCTGCCGCAGCGATCTGCTTGATCCAATACGCCTGCGAGCGTGTCGATCCTCCGGATCCTGGAGGTTGCGGCGACGATCCCACGAGCCAGCTCGATCGCGGCGTCGAGCCGATCCGCCCACGAGACGACGCCGAACCGCTCGGGCGCCACCGCCTCTCGGGAGTCCGCGCCATCAAGTTCTCCCGCGATGCCGGCGGGCTCCTGCGCGCGCAGGCTGGTCAGCCGCAATAGTTCACTCGCGCCGAGCGCACCCGCGTCCAGCCTGGTGACATCGACATGGAACTCCGGTCCATACCCGTCCAGCAGAGCCACGAGATCACGACGACGTTGCCACGCAATCTCTTCACGCACCGCGGCTGACAGTTCCCGGACATTTTCCACGTAGGCTGGATCGGGATTTTCCGAGGGCAGTGCCTCGACGGGCAGCCGATGGTCTACGGCGGGAACTCCCGTCAGAACTCCCTCGACATGGTTCAGCCATGTCGCCATATCCGCATTCAGTCGACGCGTAGTCTCCTCCGCCGCGGCGAGCATGTCCGATTCCGCGACCAAGAAGCTCAATCGACGGATTCGATCCTCTGCTTCCGCACCACTGGTCGCCTTCGATACTTCGGTCGAGAGCATCCCCCGCAGGCGAACCTGCAGACCCATTATCCCTTGCCATCTGTCCGGCGGCTCGATGTCGAATTCCCGCAGCGAGGACAGGAATCGCCGTCGCATCGGATCCAACGACTGCCGGTCCCGCTCGGCATTCTCCACGGCTCTACCCAGCAGATACAGCTGATGGGCGTAACGATCCAACCGTTGTTCCCGCGCACCTCGGACCGAGGGCGAGTTCGGGCCACGAGCAGCTTCGGCGGCGCCCAGATCGTCTTCCAACTCGGTGACCACTCGCTGCCACCGGTGCAATCGATGGATGTCGCCGACCAGCGCGACAACTCGATAGGACATCGCGAACCGCGCGGCCGTGGCCGTGAACTCCGGAGTCGCGCGGGCCTGGTGCCGGGCGGTATGGTGCAACCATTCGTCATCGCCTCGGTCGAACTCGATACCGAGCAATCGCACCAGATCATCCCGGGTTTCCGCGTGCTGCGTGAGCCAATTTTGCCAAACCCCCGAATCGGGCGCGATGAATTCCGCGGGATCGATATCGTGCGCTCGGAGCAGTGCGGCGAGTTCCTGCCACAGCCGGATTTCCCGTCCACGAACCCGGTCGGCAATATTTCTACGGTCCTCGAGGCTGGAGGCAGCGTCGGCGGGGCCGCTCTCCGACGGACGGCTGCCGACGCGGCCGTTGAAGTTGTCGCCGGAAGGCGGCTGGTCGGACAGGCGCTGAAGCACCGCGGCAAGAATCTCGTCCGGAATGTCCAACGCGGCGCCCAGCTTTGTCAGAAAACGGGGGGTGGGCGGGCGACGTCCCCTCTCGATATCTCCGATCAGGCCGAGGGATACACCAATGCGCGCCGCGAACTTACTTTGGGACATTCGGTGACCCAGGCGGACCGCGGTGACCCAGGCACTGGGGGAGTAGATCGCGGGGTCGAGTATCGGCTCTCCGTCGGGGCTCATCCGGTACTCGTATCCCCATGCTTCGGCCAGGTCGTTCCAATGACCTGCCTCGCGCGGCAGGTAGGGGTACTCGACCAGCAATGCATCGTAGAGACCGAGGAGTTCGAGCGGTTCCGGCCTGCGCGGCCTCCCGGCGCCGGATTCACGGGCTTCGACCTCGGCCGGTATCAGGGTTCTGCGCACCACGCCGAACCGTTCGGCAGCCTTGAAGACCGACATGTCCCCGTTGATATTGCGCCAATAGCGGATGTATTCATGAAATGATTCGGCGGCGCGGAAACTGGGGAAAACCAGTCGATCGACGTCGAGTTCCGGAAAGCATTCCACCAGTTCCCGGTATGTGACTCCGGCGGCAGGAGGGAATACCCTCATATACCCTTCAACGTCCGTTCGCGACGGCAGGTGCCGCCCGGACTCGTGCTTCGAAACGCTGCTCACACTCAGGTTCACACGTCTCGCGACCTGCTCCAGCGTCATACCGGCTTCCGTGCGCAGGAATTTGAGGTATTCGCCGAGGTGGTCGTAGCCTTCGGGATGGGCGGGCTTACCGTTCGCGAGCAGCTGCGTGTGATGGTGGGCGTAGGCACGGTAGCCCTCGCGAAGTCCCGGAACCCGGCGGAGGAGAGCGCGGAGTTGCGTTATGGCGAGGTCTTTTTCGTGTCTTTCGTAGGCTGACCAGCTGCCGCGGGGCGCGCCGATAAGCTGATCCATGCCGGAGGGAGTGAGGGCAAGATAGCGGCGAAGACGCTCGGGCCAGTCACCGAGTTCGGTGACCTGCGGTAGCGGTACAGGGGTATCGGGTTCGTTGTCGTGGATCGCAGGGTCAGCGCCGAGTTGCTTCATCCACCGACGCACCTGTGAGAACTCCAGGCGATGCATCTCGACGTAGCGAGTTACCGGCTGCGTTGGTTCCGACTCCCCGTTACCGGTGCGATACCAGTGTTCGAAGCGCCGTTGCTCGGCGGATTTCCGGTTGGCGCCGTACGGCACAGCACTGTCTTCACGCTCGGACGAGTCCGATTGTCCGCCGTGCTCCGCCGGCCTGCTGCCGACGGAATTTCCTGGATCGTTCGGATGATGCCAGGTGGAGTAACCGAAGCCTTCCCGCAGCACGGTTTGCAGTCTTTCGAGTTTTCCATGGTGGCTTATGACGTGCCTCAACAGAAACGCAATTCGCTCGAGAAGGCTCTTTCCGTCGCTATTTTTCTTGCCGAGAATGTGATCGGTGATATGCAGCCACAACATCCGCTGCTCGTGGCCCGAAACCAGATCGTGATGTATGACCCGATCGTGGTCGTTATCGAAGCTGGTTTCGATTTCAGTAGTCACAGTCGGCGAGTCGGTCACCTGCTCCTGAGCCATAAAGGGCTCGCTTCGATCGCCGTACACCCCCCGCAGCATCATCTGCATCGCGTTGATCATCGGGTATGTCTTGGGATCGGAGCAGTCCAACCGCAGCGGCGGATCGGCATCCAATACGTAATCGTGAAACGGCTCCAGCTCTACCAAATCGAGATGTAGGTTGTACAGTTCCTCCAACCGATCAGCCAGATCCTTCGCACGTCGGCCGGCCGCCACCAATTCGGCGACGACTGTATTGTGACGCTGGAGGTCGCCCAGATCGACGGCCGAGTAGAGCAACTCCGCAGATGCCATTGCCTTGGCCTCGACGAGCCGGTTGCGCGCCATGCCGTGGCGGTTCAGGGCAGCAGCGACACCGTTCGCCAAATTCTCCACATGAACGCGTCGCTGCCGCAGCGCATATTCTCGCGCGCCCGGCGCGGCATCGTTGAGCTTTCGGTCGAGTTCTTCGAGATCGCCGCGATAGTTGGCCTCCCACTCCTGCAGTTCGCCCTCCAGACCCAGGGGGTCCCGAGAGGTTTCCCTGGAGGCGTGATGCGCGGCCGGGGATATGGCCTCATCGACCGGAGCACCCTCGTCCGCGCGGATCATATCCGTGAGGATCGAGTCGACCTGCGGGCTGCCCTCCACCCATATCGTCGCCGGTCGCAGCTCACTGGCGCCGCGCGCTCCCTGCAGGGCCTCCAACCGGCGGGCCAGACGCCGGGCCATCGCCTCGGACGTATCCGTGCCGTCGTCGGTTCCGGACAGGTGGATTCGGACGTGCGCCACGAGCGCGACCTCGTCCGCGCCGTAATGGTCTCGTGCCCACTCGAGCCGGGCTGCGGCGGCCACCACCTGCGCGTCGAGTGTGGCCGGGTCGTCGGTGTCATCGAATACGTAGGTCAGCACCGTAGTCTCGGAGCTCTGATCGAGTTGCGTCACCGCGGCCAGTGCCTCAGTTTCGGGCAGCGGGACCTCCGGACCCAGTTCTCCGAAGGCCAGCGTCATCTCGGCGCTGTTCGGGTTCGACACGTCGACCGACAGTATGTGCGGCATGGGCTGCCGCAATCGGAGGTTGTGTTCCCGAGCCCACGCCATCGGCTGGCGCAGCGCCTCCCTGAATACGGCGGCGGCGTGGTTTCCCGAGGACTCGGCGTGCTCGAGCGTCTTGTTATTGATATCGGACCGAATATTGGCGGGCAGTCCATCAGCCTCACCTACCAGCGCGGGCAGTTGCTTCCACTCGGAGCGTTCCGAGTACAGCTCACGGAAGTGAGCGATATTCGCCGCGCCTCGATCATGCGCCTGTCCGCGCGACTCCCGCGGTGATCCGACACGGAACAGGGAAGCCGCCGCGCAGGTGCGGAGCCAGCTGTCGACGGATTCCTGACGGCTGACGACATATATAGCCTCATCGAAGTCCCGGGGCACACCAGCATGCGGACTCGGGTCGACCATCGCCAGCGTGTGCAACCCCGCTATTTCCGGTGAGACCGCCTGACCAGCCGCATAGCAGCCACTGTCGACAGCCACAATGGTGATATCCGCCGACATTTCCGCGTTGACCAAATGACGGTGGTGATTGTCCGCAATAATCTGCTGACGCAACAGCAACCCGCGGATACGGCTGGACTCCTCGGAGTCGCCGGTGGGACCGCGTCGCCATGCCACCACGGAGACCTTCGAATTCGGCATGATCTCGTGAGTCTGCTTTACCAGTTCCGCGGCAGCGTCGAAATACGCGGAAACGGGGTCGGCTTCACGATCACACACCAGATATACAACCTTGTTAGACTCCTCCGGGACCGCACCGAGAATGAACTCGAACTCTCCCGCGGAGAAGTCGGCGTAACGCAATGTCTCCAGGGGAGAACGCGCGGAGGCGCCGCCCGCGGCCGACAATTCGGCGACCAGTTCATATCGAGGATCGGTCGGATCCAACCTGATCGAAAGCGCCGCCGCCTCGTTCATGTTCAATAGGGCGTTCGTCGGTGCGCCGAGCGTCCCGCTGAGCACGAGTTGCGACATCACCGCGACTCGCAACTCGCCATATCCGAGCCCCGGGCCGTCGGCGCTCGATTCCGGATCCCGCAGATCCGTAGGCAGGATGTCGTCGGTGAGGCCGTTCCACCACTCGTGGGTCCGCGCGACCTGTTGCCGCGCGAGTTCTACGGCCTCGCTGGCAGTCAAGCCCCCGCGGTAGTCGGACTCATCGGGCACCCGCAGCCACTGGTCCGCCCATTCGGCACTGCCCGACGGCATCTCGGGGGCGCTGATTCCGGGCAACCGCGTCAGCGCGAATTCGGCCACCGCACGCCGCATCGCCTCATGACGGGACTCGTCCCTGGGCGCCGACTCGCCGATACGAACCGCGGCGGCCAAGGCCTCGGTGAGCTTGCGCAGGACGCGATCGCTCGGGCGCCTGCGGTATTCGCCCGCGAATGCGTCGCAGCGCTGTGCCTGCCGGTTCAGGTCGCGGAACAGATTTTCCCACCTCACACACTCCGCACGCCGGACGGCGAGACGATCGAGACTCCGGGCCCGGCCGCCATCGGCGGGGCGCTCTCGTACGTCCGCCGCCGCCCGCAGCCGGTCGAGCAGGTCCGGGCCGGGCTCGAGCAACTGCCGGTCGTCGGGGTGGTGCTGGAGGTGTTGCGCCGACTCCGCAGCGAACTCGGCCGCGAGCCGCAACGCGTTCAGCCGGGCGGCATCCAGCTTGCGGTCCAGATCGTCGACGATGCCCGCCCAGCCAGGGCGGGTCGAGTCGACCATCCGGACGGACGGGCGGGGCTCCTGACGTTGCATGATGTCGGCGTGCAGCAGCGCGAGTTCGCGACCTACCCGCCGGGTCATACCGTCGAACAGGGAGCCGGGAGGCGCGCGGAACGCCTGCGTCAGTTCGTCGTCCAGCCGCGCGGTGAGGTCGGCAATCAGGGTCTCATGGTGGTGGGCTTCATCGGTGACGCGGGCAACCATGGTGAGATCGCCGAGGACCCCCGCCCACTTCACGGCGTTGTCGTCGGAGGAATTCAGGTAGTCGCTCAGCTCCTGCCCGCTCAGCCGCGCCGGGTCTCGGCCGATGACGGCGCGAAGCTCACTGGTGGCGGTGGCGAGCAGGGCGTCGAACCGGGTTCGGCCCGGCTGGTTCGGCCGGAGCGTGGACCAGGCCAAACCGTACCGACCGCAAACGGTTTGGAGTTCAACGGTGTTCATCGCATCGAGAGCGTTCTCGTGCGACTCCAGTTCGGCGGTCAGCGATTCCAGTCGCCGCACCAACTCCCGCCGCCGCACGGCCTCGGCCGAGCCGCCCGGCCGACCGGCTTGGTCGTCGCGCATGTCGTCCGCACGAAGCTGTCCGGCCAGTTCGGCGAAGCACTCCAGCCGCCAAGCGAGTAGCGCGATGCGGTCGGCGCTCTCCAGTACCTGAAGGCTCTCCGCGAACCGATCCACAGCCAGGTCCACATCGTCGCCGACACGGCGATACGCGCCCGCGATGGCGGTCCATGTCAGTCGTTGATCGACGTACAGGCCGTATCCGGCGTCACCGTGGTCGGTACGCAGCATGCGGCGTTCATCGAGCTGCGCCCACACCTGCCGTGCGGACGGGTCGCCGACGAGATCGCCGGGTTTCAGCCGGAGCAACTCGGCCAGGCGGTCCCGATCTTCGACCTGGCGAATTGCCCAGTCCACCAACACCGTCGAACCCGTGCCCAGGGCCGTGGGCACGGGTCCCCCGAATTTCGCGCCCAGCCATCTCGTCCGATCGTCGTGCCGCTGCCGAATCTGATGCCAGTAGCGCTCGTACGCCGAGCCCGTGTCCGAGGGCCGCGCCCCGATCAGGCCGACCGGGAAATCCTGACCGGGAACACCGTTCGACTCGCCATCGGCCAAGGGGCGCTCGGGCCCGTCAGGCCCGAATCCGATCCCGAATCCCTTGCCCCACTTACCCGCCCAGCTGTCGGGCTCGAACCGGGGCCAGTCACGGGCGAGGGCCGTCCGCGCCGTGGCCCCGGGCTCGACCCCGTTCGGGTTGACGTCGTTCAGATCGATCTGCACGAGGCCGTCGCGGTCGTTTCGGACCATCACCAGATCCACGCCGCTGCCGTAGCCACGTGCCGGGTTCTCGACGGCCAGCAGGGTGAACGCGCCCGGCCTTCCTGCCAGATGTGTCGCCACGTCTTCGGGTCTGTCGAACACCCTCGACCAGTCGGCGCCCACCCTGGTCGCAATCTCTTCGCCCGGTGCCCCGACCGGGAAGCCCGGGGCCGTCGGCCCGATCAACCGAACCGGATGGCCCGGTGCCAGAAGTTCGACCAGCCATAGCATTTCGGACACCGTGTCACGGCGGTCACCTTCCAGCAGACGGGCAAGCGCCTGCCGATCAGCGGATGAACCGAGTGCCTTGTGCTGGTAGGCCCGATAGAAGTCGCGGGTGGCCGCGATCTCGGCCAGATCGGACTCTCCGCGCGCGGTGGCGTGCGAGTCGGCGTCGCCGGTTACCACTACTACGGCAGCCCGGCTGTGCCCCGGTGCGGCGCGCCGGTCCGCGGCGAATGTGTCGACGATCCGGTCTATCTCGGCTTCGATCCGGCCGACGGTCGACGCGCCGATGGTGTGCTGATCGATACCGGCAGCAGCGGGCACCAGATCCGTGTCGTCCAGCGTCAGCACCAGGTACCCGGTGCCGGGATCGAATGCCCACAGGTATACGTCCGGTCGGCCGGGAATCTGTCCGGCACGCAGGTCGGCGTATGCCACTGTGGCATCGACGGTTTCAAGGTTGGCCAGTCGTCGCAACTCGCTGTCGTCCAAGCGCCGCCGTGCGGCGCCCAGTCGCTCCAGATCCCTGGCCAGCCAGTGGCGGTAGGCGCGGTTGCGCCACCGCGCCGGAACCCCCGGTAGCGGAGAGGTCAGGTCGTGCCACTGTTCCGCCAGAGCCGCTCTGTACCGCCAATCGGCCCTGAGAAACTGCTCGGCCACAACGGCGCGGCTTGCGCCGACCGCTATCAACGATTGGAACTGGCTGCGGACCTGTTCGCGCAGCCTGCGATGCCGGGCCGATCGCGGATCTCCGGGCAGTTGCCGCGTGGCCTCGACACGGACGACCCCCAGCTCTTCCGACCGCACCGTCGTGTGCCCTGAGACATCCTGCGCGGCAACGGGTTTCAGAAAACGGATACGGTAGCCGGTGGCGCGGAGTTCGTTGCGCAGCTCGAGGTTGTGCAGCAGCATGTCGGTCACGGCATCGTCGTGCCAGCCGTCCTCGGCTATGGCTACGACGACGGGTCCGGGCAGCAGGATGGTGTTCGGTGTCACCCGCCGAGCACCGGAAAGCCGCATCACGTCTTCGGCGACGGCATCAACAGCGGACCGGTCGCGCGCGTCCTGTTCGCCCCACCATTCTGCGAGGCGCTGGGCCAGCTCCTCGACAATTTTGCTCTGCGCCTCAACCCTCGCGCGCTTGCCCGACAAGATGACGGGCGCCTCGGACGCACCCGAACGCAGCGCGTCGTCGGACAACGACGCACGTTCCTGAGCGACCTCGTCACGCAAGAGCGCGATTTCGGAGGCCCAGCCCGCTCTGTCCAATGCCTCCGGAACGCGGGCCCCCGCTCGATGACCCAGGGTGCGGCAGCGCATTTCCCGCAGCCGGGTCGGCCGGACGAATGTCAACCGAGCCGAATCGTAGTTTCCTGGCTCACCATTCAGGTAGTGGATGACAACGTCGGTAAACCCTCTCCGAACTGCCATTTTCCCAGTGAACGTGGCGCGCGCCGAATCTTCCTCGCGAAGTCCCCCTCGGATGCCCTCGTTGAAATTGTGGAGGTTATCCGCGACGTCCCTGTGGTCATCAAGCCAGGTGCTCTCTATCCCGTGGACGACGTCGCCGACTTCGTTCCACAAGTCTGCGAACATCACCCCTCCCCGTGCCGTGCCCTGGGCAACCTCGACGACTCCACGCCGCATGATTCCGGCTCGGCTGACATCCCACGATATGCCGACGCAGACCCCCTGAGCGTCCACGCTGTGCTCTGCCTCATATGCATTCCGGTATTGCAGGATCGGCGCGTGCTCGACCATCGATTCGGCCAGTTGGTACATGGTTCGCTCGTGCCAGAGCCCGAACCCTCGATTTTCGAACTCGGCGGCGAGTTCGCCCAGCCGATTCCACAGGGGCAGGATGTCGGCGAACGGCTCGTCGGCGAGGCTGCGCAGCGCAACCCCGCCCGTTGTCGTAAAGTATCCGGCGAGGGACCCCAATGCGACTGTAAGCCAACGGAATTCGGGGATACCCCCTTCGCTGACCAACCTTTTCGCATCGCCGGTGACCGGTTTCAGGACCGCCGCGGCGACCTCACCCCACCAGCCCTCGCGGCCTCCCGGCGCATCCGCCGCGGGCCTGCTGCCGATGAGTTCCTTCGGTTCGGCTGGGACGACATCCGGCGGCTCGCCGAGAGTATTCGAGGGCGCCTCGAGGTCTTCGGGGGAGAGTAGGCGTTGGGCGAGTTCCCTCAATCTGGTTATGGAGACGTCGGCCTTCGACGCATCGGGCTCGGACGCTTCGGCCTTTTCGAGGGATGCGAGGATAGCGGGGAGCGCTACCTGTGTCTCATTGGCGGCGCGTTGGATATCGAAGACGAGTCCGGCGACGTATGTCTCGGCCGCCAGGTTGATATTCAGTGCCGTTTCGCTACTGCCCGCATGGTCCAATAGTTCCTGGCGGAACTGCGCGTAGCACTTGTTCACGAAAGACTTTGCCTCCCGCGCAGTTTCCGCTGGACCTCGGAAGCTGTCGATCAGCGCGAGGGCCCGCTCGAGGTGTCCCTGCGGCTTCGCGAGCGCCGGCTGACTCTTTCCTTCGAACTCGGCCTCCATTTCAAGGGAGATCGCGGGGCGCTCGGGCAGGCTTTCTTCGGCGGGTGCGTCACGGAGGTACGTGCCGGATACGAGACTGCCATCCCCTGTCAGTTCGATGGTGGAGAACTCGCGGTCGGCGGAGGAGAGTTTGCCCAGGAATTTCTGCTGCTTTTCCCGCCAGTCGTCGAATTCGACGGCTCTCTTCAGGAGCGCTTCGCGGTTCTTCAGGTCTTGCGGACCGAAATCGGTTTCGTACTCGCCGTCCCTGGAGGTTGCCAGATCGACCACCACCAGGTTCGGATGCTCGAGTGAGTCACTGTCGTTGACCACGAGAACCATATGGTCGTCGGCGCCGATGGCGCCCTGTATTTCCGTTTGCTTCCATTTGTAGACGAGAACCGAGATGCCTCCCGGCCGCCTCTTCAGAGATTCTGCCACTTCTTCCAGCGATGTGGTCTTCTCCAATGGAGCGCCGAATATCCGACCGATGTCCTGCCTGTTATAGCCGTGCAAATTATTGTCGAGCGTTTCGAAGAGGTTCGCGTTTTCCGTCAGCACCCGGACCCCGGTCACGGCGTTGTTGACGCAGTTGTTGGGGCTGCGGCGGTGGATCTCGACGACTCGGGCGAGAAGAGCCGCCGTAGCCAGGTAGACCGATGCCGCATCGACGACCTTCGCGGCGGCCGGGTCCTCGGCGGCCGGGTCCTCGGCGGCCGGGTCCTCGGCGGCCGAGTCAGCGGACGGAGACGGAGTGACGGCGGCCAGGTAGTCGGTGAACGCTTCACCCACGATGCGGCGGGCCGTGGCGGGGGTGATGTCGGAGGTGGGAACCTTGTTCACGAGCGCCGTGGCCAGGGCGGCCCTGGCCTCGGTCAGCGCGCGGTCGACATTGCGCATGCCTTCGGCGCCTTCGATGTCCCCAGATTTCAGCCCGAGCTGCAGGGCCAGCTTGTCGCGCCGGTCTGTGAGCAACTCGAGCGCTTTTTCATCGGAGAGCAGGCCGTTGTACACGGCCGCCCCGGGAGCGGTCGCGTCGACCTCCTGCCGCAGCGCCTCCACGACGGCGGCCGGTAGCTTCGCCTGTCCCAGCAACCTGCCCAGCGGATCCGCCTCGCCTGCCTGCTCCAATTCGGCTACGGCCCCGGAAATAGCCGATACCGGGGTCGTCAGGAGCGCGGAAAGGCGTGCGGCCGAGTTCTGCGGTGGTTGGCCGGTGTCCTCGTCACTCGGTTGCCATGGGGTGAGGGCGGATTCGAGCGCCGCGACCGGGTCGGCGGACTTGTCGGCATAGCGGACGAGAAAGTCCGCGTTGGCGTGGTGGAGGGCGCGCTGCTGCAATTGGCCCACCAGCGAGCCGAATTCGCCACCGGCCTCGGCGAGCTTGTGCCGGTTTTCCGGAGTCGGGGCTTTTTCGTGAGCTTCGGCGGCTTGTTTGAAGTGGACCACCGTTTCGCGCACCCCATAGAGATGCATGGCATTGCGGATCAGCGCATCCTGCGGCGACATCAACGCCTGCGCGGTGCCGAATTCCCCCTTGCGGGCGGTGCGGTTCGTAGCCTGCTCATAGATGTAGGACTGCTCGGGGACCTCGGTCAGCCACACATGCATACCGCCGTCGGCCAGCACTGCCTCGGACACCGAAATGTCCACGCCGCGCTGACCCTGCCGGTTGATCACCAGTATCTTGCCCTGCTCGCCGGCGACGTCGAAGATCTTCTGCAGCTCGGTTTCCCAGTCGGCGCCCCATCCGGCGATCCGGTCGGCATCGACCGACTCGATCGCCTCCCGGGGCACTCCTTTCCGCAGCAATGCCTGGACCTGCTGCTCGACCAGGTCGTTGCGGTGACACAGGATCATCTGGAAGCGGCCGGCACCCCCATCCGATATTTCGTGGGCGTATCCCGCGATGGTGTTCAATTTGGTGCGGGTGTCCTGCACCACCTCGGGCTGACCCTGCACCAGTCCGTGCGCCGTGAACCGCCCGACCTCATACGCTTCTTGCAGGCCGTAAATATTCTTCAGTACCGGGTTGAGGTCTTTGAGAGTGCCGGAGGCGCCGGTGACCTCGACGAAGAATCGATCGGTGCCGTAGATTTCGGCCGCGGTGATCCTCCTATTGGACTCGGCGTCGGCGCGCACTCTGATCCCATGCTGTTCGGCGCTCACGCCCGCGGCCTCGGCTGCGCGAATCTCCCTGGCCTCGACGGCCTGGGCCAGACTCGCCTTGCCCTTTTCGGCGCTCCACCGAGACTCACTCGACGTGTTCGGGTTGTATTGCAGGCCGTGTTCTCTCTGATCGACGATGACGATCCGTCCGGCCTTCATCACGTAGTGGACCGATTTGCGGCAGGTGAACTCGGCGGCGGCGGCCATTTCGAGCCGCGACACGCCCATCCCTTTCAGAAGCTCGTTCCCGCCCCGGAGCGCCTCGACTTTCTCCCGCCCCGCGGGCGTCAGCTCCGCTCGACCGTGGTACCAGTGCTTGTCTTCAACCGTCCAGGTTCCGTCGGACCGTTGTACATCGACCTTTTCGGTGATCCGCACGAGCCCGAAATCCTCGTGTGACAACCCTCCTTTATCGGATGGTGTCGCGAGCCCTCTCGCGAGGAAATCGTGCGCGTCGAATACCGCTTTCGCCGTCGCCTCGGGCGCGGCCAGATCGACTCCTTCCGATTGGAGGAATGTCTGCTCGCCACGGTCGATGATCCCGTCGATTTCATCGATCAATACCCGGCGCGGCGGCTGCTTACCGGCATTGCACAGGTGTCCGACCGTCTCGCCGGTGGCCACCACGATCGCCCGCCGCCCTTCGAACTGCCCGAAACCATTGCGCTGGTCGGCCCGTAGGACGTCGATACCGAAGCCGGACAGCATCCGCCGGTACGTGGTGAATTCGCGATTGGCCAGCCCATCGGCCGTCGTTACGAGCAGACACGCGTCATGGTGCACCGCCCGCTGAATCGCGGCCGCCATGAACACCAGCGACTTGCCCTCGCCCGGCTTCATCTCCACCGGGCTCGTGTTCAGCGCATACAACGCCTCCAGCTGTTTCGGCCGCAGCACCTTCCCGTCCGGGACGTCGTCACTGACCGTGCCTCGGCGAATGAGCTCCATGGTCGCGACCGTGGACATCCGCTCGTCGAGGTCGTACAACCCGGCCTGCAGAACGTCGTCGGAAAGGTTGGACAGGCGCGACTCCTCCGGCACCTGTTCAGCGGAACTCGCGGTGAATGCCGCCAATGTCTCCTTCGCCTGCGCCTCGGCGTGCGGCACCGACGAATCGTCACCACCGCCGGAATCCGCGGCCGCAACGTCCTTCTCGGAGTTCGCCGCCGACCCGTGCTCACCCGCGGCAGGAGTCTCGTACGCGTGGGCCGCGGCGGCATCGGTCCGCTGCTCGCCGCTCCGGCTACGTCCGCCATCCCCAGGTGAACCGTCTTCGCTTGCGGCGGCAGTCATTTCGTGCGCAGTACCGACCGGGCGATCGGGAGCGCTCGCCGAAACCTTCGGCGGCGCGGACGTCTCTCGACCGCCCTCGACCGATCGCGGTACCGCCGCCGGTGCGCGGGCCGCCGATTCGTCTCGCCGCGGAGGCTCGGCCGGCGCCGGACTCTCGGGACGCCCGGCCACACCGGAGGCCGGACGCGAGGCCGCCGGGTCGCGGCGGGGCGCCTCGCTGGGCGGTGTCGGCGCGAGCCCGGCAGGCGCCGGGCCCATACCTGACCGCCAAGCCGTTTTCGCGCTCTCCCACGCTCGTCTGGACTCCGCCGGGACCTCGATCGGCAGGGGAGCGGCGGGTCGTAGCGCGGCCTCCCCCTCGCGCGGAGCGGGGATCGATGCGGCGCGGGCTTCGGACAGGTCGGGCCGGGTGAAGGCGCCACCGCCGTCGATCCTCGTGCGCGGCGCCGCACCCGATCCGGGGTGGGCGGCCGGATGAGCATGCACCGCCCCGGCGAACCCGCCATTGAGCAGCGGTGCCAGCACCTGGCCGAAATTCTCCGGCCAACCAGTGACCAATGCCGCCGCGCCCAAACCGGATATCGCACCGGCGGTCCCGTTCACGAGTCCCTGCAGCAACCGGCTGTTCGCCAGCCCGGGAAGAAATTTCGGCGTGAACCGGCTCGTCAGCATTCCGCCGAGCGCGCCGCCGACACCCGACACGCCCGCCGCCAGAATCGACGTCGTATCGATTCCGTTCGGGTTCTCACCATTCGCGCCGACAGCTACCGGGGCGCGGAATCCCCGCATCACCTGCCACGCTTGCACGCCCGCGTCGACACCCACGGGCAGGGCCGCGGACTTACCCAATGTGACGGCGAGCCGCAGCGGCCCCAGCGCCGACCGCCGAGCGGCCGCATGCGCCACCCCCTTCTCCAACGCATGTTTCAAACCCGCCCGCATCGCCGCGATCTCGGCCCGGCCCGCGGCCAGTTTCGAGTCCACCACCGCCGCGGCGGCCACCTGCCCGGACGGCCCGGCCGCCGTGGCCGCCGCCATGATCCGCACGATCTGCCAGAGCAGCTGAATGCCGAACGCGTACATCACACACAGCGTCTTCTCCGCGTCGTTGGCCGCGCCGTCCACCTGATCGGCCATGAGCAGCGCCTCGTCGCGCAGCCTGCCCGCACCTTCGCGATGCACACGCAACGTCTCGCGCACCCCGTCACCGAACGCGCCGACCGAATTCTCCCGCGCCAGCAGGCTTTCGGTGTCGTCCGCGTGATCGTTCGCCGACGCGGCCGCGGCCCGCAATTCCGCGGCCATCCACCGCATCCGCGGCACGTCCTGCGCCGGCAGCATCCCCCCGAACAGCGACATCTCGATCAGTTCCCGCCCACCGGCGGGCAAGCTGTCGAATAGTTCCCGCACCTGCACCAGGGCGTTCGACGGCAGCGGCTCGCCCATCAACGCCCGCCCGGGCGGCCGACCAGCGCAGTATGCAACGCCTTGGCCTGCGCACTTGCCCCTTCCTCATCGAAACCACCGGACTCGGCGGTGCCGCCGGTCGATTCCGCGCGCCACTGCCGGTACCCGCGCACCACCTCACCGAGCGTGCCGCGGCGTAACGCCTCCAGGCGCAGGTCCATCGCCCCGGCGCCGCTCAGGTCCTGGGATTCGAATTGTTTTGCGGCGTTGGTGATTCCACTGGCCACACCGTCGAGGCTGTCCTCCATCGCCCGCAGACCGGCGAGCGGCTGATCGGCATGGGGTGTGAAGTTCCTGGCGAACGCGTGGCCCCAATCGTCGTCGCCCCAGCGCCTTTCGGCGCGTGCCAGGCAACCATGCAGTCGTGAATACGTCTGGCCGACGCGGTCGACCAGCCGCGCGCCCTGATCTCGCAGATCGTCCGGATCCAGCTGAATCCGCTCGTTCACGACACCATCCCGTCCCGCCCGGTCCGGCTGTCCCGGCGGAAGCGGAGCCGTCGCTCGAATCCGGCCACGAACGCCGACAGCGGTACCGACGACGTCGAACGTTCCACGACTCCGTCGTCGGCGACGTAGAAAACCGCGCGGTGCACGGCGACCTCACCCGCGGGCACCGGCGAACGCACCAGCCAGCCCACATTGACACGATGGGCCTGCAACCCCGACAGCTGATATCCCGTTGTGTCGTAACCCCTCTGCCGGATGTGGTCCCGGACGAGCTCGACCGCGTCCGCCTCGGCGATCCGGTCCGTCTGCGCGGCCGTCAACCCCGCGACCATGAACTGGAACAGTGCGCCGTCGATGTCGGCGTCCTGGCCGAAGGTGTCCGCGATCGTCGCGCGATTCACCGTCCCGGTCTGCGCGGCGGAGACCAGTTGCTCCGCGGCCCGCGCTCCGCTCGTCCGGTCGCCGATCAGTCCGCCGACGACGCCAGCCACGGTGTCGGCCGTCCACACCGCGGGCATCGCCTCGGCGCATTCCGACATCGGCGCCGACTCACCCCGGTACCACTGCCCGTCCTCCCACCAGTAACAAAACGACAGCAGGCCGACCGTCGCACGCGGATCGAGCACCGGGCCCGCCACCCACTCCGGGGCTCCCGCAAAGAAATCCGGCATCGCGGCGCCCGTGTTGTAGGCGGCATCCAATACCGGGGCCTCCCACACTCCACCCGACAGCACGGCCCGGTCGCCGGGCAGCAGGGTCAATATCGAACCGCTGCGCGCGGCGCCCTCGAACATGCCCACCGAGGGGACGATCCGCGGGCCCCGCTCCGACCTGACCGCTACGAATGCCGCCGACAGCGCCGCCCACCGAGCCCAGAGCGCCGTGAGATCCGGCAACTCCTCGGTCACCGCCACCGCCCGCACACCCGCGCGCTCATCCGCGCGCGCCCGATCGGCGGCGTGCCCGGGCGGCCTCGACTGCGGTACGCCGCGCCCGACATAGGCCGCCAGCCACACCGGCAGCCGTTCCCGCGGATAGCGTTCCAGATCCGCGAGATACGCATCCGGCGCGAACAATTGCTCGACGGGGAAGGGCTCCACACCGTGATCGGCGACGATGTCGGAGCCGTCCGCATCGACACGCACCAGCAAGCGCCACCACGGCCCGTCGTTCGAGCGGACCGACGCCGACCGGTGCTGTCGGACGGCGGTCCACACCGTGTCCGGCACCGGGCACTGCACCGACTGCGTGCCGTCGTCGATCATCAGGAGCCCGGTCTCGGCCACGACGGTCACCGCGAACCACGCATCCAGCCGCTGCCACCCGGGCGGGGCGAGTTCACGCAACCCGGTCACGATCCGCTCGGTGAGATCGTCACCTCTCGGCTCGGTCATCTGACATCCCACTCTTCCGCGAACGACAGGCACGACGGTGGTCCTGAGGGCATCAGTGCGCTCGCGGGCACTTCCCATAATCGAGACCGAATCGACATGAACCGCGATTTCCGGTCAGCGCAAAGAATGTTTACCGATCACGACCGGGGCACATTCTATCCATATCGTCGCCACTCCGCACCACATATCGCGGACATTCGGACGGGATAATCGATACCCGAAGGCGACCTATACAATTTGTGCCTATCGGCTACCTATGTGCTAGATCACTTCTCCGCCCGAGCGTAGACAGAGAGCCATCCCATTCTCGTTCCCCATATCGTCCCATCTTTGGGAAGACGGCGAATCGCATGGTGAGATATGGATCGGAGTGCGGATTCCGCTCAGCGGTGCCGGAAATCTCAGCGGCCCCGGCGCCGGAAGAATCTTTCGCAGGCGCAATGATCCGAACTCATCAGGACCGCACGATGACAGTTCCCGGCGACCCGCACGGGTGAGATCGGAAAGATTTCTTCGGGCGCGCGGTCGAACTGGACGCGACCGTGACACCGCTACTGCGCGATACACGCTTGATCACACTGGTCGGACCCGGCGGGATCGGTAAGACGCGATTGGCAGCGAAAGTCTCGCGACATCTACAGAAAGCGAGAAACGCCGCGCCGGCGTATGCCTCGGTGGTCAGCACGCGAGCGTGTTCGATCTCCGCCAGGTTTCCCTCGCGTCGTGCCCGCGTTTCCGCCTCGGTCGCCGCCTGCACGGTGGCCTGGGCGAGTGCGAGTTGTTCGCGGCAATGATCGGCGTCGGGGACCTCTTCGCGCACGGTGGCGGCCTCGACCCGCAGCGTGTCGATCATGCCGCGCAGCCGCGGGTCGGCCGGTTTCGACGGTGGCGCGGCGGTACCGGCGGCGATCGCGCGCTCTCGCCGTTGCTGGCGCTGCGCCGCGCGCTTGTCGATCAGTGCCTGTTCCTTGCGGTGACTGTCGACGTCCGCTTCGCCGACCGCTGCGTAGGTCAACGTCGCCGCCGCCGAAAACCGTTCTGCGCCATCGTGGTCGCGCAAGGTCGAGCTGAGCCGGTCGAACGGCGGATTCGGGGTCCGGCGCATCATCGGCTGGCGCGCGTCCACGTCGATGACCGCCGCGCCGGTGCTCGACGCGATCGACCACGCTCTCTGGACGCGTGAACGCGAGGGATGGGACGTGAAAAATATTGTGCACCACAATGATCGCAGCTCAGGTTCCACCCATCGTCGCAACACAATCCTGTGGGAGCGAGTGTATCTGGGCTGCCAGGGCTTCGGCAGGGGATCGCCAGCCGAGGATCTTGCGGGGCCGGGTGTTGAGGATGTGCGCGATTGTGGCGAGATTGTCGACGGAGTGCCGGCTGAGGTCTGTTCCCTTCGGGAAGTACTGGCGGAGAAGGCCGTTCGTGTTCTCGTTGGTGCCTCGTTGCCAGTGGCTGTGTGGTTTGGCGAAGTAGATCGGCACTCCGGTGTCGGCGCGCAGCCGGGCGTGCCGGGACATTTCCGAGCCCTGGTCCCAGGTCAGTGATCGGCGCAGCGTCGGATGCAGCTCCGCGAAGGTTTCGGCAATGGCTTGGCGGACCGCGTCGGCGCCGTGTCCGGTCAGGGGCGGGTCGTTCTTCGTGCGTGGCTGGGTGCCGTGGCCGTTCATGCGAGGCAGATGCAGCAGCAGGGTGAACCGGGTGGCGCGGTCGACGATGGTGCCGATCGCGGAGCTGTCGGCGCCGAGGATCAGGTCTCCTTAGTGTCCGGCGACGCGGCGGCTGTCGGCCTCGGCGGGGCGCTTGTCGATCAGGATGTCGGGGTTGACGAATTTCTTGCCGCGCCCGCGGGTACGGGCGCGCGGGACCCGCAGCGCCCGCCCGGTCCGCAGGCATGCGGTCGCCTCGCGAGCCAGCCCGCCGCGATCGGCGACATAGAGAGACTGGTAGATCGCCTCGTGCGAGATCCGCATCGAATCATCCTCCGGGAAGTCGGTCTTCAGCCTGTTGGAGATCTGCTCCGGGCTCCAGGAACTTGCCCACCGGCGATCTTTGCGAGGACCGTGGCGGCGGCCGATCCACGCCACGGCCGGCCCGGCACGGTGGTCCCATCCGGGCCGGTGACGATCCTCGACAGCCGTTCCTGGACGTATTCGCGCAGCCGATCGTTCGCGGCCAGCTTGGCCGGTAGGGGCCGGCACGCGCGCCGCTGCGCGTGCCATTGGGCGGTCGACGCTCGGTAATGCAGGTACCCACTGCGGGTCGCAGCGTTGCGCCGCAGCTCTCGCGAGACCGTCGACGGCGAACGACCGATCCGCCGTGCGATCTCGCGCACGCCGAGACCCTGGGCGCGCAGCAGCGCAATCTCCTCGCGCTCCTGCAACGACAGGTAGCGCCCGAGAGTGGGTCCCTGTTGATCGACGGCATTCCGCCAGCTTCGCGGAACAATCGCGATCCCACCGCCGATGAGAAACCCGCCTGCACCGCTGCATCCTCACTGGGCATCCCTACGGCGATGTTCCGCCAAAACTGTTGCCGCTGCTCGCGACTCAAACTCGACGGTCGTCCCGGCGACCGCATCTTCGGTCGCGTCGCCCGATCAGAGGCCCGCTGCCTCGGCACACCCATCACAACCCCTCACCCGTGAGATGTTGCGACGACCAGTTGAATTCACCACGGCCTCTATAAGACTGAGTTGATCACACCGCGGGCGGTTCAGGAGATCAGTCGGTGGTGAGTTCGATGGGCACGCCGACGACGCCGAGATAGGCGCACCCGCCCGTCCGCCAGCGGGGTGCTGATGATGCGGCGCGAGGTGGCGTTGATCGGGATCGCCAGCCCCACCCCGATTCCGGCGACCGGCGTATCGACCCCGACCACCCGCATGGTTGTACAGATCCATCAGCGCGGAACAAGTTCAGGTGTTTCCGCTGAGCTGGACAGGTTGATCGGTTTGCCGGTGCGGAGCTGGGCTACCGATGTTGTCATTACTGATCGGAGTACGGCGTGCATGCGCGGGGCCGGTATCGAGCCGGTTCCGGCCATGTCGGAGAAGGGTATGGCGACAAAGTAGGAGACGGGGTCGCCGAAACCGTTGTGCCCGGCGCCCGTGATGGTCGCCGATCGCTGTGGGGGCACCGCCTCGCGCCGTTGTTGTATCCACTGCACGAAGTCCGGGGTCGCGCCCGCGGCGGAGCAAGGGGTGACAACTGCACAGCTGCTGTCTGCTCCGAGCAGCAATTCCGGTTTGGCAGGCGCACCGCCAGGCAGGTCGGGTTGGGGGCCGTCTAGGTTGATCGATCCGGCGCAGCGGGGTTCGAGTTCGCACGCGGCCACCGCGGCACCGCCGCCGAGGGAGTGACCGGCGAACACCGCATTGTCGGTATCGAGATGCGCGCCGAACATTCGTTCCGATGCCGTACCGAGCGCACCGAGCAGGGCGATGAGGTCGGCGGATTGCTCGCCGATGAGGCGGTCGACCTCCGCGGGCGGCGGTGGCTGGTCCGATTCGATGGCTGTGCGGGCCTGTGAGCCCACCACCCGTGCCGGTGTGGTGGGCGGCACCAGTAGCGCGACGACGTGGCCATGGCTTGCGAGTTCCTCACCGATGCTGGTGTACATCCAAGGTGCATTTTCGAAGCCCGGCAGCATCATCACGACCGGCCATCGCCCCCCGGCCGGTGTGGCACCGTGGTGTGACCACGACCGCACCGAACCCACGTCCTGGAGAAACCAGCCGAGACCGAATGTCGGCGGGAGGGATCCACGCCAGCCGTCGGGGACATATTCGCCCTCGGGTGCGGCATCGCTGGATCGCGGGTCCGCCGGATACCACACCCACGCGGCACGGCCGGGTTCTTCGGTTCCGGGTGCGATGTTGTCGGCGGTGATGATCGCGCGTCCGACCTGGTGCGCACCGGTAGGCATCGGCAGCACCAGAGTGCGTGAACGCAGGACGCCGACCGTACTCAGATATCCGGCGAGCAGGACAACGACCACGAGCACGGCGAATGCTGTCAATCGTTTCCAGCGGGCCCGAGCCGGCGCCGCGGCGGTCATCACACCGATTCGATCGAATCGACGAGCTGGTCGACCCGACGGGTGCTGACCAGGATGGTGTCGTACCCGAGTTGTTCAGCGGTCGGTGTGTCGACCACCAGTCGGAGCGCCGGGACCGACCGGCGAACGCTCACGAAAAGCTTGCTGGAGGTTCCGATGCCCCATCGCCCGATCTTCACGACGCCGGTGACGAGCAACCCGGCACGTCCGCCCGGCGTCGCCGAGTATCTGGTTGGCCGATCGACACGCTCGGCTGTGATCACCGATTTGATGGGGATGCGCAGTCGCTTGCGTTGACCAGCGAAGATGCGTTCCCAGCACCGCAGTTCGATTCGCACGCTGTCCTGTTCGACATACACCTCGGCCACTTCTGCTCCCGAAAACTTAGAATAATCCTGATACAAGGATTATTACCAAAGTTGGGAGTAATGGCAATGTCTTCGCCTCGCCCCTCGCTGGCCGACCTGTTGCACCAACCGGTGCGGTGGCGGATCGTGCAAGCGTTGATCGGGCGCCGACTCACCACAGGTGAGCTGGCCGAGCACCTGCCCGATGTGGCGGCGACGACCCTGTATCGCCACGTCGGAGTGTTGGTGAAAGCCGGTGTACTCGCCGTCGTCGCCGAACGGCGGATCCGTGGCACGGTCGAACGCACGTACGCGATCGGCGCCGGCGCCAGTGACGAGGGCAGCGGCGGGGTCGATTCCGACCAGCTTCGAACGATGTTCACGGTGTTCGTCGCGGGATTGTCCGGCGATTTGGACCGCTACCTCGCCCGTGACGAGATCGCCCCCGAGCGCGACGGCATCGCCTTTCGGCAATCCGCGCTGTGGCTCTCGGACCAGGAGTTCGGCGAATTCACTGCCGAACTGGGGAAGTTGCTGGCCCGCTTCGCCGCGAACGAACCAGGCGAAGGGCGGACCAGGCGCATCGCGTCACTCGTGTTGATGCCCGACGGGTGAGTATGGGCGCGCTCTGCAATTCCTGTTCGACCTTCGCCGCGCTGGTCGTGATGACGTCTCGGGCGGAGTCGTTCGACCCGGTCGTGTCCTGGGTGCTCACGCGGCCTCGGCCTGGAGGGCGGGGCCGAGGAGGAGTCCGCCGTCGATGACGTACTCCGATCCCGTGATGAACGACGCGTCCGATGAGGTCAGGAACAGGAGCAGGTGGGTGACGTCGGCCGGTTCTCCGAGCCGGGGGATTGCGAACGGTTCGGGTGTGTAGAAGTTGGCGATTGCCGTTGTGGCGCCTGCGGCTGGTTCGTGGATGAAGGGGGTCGCGATCACGCCGGGGTGGACGGTGTTGACCCGGATGTGGTCTCGGCCGAGTTCGAGTGCCGCGGTTCGGGTGAGTCCTCGTACGGCCCACTTGCTGGCGACGTACGGCGCGTAGTGAGCCGTGCCGCCCAGGCCCATGGTCGAGGCGATGTTGACGATGGCTCCGCCTGCCGCGCGGCGCAGCGCGGGGGCGGCGGCCTTGATGCCGAGGAAGGTTCCGGTGAGGTTGATATCGAGGATGCGCGACCACGTGGCCTGGTCCGTGGTCTCGATCGTCGCGGGCGGGTTCTGCACACCCGCGTTGTTGACGAGCACGTGCAGGGCGCCGAAGGTGCTTTCGGCGGCGAGTACGGCGGCGGACCACGATCTCTCGTCGGTGACGTCGAGGCGGGCGAAAAGCGCGCGTTTCCCGAGTTCGTCGGCGAGCGCGGCGCCGCGTTCCGCGTCGATGCCGCCGATCACGACGTTCGCTCCCGCCGCGTGAAAGGCGCGCACGTGGCTCGAGCCCTGACCACCGGCTCCACCGGTCACGAGCACGGTCTGGTTGTCGAAGCGAGGCATGGGATATTCCTTCGGTACATAGGTGAGAGGCCGGGGTGAACGGCGGCCAGTGGTGAGTCGATCGACTCACCATCCCGACACTAGGTGGGCGGCAGCGGGTGAGTCAAGCCACTCACCTCGTATACTCGGCCTATGGGCAAGGGCGCTACGACGTATCACCAGCGTGTCGCCCAGGAGAAACGCGCGCTGATCGTGACGGCCGCGACCGCACTGTTTCTCGAGTTGGGTTATGACCGGACGTCACTGGCGCGGATCGCGGAGCGCTCGGGGGTTTCGCGGGCCACCCTGTTCAAGCAGTTTCCGAGCAAAGCCGCCCTGTTCGACGCCATCGTGACCGAGTCCTGGTCGACCGCCGACGAGCAGGATCCTCCGCCGCCCGGCAACGTCGTCGATGGGCTCAGCCTCCTTGGTCGCCGGTACGCCGAGCTGCTGGGCCGCGCCCAGATGACCGACCTGTTCAGGATTGTCATCGCCGAGCTGCCCCGGTTTCCCGAACTGGCCCATGCGCAGTTCTCGCGCGGGAAGATGCCCTACTTCGAGTCCGTACGCAGCTACCTGCTCGCCGAGCACGAGGCGGGAACGGTGCGGATCGAGGACGCGGACCTCGCGGCCACCCAGTTCCTGGGCATGATCTCCAACTACGTCTTCTGGCCGACACTCCTGGTGCCGGACTGGGAGGTGAGCCCCGAACGCGTCGCTCAGGTAGTCGACGAGGCCGTCCGCACCATCGCCGCCCGGTACGCCGCGATCGGACCGGGCGCGTCCGCCGGCGAGTGAGTCCTCGGTGGGGTTGTCGTTATGGGCGGAGGTGCGGGGCCGCCGGGTCGGGTGGGGCGTCCACGACTCGCTGGCGGGCGTGGCCCAGATCCTCGACGTATTCGCGGTATTCGAGGAGGGCGTGGTCGAGTAGGCGGGTGATCGCGCCGCGGACCGAGGCGGAGTCGGCGGGGCGGACGGTGAGGGTGCGGCTGCCGGTCTCCATGTAGCGGCCGTCGTCGTCGATGTCGTACCAGCGCATCGTGCCGACCTTGCGCGGCGACCGGTGGCCCTGGCGGCGCGGGCCGCGGAACACCGTGATCACCCCGGCGCCGGCGGCGGGACGGCGGACCAGACGGCGATATCGCTGCAGCGGCGTGGATTCGCCGGTATAGCGGAGGATCGGTTGCCGTTCCGGATACAGGTCGGCGGCCGCGAATGCCTCAGCGGGCCGGGTGCCGGGGGAGTGCTCCGGCAGCAGCATCGCCAGCCGGTCCGGCAGCCGGTCGGCGGCCGTGATCGACACCTCGATCCGCGACCGCCGCGTGAACTGCATCGCGAGGGCGGCATGCCGGTCGTGCCGGGCGGCGGCGACCCGGATCGGCCCGGCCTGTTGCGACACCCCGTGGATCTCGGCCCAGACCTCCGGATCGGTCAGGACCGTGAAGGCCCGGCGCAGCAGATCGGCCTCGTTCCAGCTCAGCCGGCCCTGTTCGGAGTATTCGTGCCGGATCCGCGCCCAGTGGCGGTCGCGTTCGTTGACGTGACCGAACTGGGACAGATAGTGCAGGGGGTACAGCATCCGGTCGTTCGCGGGCCCGTACCACAGGGCCGCGAATTGCTCTTCGTCGAACGACCAGGAAGCCATTATGCCCCTATCACGGGCGGGACGTTTCGGTAGCGGTCCGTATCGGGCGCCGGAGTGTCAGGACGGGATCCGGTTGCCCCCGAAGCGGTTTCGGAGACATCGCGCACCGGATCCGTGGCATCGGTGGCGGGCGGGGCGCTGGCGGTACCGGCGGCCGGACTCTCGCCGACCGGCGGTGCGTCGTGGCCAGACGGGGTGGTGTCGAAACCATGGGCGGCGGCAGAGGATTCGCGGTCGCCGACTCGAGCCGGCGCCGTCTCGTCCCGCGGGCCGATAGTGCCGGTGAGGAACGAGCTGTCTCCGCTACGCGATTCGACGGGAGTTGTATCGGACCGACCCGCGCCGGAGTGCGACGCACTGTCCCCGGTTGGGGATTCACCGCTGGTTGCCGGAGTCCGGTCCTCGGCCGAACCGGCGTGGCCGTCGTGTGTGGACTCTTCGCTGTGGTCGGACGTCAGGTCGGGGGGGTTGGCCGTGCGGGCGGGGCCGTCCTCGGGCAGGCCGCGCTCGGTGGCGTCCGGGTTCTCGCCCACATCCGATTCCGCTGTGTCGGTGCGGGATTCGTGGTGCTGATCGAATCTCAGGCCCCGGCGGTCGCTGTCGCCCTGGTACCGCATGCGTATCCGGGGGCGGGGCGCGGGTGTGTCCGGTGTGTCGGCGAGGGCGTCGGCGGCCGCGGCGCTGATGGCCGCGCCGCCCGCGGTGGTGAAAGGCGTCAGGTCGGGCGGGATGGGGTTCGGCGCGGGCGGGACGACCATCGGCGGCCGCGGCGCGGGTCCGCTCGGCATGGGCGGCGGCGCAGGGGGATTCGGCGTCGGCGCGGGCGCCTGGGGAGCGGGCCCGGGCGGTACGGGTGGCGCGGGCTTGGGCGGGGGCGCTGCGGGGCCCGGTGTCGGGGTCGCCGGATTCGGCGCGCCCGGGGCCGGTGTGCTCGGAACCGGTGCGGCAGGCGCCGGTGTGCCTGGACCGGGTGCGAGTCCACCGGCACCTGGTGGCGGCACGACAGGTGGTGCGGCCGGAACCGGCCCGCCCGGACCCGGTGGAAGCCCACCGGCACCTGGCGGCGGTACGACAGGTGTGGCCGGAACCGGTGCGCCGGGCACCGGTGGGAGCCCGCCGTGGCTCGGTGGCAGCACCGGCGCGGTCGGAATCGGTGTGTGCGGTGCTGAGAGGGGCGCACCCGGGACCGGTGCGGGCGGCACGGGCGCGGCGGGCGCCGGTGCGGCCGGAGCGCTCGGCGCCGATGCGGGCGGGGGCGCACTCGGCCCCGGTGAATTCGCGGGCGGTGCGGGCGAATTCGACGGCGGAGTGCCGCTGGTGGCTCCGGTCCCGCTCGTGGTGGCGGAATGCGCGCCGGATGAGGTGGTGGCCTCGCTCTGGGACGTGGTGTCGTCGGGTACGTAGTGCGTATCCGGCACGGCCGTCGAGATCTCCGGCGCCGGGCGCGGCGAATCCGGCACGCTGGACACGGGGCTCGACTCGGCGGTCGGGGACGATGCCGACGGATCCGGCCGAGTCGGCGCCGGGCTGCCGGAACTGGGCCGATCGGGTTGCGGGCGCGGCGAGTCATGATCGCCGGTGTCGGTCCCGGTGACGGTCGGGACCGCCGGTGTGCGGCTGCTCGGCCTGGTGGTGCGGGGGCCGCCGAACAGCGAATCGGTGGTCGGGTTTCCGGTGGTGGAGGTCGACGCCCCGTACCCCGGGGAGGGGTCCGTCTCGGCGCGGCCGGTGTGGGGGAGTCCGCCGAACAGCGACGTCCCGGCGGACGTCGTCGGCGGACTGCCGTTGAGCGGCGTATCGGACAGCGCGGAAGTGAGGGTCGCCGGAATGTCGGCGCCGGGGAATCCGGCGCTCGCCAGCAGAGTTTCGATACTTCCGGCCGAACCGGCGTCGGCGGCCGGGGATATCGCGGGCGGGAAGACCGGGATGCGCGCGTCCTGGTCGAGGATCGGGACGAGGTAGCGCTGCTGCATCACCTGGCGGGCGTCGTCCTGTGCCTGCTGGGCGGCCCGTGACTGCCCGTCGTAGCCGGTGGGATCCTGCGTCTGGTCGGCCGTCACCGGAACCGGTTTGGGGACATAGGCTTTGGTGGTCACGGCGGCCAGCGCCGTATTCGCGACCGCCTGCCCGGCCTGGTCGAACAGCTCCGACAGCTGCCCGGCCTGCGTGCCGTAGCCGACCAGCGCCTGTACCGCGGCGTCGGCGGACGCGCCCGTCCAGCGTCCGTCGACGGCGGTGCGGACGGCCTGAACCATCTCCGTGGTGGAATCGCGCCACTGGTCACGCGTCTGCTGCCAGGAGGTGACCACCTGCGCCGTGCGGTCGTCCACGGTTTGGAACGCGTCGTAGATCTGCTGGTGAGTCAGCGAGTCGACGTTCTCAGGGTCGGTGATTCCGGGTGGGCCGTAGGAGGTCACTGCGCACCCCCGGCGCCGGGCGCGAGCGCGCGGATCCGGTCGGCGAACTCGGCGTCGGTCTGCTCCAGCCGCTCGCGGATCGTGCGGAACAGGCTCTGGATCTGGTCGGCGACCTGCCAGTGCCCCTCCAAAGCCTCGTACGCGCTGTTCGGGCCGCCGGAGCCCGCCTCGCGGAAACGCCGCACGATCGTGTGCGCCGAGGTGAGTACCGGCGACCGCTCGCCGACACCCCAGGACTCGTGCTGCCCGACCTGCTGCATCGACTGCTGCATGGTGCGAATGTCGGTCTTGCGCTTGTCCATCGCCTGATCGAGGGCCAGGAACGCCTGCGGATCCACCTGGAGCGACACCCCGCCGGTCCTGGCCTGTTCGATCAGCGGTCCGAAGAGCTGCCGACCACTGTCATCTACCATGCTGCCCCCGTTGCGACTGCGTGCGTATCAATTATCGATTGGACGCATCCGGCGTTGCCCAGGTTCCCGCGACATTGCGGAAATTCGCCGCCCCGATCGCCGCGAGGCCGAATCCGCATGTATACCAGCCGGATTCGCCGTGGACGCGGCGTTGCGTCGGCGCGTGGGCGGAGCCCTGCGGCACCGGCTGCCTGGTTGTGCTGGATCACGAGCTCCTCCCGGGCCCGAGTATGCGGCGGCCGACCGAGACCACGGTCGAACCGACCGGTGCGGTGGGGCGATTCTGCCACACGGGAGGCGCGTGCGGGGGCCGGAATGTGCCGCGGCTAGGTGGCCCGGCTGACCGACGACATGTGGAAGTCGGGAATCCGCAACGGCGGCATGGCGGTTCGGGTGAACGAGTCCTTCCATTCGCGCGGCAGGGTGATCTCGGTGGCGCCCGCCTCGGAGACCCGGCGCAGCAGGTCCAGGGGGCTCTCGTTGAAACGGAAGTTGTTCACCGCCGCCGTGACCTCGCCGTCCTCGACCAGGTAGACGCCGTCGCGGGTGAGACCGGTGAGCAGCAGCGTGGCCGGATCGACCTCGCGGATGTACCAGAGGCAGGTGAGCAGCAGCCCGCGCTCGGTGCGCGCGATCATCTCGGTGAGCGCCGCGTCCGAGCCGCCGGTCATGAGCAGGTTCTCGCCGGGAACCGTGACCGGCGCGTCGAATTCGGCGGCGGTGGCGCGCGGGTAGACCAGCGATTCGACGACACCGTCGCGCACCCAGTCGGCGCGCCGCGCGGTGAGGCCGTTGTCGAAGACCGACAGCGCCTCCGAGGAGGCCGGGGTGGCGACGAAGGGACGGTACTCGAGCCCGGCCGCGTTCGGGTCGGAGTACAGCGTGAGCGGAATGTCGTTGAGCCGCTCGCCGATTCGGGTGCCGCCCGCGCGCGAGAACGCGGTGTGGCCCTCGTGCGCGCCGCGACCCTCCATCGTCCACATCATGTAGATCATGAGGTCGGCGACCGCGGACGGCGGCAGCAGCGTCTCGTAGCGCCCGGCGGGCAGGTCCACCCGGCGCCGCGACCAGTCCAGGCGCCGCGACAGCTCCGCGAGCAGCGCGGGCACGTCGACATCGGTGAAATCGGTGGTGCCCGTGCCGACCCACGCGCTGGCCAGCTCCGCACCCTCGCCGCGCTTGCCGTTGATCTCCACCGACCCCGTGGGCTGCACCCAGCGGCGGCGCACCCCGGTGGAGGTGCCCAGCCAGGTCGAATGCGTCTGGTGGTGAGCGAAGCCGTACAACCGGTCCGCGCCGTCGAATCCGGTGGCGAGTTCCCGGGCCAACGCGGCGAACACGCCGATGTCGGTCGCGGCGGGGGAGCCGTCCCAGGGCAGTTCGCGATCCGGCACGCCGGGGTCGACGAGGTCGGGATCCAGCAGCGGCACGGCGTCGCGGGCGGGTTCGGCGGTGCGGGCGGCCTCCTCGCCGGCGCGCACCACGGCCTCGATATCGGCCGGATCGACGCTGGTGGAGCCGATGCTGCCGACCCGGGCGGACCGCGGGCCGTCGCGGTAGATGGAGATCACCGCCCAGTCCCGCGAGATCGAGGAACCGTTGGTGGTCATGGAGTTTCCGGCCCAGCGCAGCGAGGTGTCGTAGGCGTCGGTGACGAGCACGATCGCCTCGTCGGCGCGCGAGACCCGCAGTGCGCGCTCGACCACCTCGGGCGAGGGCAGCACGTGGCCGCCGGGATTCTCGGTGCTCACTGACCCGCCTCCGCCCGCGTGTTGAGGATGTCGACCCCGCGCACCAGCACCGACGGGCAGCCGTGACTGACCGAGGCCACCTGTCCCGGCTGGGCCTTGCCGCAGGTGAACGCGCCGCCCAGCACCCAGGTCGAGGGTCCGCCCACGGCCTCCATAGCGCCCCAGAAGTCGGTGGTGGTGGCCTGGTAGGCGACGTCGCGCAGCTGACCGTCCAGGCGGCCGTTGCGGATTCGGAAGAACCGCTGCCCGGTGAACTGGAAGTTGTAGCGCTGCATATCGATCGACCAGGACTTGTCGCCGACGATGTAGATGCCGTCCTCGACGCGGGCGATGAGGTCCTCGGTCGTCGTGTCGCGCACCGGATCCGGCTGCAGTGACACGTTCGCCATCCGCTGGATCGGCACATGGTGCGGGGAGTCGGCGTAGGAGCAGCCGTTGGAGCGTTCCAGGCCCAGCCGCGGGGCGAACGCCCGGTCCAGCTGGTAGCCCACCAGGATGCCGTCGCGGATCAGGTCCCAGCGCTGCCCCGCGACGCCCTCGTCGTCGTAGCCGACGGTCGCGAGTCCGTGCTCCTCGGTGCGGTCGCCGGTGACGTGCATGACCGGTGTGCCGTAGCGCAGCGTGCCGAGCTGGTCGGGGGTGGCGAAGGAGGTTCCGGCGTAGGCTGATTCGTAGCCGATGGCGCGGTCGTACTCGGTGGCGTGCCCGATCGACTCGTGAACGGTCAGCCACAGGTTGGTCGGATCGATCACCAGATCGGCCGGGCCCGCGGTCACGCTGGGGGCCTTCACCTTCTCGGCCAGCCACACCGGGATCCTGGCCAGCTCGTCGTCCCAGTCCCAGCGGCCGTCGGCGCCCGTGACGTACTCCCAGCCGCGCCCGGCCGGGGCGGCGACGGTGCGCATGGTCTCGAACACCCCGGCGGCGGCGTCCACGGTGATCGCCTCGAGCTGCGGATGCAGCCGCACCCGCTGCTGGGTGATCGATGAACCCGCGGTGTCGGCGTAGTGGGTCTGCTCCTTGACCTGCAGCACGGACGCGGTGACGTGGTCGACGCCGACGGCGGCCGCCAGCCGCCGCGAATAGTCCTGCAGCAGCGCCACCTTCTCCGGTGTCGGCACGGTGAACGGATCGATCGCGTAGGCCGAGACCCACTGCGCGTCGTGATAGGCCGGTTCCGGGGCCAGTTCCACCCGTTCGCGATTCAGCGCGCGCAGCGCCGTCGCCACCTCCACCGCCCGCCGCGCGACCTCGGCGGCCGTCGCGGGGGACAGCTCCGCGTGCGAGGCGAAGCCCCAGGTGCCGTCGACGATCACACGCACCGCGAAGCCGAGATCGGTGGTGTTGCCGACGGATTCGACGCGCCCGTCGCGCAGTCGGATCGACTGGGTGACCAGGCGGTGCACGCGCAGGTCCGCGTGGGTCGCGCCCGCTGCTCGAGCCGCCGACAGCGCGGCGTCGGCCAGCGCGGCCAGGGGCAGGGCGCGGAACTCCTCGTCCACCACCCGGGTCGGTATCGTCACGGCCCATACGCTAATTGGTTGCCGACCACTCGTTCAACAGCGGCCGAGCCGGGGACTCGGAATGCGTTGCCCCCCAGGGCGACACGCCGTGCGATGTTGCACAAGATGCAAACGCGCACGAAATGCGGGCTGGCACAGCGCGAAACAAACGCGCCGACACGCGGCCTGCCGGGTGTTTCGTGATCAATGCCGTACTGTCTGCCCGCGTGCCGCCATCCGCGCTCCGTGACCGCAAGCGGGAACGCACCCGCCGTGCCCTCCTCGAGGCCGCCGTCGAACTGTTCGAAAGTCGTGGCTACGAGGCGACCACCGTCGCCGACATCGCCGCCGCCGCCGAGGTGGGCACGCGGACGTTCTTCAATTATTTCGAGAGCAAGGAGGAACTGCTCTTCCCCGAGCCCGACGAGCGGGTGCGCTCCGCAGTGCACGCGATCGCGACGCGCCGCGCGGACGAACGACCTGTCGAGGTGCTGTTACGAGCCTTACGTGCGGCGGGGGACAACCCGGGGGACCATCTCGGGGACGACCTCGCCGCCCGCATCTCGGTCCTGCGCGCCCAGGTGTCGCGCACGGTGCCCGCGGTGAGCGGCCGGGCCGCGCACGCGCAGCTGGCCGCCCAGCAGGAGATCGCCCGGCAACTGCGCGGGGCGTTCCCGGAGGAACTCGACGAGGTCGGCGCCGCCGCACTGGTCGGCGCGGTCGTCGGCGCGGTATCGGGCGCGCTGACGGTACTGTTCTCGGGCCGCCACGCGCTCGAGGACGGCGAGCGCCTGCACCGCAAGATCCGGGAGACCACCTCGAAGGTGCTGGCCCCGTGGCTGGCCGAGCCCGCCCCGCAGGCGACCCGCCCGATCCGGCACATGATGGCCGAGGTCCGCTGCTGACCTTCCGGCGAATGCCCGTCGCGCTCAGCCGAACTGCTGCCAGCCCAGGCGGATCACCATGCCGATCACGACCACCAGCAGCACCGCGCGCACGAACCCCGCGCCGCGGGCCAGCGCCATGCGCGAGCCGACGACCGAGCCGACGATGTTGGCGGCCGCCATCGCCAGCCCGAGCGTCCAGATGACGTGGCCGGTGGCGCCGAGGAAGATCAGCGCGCCCAGATTCGAGCCGCAGTTGATCACCTTCGCCATCGCGGCCGCACGCACGAACTCGGTGCCGAGCAGCGTGGCGAAGGTGATGATGAGGAACGTCCCGGTGCCCGGGCCCAGCAGGCCGTCGTAGGCGCCGATCAGCCCGGCGGCGAGCGCGACCACCAGGATCGTCTTGCGCCGTGTCGGCGGATCGGTCGCCATGGCGACGCCGATCGAGGGCCGCGCGGTCACGAAGAGCGCCACCCCGATCAGCACCGCCATCACGATCGGGATGAAGTACTTCCGGTCGATCAGCGCGACCGCCGCCGACCCCGCCGCCGCGGTGGCCGCCGCGATCAGCGCGCCCGGCAGCAGCAGGCGCCAGCGCATCGGCACCTTGCGCGCGAAGGTGACGACGGCGGCGCTGGTGCCGGAGAAGGCGGCGATCTTGTTGGTGCCCAGAGCCGTCTGCGGCGCGATCGTCGGCGCCACCAGCAACAGCGTCGGCAGGATGATCAGCCCGCCGCCGCCGACCACGGCGTCCACCCAGCCCGCCGCGGTCGCCGCGGTGAGCAGGGCCGCCCAGTCTGCGAGATCCACCGGCCGAAGACAACCAGACGTCGGATGATCGGGCAAATCGTCCGCATCCGGGAGCGGCTGCGGCGGTGCGGCAGCTCGCGGCACATAGGCTGGGTCGGTGCGTCGATTCAGTCTGTGGCTGCGCGGCAAGCCCTTGGTGGCCGATTCGATGCTGGCGTTCGCGCTGCTGGTGGCCGATGTGGCGGCGATCGGCGACCACCGGCACGTCGGCGAGTACCTGGTGATGTCGGTACTGATCCCGCTTCCGGTGGTTTTCCGGCGCAAGTACCCGCGCGCGAGCGCGGCCGCCCTGCTGACGCTGGCGGTGGTCAATACCGTGATCGGTTACGTCACGCACGAGATCGCCAGTCACATCGCGTTGGTGGGACTGGGCCTCATGCTCTACACGCTCGTCAAATACGTGGGGCGGCGCGAGGGCCTGGTCTATCTGGCGGGACTGATCGCCGACGTCGCCCTGTCGATCACGCTGCTGGACGAGCCGTACCTGTCGACGGCGTCGTTCACGACGATGTACTACGCGCTGTGCTGGCTGGTGGCCGAGTTCCTCGGGGCCCGCCACGCCTACGACGCCGAGGTCGCCGCCCGCCTGGCCGTCGCCGACTACGACCGGGAACGCAGCGCGCACGAGGCGGTCGCGATCGAGCGCACCCGCATCGCCCGGGAACTGCACGACGTGGTGGCCCACGCGGTCAGCGTGATCATCGTGCAGGCCGACGGCGCCAAGTTCGCGCTGCGCCGCGACCCGGCCGCCGCCGAACAGGCGCTCGACACGATCGCGGGCACCGGCCGGGAGGCGCTGCGCGAACTGCGCCGCACCGTCGCGCTGCTGCGCACCGAGCATGCCCCCGAACAGCTGCCGCAGCACGGCACGGCGGGCCTGGCGAAGGTGGTGGGGATGATGCGCGACGCGGGCCTGGTGGTGGAACTCGAGCTGACCGGCGAACTCGACGACGTCACCCCGGAGGTGAGCCTCGGCGTGCACCGCATCGTGCAGGAGTCGCTGACCAACACCTTCCGCCACGCCGGTCCCGACCCGAAGGCCTGGGTGCGGGTGCGGCGCCGCGACAACGACATCCTCGTCGAGGTCGACGATCTCGGTCACGCGGCCGGTACGGCGGGCTCCGCGGACCACACCGCGCGCACCGGCATCGTCGGCGGCGGCCTCGGCCTGGTCGGCATGCGCGAACGCGTCGCCGTCCTGGGCGGAACGCTCGAGGCGGGCCGCTGGCCGGAGGGCGGCTGGCGGGTGCGCGCCACCATTCCGCTCGACCGCGACGCGGTGGAATGACGCGTCCCCGTTAGATTGGGGCCCGTGCCTATCACCGTTCTCGTCGTGGACGACCAGGAGCTCATGCGCGCCGGGCTGAAGATGGTGCTCGGGGCCCACCCCGACGTGGCGGTGGTGGGGGAGGCCGACAACGGCGCCACCGCGGTGACGCGGGCCCGGGAGCTGCGCCCCGACGTGGTGCTGATGGATGTGCGCATGCCGGTCGTCGACGGCGTCACCGCCACCGGCCAGATCCTCGAATCGGGCTGCGGCAGCAGGGTTCTGGTGATGACCACCTTCGACGTCGACGAGCACGCGCTGGGCGCGCTGCGCGCCGGGGCCAGCGGGTTCCTGCTCAAGGACACCCCGCCCGAAGACCTCATCTCCGCGATCCGCAGCGTGGCGGGCGGCGACGCGGTGGTGTCGCCGAAGGTGACCAAGCGGCTGCTGGACCGGCTCATCGCCGACGACCCCGCCCGCATGCGCGACCCGGCGGTGCTCGACGTGCTCACCGCCCGCGAGCGCGAGGTGCTCGAGCAGATCGCGGCCGGGCGCTCCAACGCCGAAATCGCGACCGCGCTGTTCCTGTCCGAGGCGACGGTGAAGACTCATGTGGGCCGGGTGCTCACCAAGCTGAACCTGCGCGACCGGGTGCAGGCGGTGGTGCTGGCGTACGAGACCGGGCTGGTCCGGCCGGGCGCGTGAGACGATTTCTCAGCAGGAACTCAGCCGCGGCCGGGAGAAAATTCGGCGCCCCGGGCGTTGGATGTGGTAGATCGTCCTCGAAAGGATCGTCATGCCTGCCGTGTTGTTCGCGCTCTACCTGGTCGTCGAGATCGCCGCGCTGGTCGTGGTCGGCCACCTGATGGGTGCCGTGGCCACGATTCTGCTGCTCATCGCCGGTTCCGGCCTGGGCCTGATGCTGGTGCGCTCGCAGGGCCGCCGGGTATTCGACCAGTTCCGCCGGGCGCGTCTCGGCGAGGTCGCGCCCGGCACCGCGGTCGCCGACGGCGCCCTGGTCGCGCTCGGCGGCGTGCTGATGTTCGTCCCCGGCCTGGTCACCTCGCTGTTCGGCCTGCTCCTGCTGCTGCCCACCCGTGCTCTGCTGCGGCCGGTGGTGTCGGCCTTCGCCACCCGCCGGATCGACCGGCTGTCGATGGCCACCGGTTATCACGGCGTGGTGGTCGAGCCGAGCGGCGATGTGGTCGACGGCGTCGTGGTCCAGGAGTATTACGACGACGGCCAGGGCAATTCCCGGCCCATGCTCGACGGCCGCTGACCCTCCCGCGCGACCGGTGAGGCACACTGGGACGCCGTGAGTACCCAGTTGCTGGTCGGCGGTCGCGTCTACAGTTCGAGTTCCCCGGATGCCACGGCGCTGGCGGTGACCGACGGCACGGTGGTGTGGCTGGGGGCCGACCGGCCGGGGCGGGCGTTGTATCCCGACGCCGAAATCATCGAGCTGGACGGCGCTTTCGTGGCTCCGGCGTTCGTCGACCCGCACGTACACGTGACAGCGCTGGGTCTCCAGCTGACCGGCCTGGACCTGTCGCGGGCCACCTCGCTGACGCATTGCCTGGAGCTGGTCCGCGACTACGCGCTCGCGCATCCGGGCGCGGTGCTCGGCGACGGTTGGGACGAGACCCGCTGGCCGGAGGGGCGGCCGCCGTCGGTCGAGGAGATCGACGCCGCCGCCGGGCCGGGCCGGGCGGTGTATCTGGTTCGGGTGGACGCCCATTCGGCCGTCGTGTCCTCGGCGCTGCTGGACGCCGTCCCCGGAGTCACCGCGGCAGCCGGATACACCCCCGGTGAACCGCTGCGCGCCGATGCCCACCACCTGGTGCGGGCCGCCGCGCTGCACGGGCTGGATCGCACGCAGCGCGACGCCGCCCGCCACGCGGCGCTCGACCACGCCGCCGCGAACGGCATTGTCGCCGTACACGAATGCGCCGGGCCGCAGATCTCGGGCCGGACGGACGCCACCGAGCTGCTGGAGTTCGCGCACGGCGTGCAGGTGCGGGCGTACTGGGGCGAGGCGGTGTCCTCCGCGGAGCAGGCCCGCGCCCTGATCGCGGAACTCGGCGTGCACGGCCTGGCCGGGGACCTGTTCGCCGACGGCTCGATCGGCTCGCACACCGCCCTGCTGCGCACGCCCTACGCCGATCGGGACGCCACCGGCGTCGGCTACCTGGACGCGGACGCGGTCGCCGCGCATGTGCGCGCCTGCACCGAGGCCGGGATCCAGGCCGGATTCCACGCGATCGGCGACGGCGCGCTCGACGCTGTGGCGCAAGGCTTTTCGCGGGTCGCCGCCGCCCTCGGCGCCCCGGCGGTCGCGGCCCGCGGGCACCGCGTAGAACACGCCGAACTGCTCGATGCCGCGCAGATCGCCGACCTCGCGGCCTGCGGTGTGATCGCCAGCGTGCAGCCGGGGTTCGACGCCGCCTGGGGCGGTCCCGACGGGATGTACGCGACGCGCCTGGGTGCCGACCGCGCCGCCGCCCTGAATCCCTTCGCCGCCATGGCCGCCGCCGGGATCTCCCTGGCGATCGGCTCGGACGCGCCCGTCACCGCCCTGAATCCGTGGGAGGCGGTGCGCGCCGCGGCCCACCACCGCACGCCCGGTCACCGGATCTCCCCGCGCGCCGCCTTCGCCGCCGCCACGCGCGGGGCCTGGCGCGCGGGCGGAGTCCGCGACGGCGTCGCCGGAACCCTCGTCCCGGGAGCGCCCGCGTCCTACGTGATCTGGGATGCCACCGACCTGGTGGTCGCCGCCGCGTCGGACAAGGTGCAGCGCTGGTCCACCGACCCCCGCTCCCGCGTCCCCGGCCTCCCCCCGCTCGACCCGGGCGCCACACTCCCGCGCTGCCTGCGCACCGTGCACCGCGGCAGTGTCATCTACGAGGCGTGAAAGCCCACGCGCCTGCGGCTGCGTCGTCGACGGATGCGCCGTTGCCGCCGAACCCGCGAGTGGTGTCGGAACCGGGTATCCGTAGCATCGACCGGGTGTTGAGCAGGATGCCGTCGGCAGTGCCGCGATCGCGTGGGACAAGGGTGGACGTACTGCCGTGGCCGCATGCCTGACCGTGGCAGGGTGCGGCGGTGAGTAAGGAGCCCGCGCGGCCGGTGGCCGGGCTCGCGCCGGTGAGCCGGCGCGCCCGCGATGTGCTCGAGCGACATCCCGTGTGGTGCCGGGTTTTCGGCGCGATCGTGGCCGGACTGCTCCTCTACGCCAGCTTTCCGCCGCGGACCTGCTGGTATCTCGCCCCGCTGGGGATCGCGCTGCTGACGCTGGTGGTGCGTGGAGACGGCAGGCTGCGCGGTGGGCTCGGGTACGGCCTGTTGGCGGGGCTGGCGTTCTTCGTTCCGCTGCTGCCGTGGACGGGGATATATGTGGGGCCGGTGCCGTGGCTGGCGCTGTCCGGCGCCTGCGCGGTCTACGTCGGCCTGTTCGGGATGCTAGCGCGCCTGGTGGGGGCGCTGCCCGGCTGGCCGCTGTGGGTGGCCGCGACGTGGACGCTCACCGAATGGGGTCGGTCGAACTTCCCGTTCGGCGGATTCCCGTGGGGGCGTTTGGCGTTCGGGCAGGGCGACGGCTGGTATCTGCCGATCGCCGTGCTCGCGGGCGCGCCCGGGGTCAGCTTCGCGGTCGCCCTCACCGGAACGGCGTCGGCGGCCCTCCTGCTTCGACTCGGCGACCGCCGAAAGCCTAGGTGGCTGCCCGGAATTAGCACTGCCGCAACGATTGTGGCTATCATCCCGTGTACCGGAGTGATCCTCCGGACCGCGTTGCCCGCCCCGGACGACGGCGACCGGCCGATCACGGTCGCCGCGATCCAGGGCAGCGTGCCGCGGCTCGGACTGGACTTCAACGCCCAGCGCCGCGCGGTCCTGGACAATCACGTCCGCCGCACCGAGGAACTGGCCCGCGCCGTCGCCGCCGGGCAGGCCGCCCAGCCGGATGTGGTGATCTGGCCGGAGAATTCGTCGGATATCGATCCGCTGCGCAATGCCGACGCCGCCGCCGAGATCGCCGCCGCGTCCACCGCGATCCACGCGCCGATCCTGGTCGGGGCCGTGCTGGTGAACTCCGACGACACCACCACCAACTCGGTGATCGTCTGGAACGGCGACGCCGGACCGGGGGAGCGGCACGACAAGAAGATCATCCAGCCGTTCGGCGAGTACCTGCCGCTGCGAGGCTTTTTCCGGCACTTCTCGGAGTATGCCGACCGCGCGGGGCATTTCGTGCCGGGCTCCGGCGACGGCGTGGTGCACGCGCGACCGGCCGGAGGTGGTCCGGAGGTGACCATCGGCGTCGCCACCTGCTATGAGGTCGCCTTCGACCGCGCCTTCGAGGACTCGCTGCGCGCGGGCGCGCAACTGCTCACCGTGCCGACCAACAACGCCACCTTCGGCGACAGCGAGATGACCTATCAGCAACTGGCCATGTCGCGCATCCGCGCGGTGGAACACGGGCGGGCGCTGGTCGTGGCCGCCACCAGCGGGGTCAGCGCGATGATCACCGCCGACGGTGCGGTGGCGCGCCAGACCCCGAAATTCGTCCCGGCCGCGCTGGAGTCGACGCTGCCGCTGCGCACCGCGACGACACCCGCGACGCGGATGGGACCGTGGCCCGAACGAGTGTTGTGTATCCTTGCCGCGGCTGTTGTTGTGGCTGTGGCTATTCGACGGCGAATTTCGCCGCCGGAACATCCGGGCGATGAGGACGTCGTCGGCGGCCGGATGCGGCGCTAGCCGCGCGCGCAGTCTCCCCCGACAAGCGAACACCCCGAACACGGCAGGGCCGGTGCGACCGCGAACCATCGGCCCGCGCCGCCGCGCATGGTTCGCCAGAACGTTGCGCGGATCTGTTTACAGGCAAGTTCTCTGTGTTGATCAGCGTTTTGTGTGCAAGAGACGGTTATATCGCGAAGTTTGCGAAGAGATTGCCTACTAAATGGTCTCGCCGCCAACGTCGTTCGAAGTGAAACATCTCGAGATCGCTACCGATCCGCCCGACCCGATGCTCCGAATCATAGGGCGTGGATCACGTCCTACGGCGGACGCGTGCGCGCGTCCGCCGCAGTGTCGTTCTCGTGGGCTCGGGGAGATGCGTCAACAGCGGCAGAACGGAGTGATTGATGAGTTCATTGGCCACGGATCGTGTCGACCAATGCTCTTCCGGCGAATTCTCAGCACAACCCTTCGCACTGTCGCCCGCGCAGACCGCCATCTGGTACGCACAGCGGATCCGGCCGGACGTCCCGCTGACGATCGCGCAGTATGTCGAGATCCACGGCGACCTCGACGTCGGCCGCCTGCTCTACGCGATCGAGCGATTCGGGGCCGAGGCCCAGGTCGGTCACGTGCGGCTGGTCGAGATCGACGGCATCCCGCACCAGGTGGTGGATCCCGCGCGGCGGCCGGGCTGGGCCCGCGTCGATCTGCGGCACGAGGCGGATCCGCGCGCGGCGGCGCTGCGCTGGATGAACGAGCATGCCAGCAAGCCCCTCGACCTGGAGCGCGATCCGCTGACGACCAACGTCGTCCTGCGCACCGGTGACAGCGACTACATCTGGTACTGCCGGGGCCACCACATCGTCATCGACGGCTACGGGGCGATGAACGCCCTCACCCGCACCGCGGAGATATATACGGCACTGGAGAACCACACCGAGCCCGTCGCCTCGCGCGCCACTCCGCTGTCCGAGCTCTACGCGGGGGAGTCGAGCTACCGCGAGACCGGCCGCTTCCGCGCCGACCGGGAGTACTGGACGGCGCAGCTGTCCGGCGTGGGCGCGCCGATGAGCCTGTCCACCACCGGAATCGCCGCCGCGCTGCCCGACGCGGGTCGCCGCATCGCCGCCGCCGTCCTCGAGCCCGAGGTCGAGATCGATCTCTCCGGCGCCACCGCTACCTTCGACACGCAGAACTCCACGTTGTTCGTGGCCGCGCTGGCGTGCTACGTGCGCGCCGCCACCGGCAACTCCGATGTGGTGCTGAGCCTGCCGATGTCGGCGCGCACCACGGTCGCGCTGCGCCGTTCGGCCGGTGTGGTGTCCAATGTGGTGCCGATCCGGATCCGCTTCGACGACGACACCACCGTGCGCGACGTGGTCAAGGCGGCCGAACTGCAGATCACCGGCGCCCTGCGGCATCAGCGCTACCGCCACGACGACATCCGGCGCGACTGCGGCTACTCCCGCGACGCCCGCGGATTCTTCGGCCCGATGGTCAACATCATGCTGTTCCACAGCGAGCTGCGCTTCGGCAGTCTCGCCGGTTCGCTGAACGTGCTGTCCACCGGGCCGGTCGAGGATCTGTCGATCAATCTCTACAACGGCGCGGGCAACCGCATCCACGTCGACTTCGAGGCCAACCCGCAGCTGTACTCCGACGCGGAGCTGACCCGCCACCACGGCCGCTTCCTGCATTTCCTGGCGCAGCTGCTGGCCGCCGACCCGGACACCCCGGCCGCCGCCGTGCCGGTGATCACCGCCGCCGAGCGCGATCTGGTGCTGCGCGAATGGAATTCGACGGATGTGGCGCGCCAGGAGGGCACGCTCGCCGGGCTGTTCGCCGACCGCGCCGCCGCGTGCCCACAAGCGGTCGCGCTCGAATTCGGCGACGAGGCGGTGAGTTACGGCGACCTGCGTGAGCGGGTCAACCGACTCGCGCGGGAGCTGATCGCGCGCGGCGCCGGTCCGGATGTCGTGGTGGGCCTGGCGATCCGGCGCGGTATCGACCTGCTCGTCGGCATGTACGCCATCGTGCAGGCGGGCGCCGCCTACCTGCCGATCGATCCGGACCATCCCCCCGAGCGCACCGGCCGGATCCTCGACCAGGCGCGCCCGCTGTGCGTCCTCACCGTCGCGGGCACGGAGATCGCGATGCCCGAGGAGACCGAGCGGCTCGACATCGACACGCTGGACCTGTCCGGCCGCGACGGCGGCGCGGTCACCGACGACGACCGGCGCGCGCCGCTGCGGCCCGATCACCTCGCCTACGTGATCTTCACCTCCGGCTCCACCGGAAAGCCCAAGGGCGTGGGCGTTTCACACGCCGCGATCGTCAACCGGCTGCGGTGGATGCAGCACGAGTACCCGCTCGACGACACCGACGCGGTACTGCAGAAGACGCCCGCCACCTTCGACGTCTCGGTGTGGGAGTTCTTCTGGCCCTTGCAGATCGGCGCCCGGCTGGTGATCGCCGCCCCCGACGGGCACAAGGATCCGGCGTACCTGGCCGCCCTGATCGCCGAACGTGGCGTCACCACGGCGCATTTCGTGCCGTCGATGCTGTCGGTCTTCGTCACCGACACCGACGTCAGCGGCTGCGCGAGCCTGCGACGGGTGTTCTGCAGCGGGGAGGCGCTGCCCGCCGCCACCGTGCGCGACTTCCACGCGGCGCTGTCGCGGTCGGGCGCGGCGCCGGAGCTGCACAATCTGTACGGCCCCACCGAGGCCGCCGTGGACGTCACCGCCTGGCCGTGCGCCCCGGACCAGGACAGCGTGCCGATCGGCGCGCCGGTGTGGAACACCCGGACCTACGTGCTCGACGAGCGGCTGCGACCGGTGCCGCCCGGCGTCGTGGGCGAACTCTATCTGGCGGGCGTGCAGCTGGCGCGCGGCTACCTCGGCCGGCCGGCGTTGAGCGCCGAACGGTTCGTCGCCGACCCGTTCGCGGCCGACGAAGCGGGCCGCATGTACCGCACCGGCGACCTGGTGCGCTGGCGGGCCGACGGCGCCCCCGGCGTCCTGGAGTACCTGGGCCGCACCGACTTTCAGGTCAAGGTCCGCGGCCTGCGCATCGAACTCGGTGAGGTCGAGGCGGCGCTGCTGGCCGACGACCGGGTCGCCCGCGCGGTGTGCGTCGCGCATTCCGCACCGGGCGGCGACGAACTGGTCGCCTACGCGGTGGCGGCGCCCGGCGCCGCCCTCGAGCCGCCGGAGGTGCTGGCCGGGCTGCGCCGCGTCCTGCCCGGCTACATGGTTCCGGCGCACCTCACCGTGCTTCCCGAGCTACCGCTGAGCGCCAACGGCAAGGTCGACCGAAAGGCCCTGCCCGCACCGGAATCCGGCGTGCGGCGGTCGCGGTCGGCCACCGGGCCGCGCACCGAGGTGGAGCGGCGGTTGTCGGGCATCTTCGCCGAGGTACTCGGCACGGGGGAGATCGGCGTCGAGGACAGCTTTTTCGACCTTGGCGGCAACTCGCTGTCCGCGGCCCGCGTGGTGGCCCGGGTCAACGCCGGTTTCGGCGCCGGGCTCACCATCCGCGACCTGTTCGAATCGTCCACGATCGCATCCCTGGCCGCCCGCTTCGACGCCCACAACCCCGACGCGTCCTCGCCGAAACTTGTTGCCGCGCAACGCCCGGAGCGGATCCCGCTGTCGCTGGCCCAGCAGCGTCTGTGGATCTTGAACCGGTTCGCCGAACATGCCTCGTCCTACAACATGCCGCTGGCGGTCGAGCTGACCGGGCCGCTGGATCTCGCCGCCCTGCGCGCCGGGCTGCTCGATGTGCTGGAACGGCACGAGAGTCTGCGCACCACCTTCCCGGACGCGCCCGGGTCCGACTCGCCCGCGGCCGCCCCGGGCCCGATGCAGGTGATCCACCCGGCCGTGGAGATCCCGCTGACCCTGGATCCCATCGACGCCGCCGGCGCCGACGCGCTGGAGCTGGCCACCGAGTACGCCCGCTACGGATTCGATCTGCGCAGCCAGGCCCCGATCCGCGTGGCGCTGTACGCCACCGGCCCGGATACACACCTGTTTCTCGTTGTGCTGCACCACATCTGCGGCGACGGCTGGTCGGTGGCCCCGCTGGCCCGGGACCTGATGGGTGCGATCGCGGCCCGCGCCGCCGGTACCGCGCCGCGCTGGTCGCCGCTGCCCGTGCAATACGCCGACTACGTGCTGTGGCAGCGCGAATTGCTCGGCGACGAGAGCGATCCCGCGAGCGCGCTGTCGCGGCAGCTGGCCTACTGGCGCTCCGCACTGGCCGACCTGCCCGATCAGCTGGACCTGCCGATGGACCGCCCGCGTCCGGCGCGGCGCACCGCCGAGGGCGGCACGGTGGAGTTCACCATCCCCGCCACGACGCGGCGGGCCATCGCCGCGCTGGCGGCCGACCGCGGCGTGAGCACCTTCATGGTGCTGCACGCGGCGCTGGCCACCCTGCTGTCGCGGCTGTGCAACACCGGCGACATCGCGATCGGCACGCCGATCGCGGGCCGCTCCGATCCGGCGCTCGACGACCTGGTCGGCATGTTCGTCAATACCCTGGTGCTGCGCACCCGCGTCGACCCGGCCGCCGGTTTCGATCGGATGCTGGACCGGGTGCGCGAGACCGATCTCGACGCCTTCGCCAATTCCGACGTGCCGTTCGAGCGGCTGGTCGAGATGGTCAACCCGGCCCGCGACGCCGGGCGGCATCCGCTGTTCCAGGTGATGCTGTCCTACGAGAACGTGCCGGAGCTGCGCATCGATCTGCCGGAGGTCAGCGCGCGGGTGCTGCCGATGGATGTCGGCGTCGCCAAGTTCGACCTGCAGCTGACCGTGCACGAGCCCGGCGGCGGGCACGGGCCGGGGTCCGCGGCCGGGGACGAGGGCCCGCTGACCGCCGAATTCGGCTACGCCACCGACGTGTTCGACGCCGCGACGGTGGAGGCGATGGCGAAGCGGTTCGTCCGCCTGGTGACGGCGGCGGTGGCCGCGCCGAGCGTGCCGGTGGGCGACCTGAGCATCCTCGACACGCGCGAGACCGGGAACCTGGTGCCGATCCAGGGCGCACCCGGCGAACCGGCGATCACGCTGTCCCGCCTGCTGACCGAGACCGCCGCCCGGCTGCCGGACGCGGTCGCGGTGCGCTACCAGGGCCACGACACCACCTACCGGGAGCTGGACGAGACGTCGAACCGGTTGGCGCGCGTGCTGATCGAGCACGGCGCCGGGCCCGAAGTGGTGGTCGCGATCGCGCTGCCGCGCGGTCTGGACTCGATCACCGCCGTCTGGGCGGTCGCCAAGACGGGCGCGGCCTATGTGCCGATCGACCCGGACTATCCGGCCGACCGCATCGCACACATGCTGTCGGACTCGGGCGCCATGCTCGGCCTGACCGACGCGGAATGCCATGCGGCCATGCCGGATTGGCCGGTGCGCCGCGGACGCCACCACAAGCAGTACGTCGACTGGCTGCTGATGGGCTCGCCCGCCCTGCGGACCGCCGTCGAGCAGTTCCCGGCGACGGCGGTGACCGATGCCGACCGGCACCATCCGCTGCGCACCGCCCACCCGGGCTACCTCATCTACACCTCCGGGTCGACCGGCACGCCGAAGGCGGTCGTGGTGACCCACGGCGGGCTGTCGTCGCTCGCGAACGAGCAGGTGCATCTGTTCGGGGTCACCGATTCCGCACGCACGCTGCACTTCTCGTCGCCCTCGTTCGACGCCTCGGTGCTGGAGCTGCTGCTCGGATTCGCCGCGGGCGCCACCGTCGTGGTCGCCCCGGCGGGTCTGTACGGCGGGGTGGAGCTGGCGCGGCTGCTGCGCGAGGAGCGGGTGACGCACGCCTTCATCACCCCGGCCGCGCTGGGCACGGTGCCGCCCCAGGGCCTCGACGACCTGGAGGCCGTGATCGTCGGCGGCGACGCCTGCCCGGAGGAACTGGTGCAGACCTGGACGGCCGGGCACCGCATGCACAACATGTACGGCCCGTCCGAGGCCACGGTCGCCGCGACCGCGACTGGACCGATGGCGGCCGGTCGGCCGGTGCCGATCGGCCTGCCCGTGCGCGGGATGCGGCTGTTCGTGCTCGACGGCCGCCTGCATCCCGTGCCGCCGGGCGTCCCGGGCGAGCTGTACCTGTCCGGACCCGGCCTCGCCCGCGGCTACCTGGGCCGCCGCGGCCTGACCGCGCAGCGGTTCCCCGCCAATCCGCACGGCCGCCGCGGCGAGCGCATGTACCGCACCGGCGATCTGGTGGTGGCCGACGCCACCGGGCAGCTGCGGTTCCTCGGACGCGCCGACGACCAGGTGAAGATCCGCGGCTTCCGGATCGAGCTCCGGGAGATCGACCACGTGCTGCGCGCGCACCCCGGGGTCCGGTTCGCGCTCACCGTCGTGCACGCGGGGGAACACGGAAACGCCCGGCTCGCTTCGTATCTCACCGCCGACGGCGAGATCGATCCGGTGGCGGTGCTGGAGACCGCGCGGCAGCGGCTGCCCGCCTACATGGTCCCGGCCGCGGTCACCGTGCTCGACGAGGTGCCGATCGGCCCGTCGGGCAAACTCGACCGCAAGGCCCTGCCGGAACCGGAATTCGTCACCGCGGGACCGTCGCGGGCGCCGGAGTCGGAGCTGGAGCAGCAGGTCGCCCAGATATTCGGCGCCGTGCTCGGCCATCGGGTGCCCGGGGCCGAGGACAGCTTCTTCGACGCGGGCGGCAATTCGCTGCTCGCCACCCGGCTCACCTCCGCGCTGCAGGCCGAATTCGGTATCGACCTGCCGGTGCGGGTGATCTTCGAGGCGCCGACGGTGGCCGGGGTGGCGGCGCGGCTGGCCGACGCGCCCCGGACGCGGCAGGTCGCGCTCGCCGTGCGCACGCCGCGCCCGGAGCGTGTCCCGCTGTCGCTGCCGCAGCAGCGGGTGTGGTTCCTGAACCGCTATTCGCCCGAGTCCAGCGCCTACAACATCGCTTTCGTGATCCGCGTCGACGGCGACCTGGACGTGGGCGCGCTGCGGGCGGCCCTCGGCGACCTGATGGTGCGGCACGAGGTGCTGCGCACGGTATTCCCCGAGGCGACCTCCGTGGAGGGCGCGGGATCGGCCACCATGGGCGCCTACCAGCAGGTCCTCGACCCGGACCGCTGCCTGCCCATGCTGGAGCCGATCGCCACCGACGAGTCGGGCGCCGGAGCGCAATTGCGCGCGCTCGCGCAGCGCGGCTTCGACCTGACCCGCGAGATCCCGCTGCGCATGACTCTGCTGCGCACCGGCTCGCGATGCCATCTGCTGGGCATCGTGCTGCACCACATCGCCGCCGACGGCTGGTCGCTGGCGCCGCTGACCCACGACCTGGGCGTGGCCTACGCCGCGCGCCGGGGCGGGGTGGCGCCGGCCTGGCCGCCGCTGCCCGTGCAGTACGCGGATTTCACTCTGTGGCAACGCGATTGTCTGGGCCCGGAATCCGATCCGGACAGCCCCGCCGCCACCCAGCTGCGGTTCTGGCGGGAGACGCTGGCGGACCTGCCGGACGAACTGCCGCTGCCCTACGACCGGCCCCGCCCGGCGCAGCCTACCCAGCGCGCCGAAACCGTCCCGTTCGAGATGCCCGTCGACCTGCAGCGCGGCCTGGAGTCGCTGGCCCGCGCCCAGGGCGTCAGCCTGTTCATGGTGCTGCGCTCGGCCCTGGCGGTGCTGCTGCGCGTCGTCACCGGCGGCCGCGATGTGGTCACCGGCACGCCCGTGGCCGGTCGCACCGACGCCCAGCTCGACGAGCTGGTCGGCATGTTCGTCAACACCCTGGCGCTGCGCTCCGACGTGGACCCCGACCGCAGCTTCACCGAGCAGCTGCAGGTCGACCGCGACGGTGAACTGGCCGCCATGGCGCACGCCGAGCTGCCGTTCGACCGGATCGTGCAGGAGCTCTCGCGCGGTGACGACGACCGGTCCCGCACCCCGTCCCGGCCCCTGCTGCAGGTGGCGCTGACCGTGGCGGAGAACGCGGTCCCGGCGCTGGAACTGCCGGGGCTGCGGCTGCGGGCCGACGAACTGGATATCGCGCTGGCCAAGTTCGACCTGGAGCTGCGCGTGCTGCCCGAGCGCGACGGCGCGGGCCGCGAGTTCGAATTCGTCTACGCCGCCGAGCTTTTCGACGCCGAGACGGTCCGCACCCTGGCCGATCGGCTCCTCATGGTGTGTGCCGCGGTCACGGCCGAACCGCGCGTGCGGGTGCGCGATATCGATGCCCGCACCGAACGCGAGCGGACACTGCTCACCCCGGCCTACGGGGCGGTGCCGACCCCGCAGTGCAGCCTGGCGAACTATTTCATCGCCACCGCGCACCTGCATCCGGACCGCGTCGCCATGCGGTTCGGCGAGGTCGAGCTGACCTACGGCGAGGTGGACCAGTACTCGAACCGCCTGGCGCGGGCGCTGATCCGGCGCGGGCTGGGGGCGGGGGACCGGGTGGCGATGGGCCTGACTCGCTCCATCGAATCGGTGGTCACCATGCTCGCGGTGGCCAAGTCCGGGGCGGCCTTCGTACCGGTCGATCCGAACTACCCGACCGACCGGGTGCGCCACATGCTCACCGACTCCGGCTGCTGGAGCGGCATCACGCTGTCGGCGCACCGGGACCGGCTGCGGCAGGCGGCCGTCGGCGGCTACGAGACCCGGTGGCTGCTGCTCGACGATCCCGACCTGATGGCCGAGGTGGAAAGCCTGGACGCGGCCACCGTCACCGACGCCGACCGGGTGCGTTCGGTGTGGACCTCCGAGCTGGCGTACCTGGTCTACACCTCCGGCTCCACCGGCAAGCCCAAGGGCGTGGCGGTCACGCACGCGGGCCTGTCGAATTTCGCCGACGAGATCCGCGACCGGATGTGCGTCGAACGCGAGTCGCGCACACTGCATTTCGCCACGCCGAGTTTCGACGCGGCGATCTTCGATCTGCTGCTGGCGGTCGGCGTGGGCGCCACCATGATCATCTGCCCGCCCGATGTCTACGGCGGTGACGAACTCGCGGAACTGATGGACCGCGAACGGGTCACCCACACCTTCATGACCACCGCGGCGCTGGCCACCATCGACCACGAGCGGTGGCCGCTGCCGCACCTGAAGTCGCTGGTGGTCGGCGGCGAGGCGCTGGGCGCGGAGCTGGTCGCGCGCTGGGCGCCGGATCGCATGCTGTTCAACGGCTACGGCCCGACCGAGACCACCGTGGTCATCACCATGACGGCCCCGCTCACCGTGGGCGAGCCGATCACGATCGGCACGCTGGTGCGCGGCGCCCGGGCGCTGGTGCTCGACGAGCGGCTGCGCCCGGTTCCGGTGGGGGTGCCCGGCGAGCTGTACCTGGGCGGGCAGGGGCTGGCCCGCGGCTACTTCGACCGATTCGGGCTCACCGCGGCGCGTTTCGTCGCCGACCCGTACGGGCCCGAAGGCGCGCGCATGTACCGCACCGGCGACGTGGTGCGCTGGAACGACCGCGGCGAGATCGTGTACCTGGGCCGCACCGACCACCAGGTGAAGATGCGCGGGTTCCGCATCGAGCTCGGCGAGATCAGCGAGGTGCTCACCACCCACCCGGCGATCCGGTTCGCCCACACCGAGGTTCGCGAGATCGCGGGTACCGATCGCATCGTGTCCTATGTGCAACCGGCGGACGGGTCCGGCGCGGCGGACCTCGAGCAGGTGCGCGGCCACGTCGCCGAACGCCTTCCGGCGCATATGGTTCCGAGCAGCCTCACGGTGCTCGACGCCATCCCGCTCACGCCGGTGGGCAAGCTCGACCGCGCCGCGCTGCCGCAGCCGCAACTGGTCGCGACCGTGGCGCGCGAGCCGGAGACCGATACCGAGCGCCTGGTGGCGCGGGTGATGGCGGAGCTGGTCGGGGCCGAGGCGGTCGGCGCCGACGACAGCTTCTTCGAGGTCGGCGGAAACTCGCTGCTGGCCACGCAATTGGTGGCCCGCCTGGCCGCCGCGACCGGCACCCGGCTGGAGGTGCGCACCGTGTTCGCGGCGCCGACGGTGGCCGCGCTGGCCGCCCGGCTGGACAGCGGCGCCGGCCCCGACAGCACCCCGGAACTGGTGCGGCGCTCCCGGCCCCGGCGGGTGCCGCTGTCGGCGGCGCAGCGGCGGCTGTGGTTCCTCAACCGGTTCAACGAATCCGGCGACGGCACGGCGGGCGGCGAAACCGCGGGCGCCTACAACGTCCCGGTGGCGCTGCGGCTGCACGGCGCCCTCGACGTCGAGGCCCTGCGAGCGGCGCTGCACGCGATCCAGGAGCGTCACGAGACGCTGCGCACGGTATTCCCCGAACTGGAGGGTGAACCGTACCAGCGGGTCCTCGACCCCGCCGCGGCCGCGGCCCGGCTGACCGTCGCCGAGGTCGCCGAGGCGGACGTCGAGGCCGAGGTGAAGCGTTTCGCCGCAACGGGATTCGACCTGACCAACACGGTGCCGGTGCGGGCCGCGCTGCTGCGGCTCGGCCCGGACGAACACGTCCTGGTGCTGGTCGTGCATCACATCGCGATGGACGGCTGGTCGCTGGAGCCCCTGGCCGCCGACGTCGCCGAGGCCTATCGCGCGCATGCCGCGGGCGAGACCCCGCGGTGGTCCGAGCTGCCGGTCCAGTACGCGGATTACACGCTGTGGCAACGCGAGTCGTTAGGCAGCGAGGACGATCCGGACTCGACGGCGAGCCGCCAGCTCGACTACTGGCGGCGCGCCCTGGACGGCCTGCCGGAACTGCTGGCGGTGCCCGCCGATCACCGGCGCCCGCCGGTGCCCAGCTATCGCGGTGGCACCGTCGACTGTGAGATCGACGCCCTGACCCACCGCGAACTGCGCGCGGTGGCGGGTCGCCACGGCGTGACCATGTTCATGGTGCTGCACGCGGCGCTGGCGACCCTGCTGCACCGGCTCACCGCCGGGGACGACATCCCGGTCGGCACGCCGATCGCCGGGCGCGGACATCCGGCGCTGGACCCGATGGTCGGCATGTTCGTCGGCACCCTGGTGCTGCGTACGCGGATCGACAGCGGCGCTTCGTTCGGGGAGTTGCTGCACGCGGTGCGCGATACCGACCTGGAGGCGTTCGCGCACGCCGACGTGCCGTTCGAGCGTCTCGTCGAGGTGCTCAATCCGGCCCGCTCGCAATCGCATCACCCGATGTTCCAGGTGATGCTGTCGGTGCGGAACGAACCCGTGCGGGTCCTGGAGCTGCCCGGCCTGCGTATCGAGGCGGGCGACGCGGATCCCGGGATCGCCAAGTTCGACCTGCAGTTCACCCTGACCGAATCCTGGACGCCGGGCGCCGGGGGGACGCGGGAACCGGCCGGAATCACCCTGTCGGTGAACTACGCCCGCGACCTGTTCGAGGAGGCGACCGCGGCGCGGCTGGGCGACCGGTTCGTGCGCCTGCTGACCGCGGCGGCGGCGAATCCGGTACAGCCCGTGGGAGATCTGGAGCTGCTGGCGGCCGCGGAGTGGTCGAGCCTGGCGCCGGTGCGCGGCGCCGCCGCGGACCGTCCCGTCACCTTCCCGGAGGTGTTCGAGGCGGCGGTGGCGGTGAATCCGCGGGCGGTGGCCGTGCGCTCCGGCGACACACAGGTCAGCTACGACGCCCTCGATCGCTGGACCAACCGCCTGGCACGCGTGCTGATCGGGCTGGGCGTCGGTCCGGAAACGCTGGTGGCCCTGGGCATTCCGCGCTCGGCCGAATCGGTGGCGGTGACCCTGGCCGTCGCCAAGGCGGGCGCGGCCTTCGTCCCGGTCGACCCGAACTACCCCGAGCAGCGGATCCGGCATATGCTCACCGATTCCGGTGCGGCCCTGGGCATCACGCTGTCGTCGTGCCGGGAACGGATGCCCGACGGCGCGAGCTGGACAGTCCTCGACGCCCCCTCGTTCCGTCGGCGGGTGCTGGCCACCTCGGACGCGCCGATCGACCCGGCCGAGCGACTCGGCGCGCTGCGCACCGACAACCCGGCCTATGTCATCTACACCTCCGGATCCACCGGCACGCCGAAGGGGGTGGTCGTCACCCACGGCGGCCTGTCGAATTTCGCGGCCGAGACCGCGCAGCGGTTCGACGTGCGGCCCGGCTGCCGCGTCCTGCATTTCGCCACACCGAGTTTCGACGCGGCGATGCTGGACCTGCTGTTCGCCCTGGGCGGAGCGGCCACCCTGGTGGTCACCCCGCCGGGAGTGTACGGCGGGGCGGACCTGACCCGGGTGCTGGTCGAGGAGGGCATCACGCACGCCTTCATCACCACGTCGGCGCTGGGCACGGCCGACCCGGCCGACGTCACCGAGCTGCGGCACGTGCTCGTCGGCGGCGAGGCGCTGCCGCCGGACCTGGTGAGCCGCTGGGGCGTCGACCGCGCCCTGCACAACGTGTACGGGCCCACCGAGACCACCATCGTCACGGTGATCTCCGAGCCGATGCGGCCCGACGACCCGATCACCATCGGCAGTCCGATTCGCGGCGTCACCGCGGTGGTGCTGGATCCGCGCCTGCATCCGACGCCCGTCGGCGTGACCGGCGAGCTGTATCTGGCCGGTCCGGCGCTCGCGCGCGGCTATCTGCACCGGCCCGGCCTGAGCGCGCGGCGGTTCCCGGCCAACCCGTTCGGCAAGCCGGGCGAGCGCATGTACCGCACCGGCGACCTGGTGCGTTGGGTCGACCGCGGCGGCCGCCGCGAGCTGGAGTACGTGGGCCGCACCGACCACCAGGTGAAGATCCGCGGATTCCGCATCGAACTCGGCGAGATCGACGCCGCGCTGGCCCGGCATCCGGCGGTGGAGTTCTCCACCACGATCGGCCACCGCACCCCGGCGGGCGCGACGACGCTGGTGTCGTATGTGAAGCCGCATCCGGGCACCGGGCCGACGGCGGCGGAACTGCACGCACATCTCGCCGAGCTGGTGCCGAATTACATGGTGCCGCAGTCGATCATGTTGCTGGACGCGCTGCCGCTCACCCCGGTCGGCAAGCTGGATCGCAAGGCGCTGCCGGAGCCGGTATTCGGCAACCGGAGCGGCTACCGGGCCCCGGCGACGGCGGCGGAGACGGCGCTGTGCGCGGCCTTCGCCGAGGTGCTGGGCGTACAGAGCGTGGGCGCCGAGGACGGCTTCTTCGAGCTGGGCGGCAACTCGCTGCTGGCCACCAAGGTGGTGGCGCACGCGCGGGCCGCCGGGATCGACCTGCCCGTGCAGGTGATGTTCGGCGAGTCCACACCCGCCGCCATCGCCCGGCGGCTGGCGGCGTCGGCCGGTGACGCGCTGGCCCTGGCGCTGGAGCCGGTGCTGCCGATCCGGCCCGCCACCGAAGCCGGTGCGGCGCCGCTGTTCTGCGTGCATCCGGCGATCGGGCTCGCATGGTGCTACTCGGGCCTGCTCGCGCATCTGCCCGCCGACCGCCCGGTCTACGGGCTGCAGGCGCCCCACGTCGGCGGCGGCGATGACGACAGCTCGATCGTCGAGGCCGCGAAACACTATGTGGCACAGATCAAGTCGATCCAGCCCGAGGGCCCCTACCAGCTGCTGGGCTGGTCGTTGGGCGGCCTGATCGCGCACGAGATGGCGGTTCAGTTGCAGGAGGCAGGGGAGCGGGTGGCGCTGCTGGCCATGATGGACAGCTACCAGCTGTCCGACGAGTGGCTCGAGCACGCCATCCCGGGCGTCGCCGACATCATCGGCGAGTTCGGCAGCGATCTGCTCGGCGGCGACCACGCGGTGGATCCGCGCCTGACCCTGCGGGACGCGGCGGAACTGCTGCGCGGGCGGCCGGGCCCGTTCGCGGCGCTGACCGTCGAGCATCTGCAGCGGCTCTACACCGGCTACGCCAACGGCGCGGTGCTGGCGCACGGTTTCCGGCCCCGCGTCTTCGAGGGTGATCTGCTGTTCTTCACCGCCGCCGACGACGAGATCAACCGGGCCGACCCGACCCGGCGCGCCGAGTCCTGGGAGCCGTTCGTCACCGGCGACATCCAGGACCAGAAGGTGCGCTGCCGCCACTCCGGAATGACCACGCCCGAATCGCTCGCCGTGATCGGACCCGTGCTGCGAGAACACCTGGACAATGCGAAGGAGGCGCGGGCATGAGCCTGGCGGTGGAGGTCGAGGGCCTGGTCAAGAACTACGGGCGCATACGCGTCCTGGACGGGATCGATCTGGACATCCCCTCCGGCACGGTGCTGGGCCTGCTGGGTCCCAACGGCGCCGGGAAGACGACGACCGTGCGCATCGTCACCACGCTGCTCAAACCCACCGCGGGCGAGGTGCGGGTGGCGGGCGTGGACGTGCTCCGCGATCCGGCCCGCGCCCGGACCCGCATCGGCCTGTCGGGGCAGTACGCGGCCGTCGACGCCAATCTGTCGGGATTCGAGAACCTCCGCATGGTGTCGCGGCTGTACGGGATGTCGCAGAAGCAGGCGTCCGTGCGCGCCGCCGAACTGCTGTCGGCGCTGGGTCTGGACCATGCGGCGGACCGGCGCGCGGGCACCTATTCGGGCGGTATGGCGCGGCGGCTGGACCTCGCGGGCGCGTTGGTGGCGCGGCCCGCGGTGGTGGTCCTGGACGAGCCGACCACGGGCTTGGACCCGCGCGGTCGGATGGATATGTGGCGGGTCATCGGCGACCTCGTCGACGACGGCACCACCGTGCTGCTCACCACGCAGTATCTGGAGGAGGCCGACCTGCTCGCCGACCGCATCACGGTCATCGACCGCGGCCGGGTGATCGCCCGCGGCTCCGCCGACGAGTTGAAGACCTCCATCGGCGGCGACCGGCTGACCGTGACGCTGGCCCCCGGGCAGGACCCGGCCCCGGCGCTGTCGGTGCTGGCCCAGGTGGGGGTCGGCGAACCGCTGCACGAGCCCGGGACCGAGGAGGTGTCGGTCGTGGTCGGCGACGGCTCCCGGACCATGGTCGAGGCGCTGCGGCGACTGGACGACGCGGGCGTGTGCGTGGTGGACGCCGCCGTGCACCGGCCCAGCCTCGACGACGTATTCCTGTCGCTCACCGGCACCCCCGCCACACCGGCCGCCGATTCCGAAAAAGACGAGGTAGCAGAGGAGATCATGTCGTGAAGACCGCCGAGCGAGCGGACGCGGGTTCCGTTGCGGTGCAGGAGAAGTCGGCGACCGAACCGGGAATGCCGGATGCGGCCGCGGTGGCCGACATCGCCGCGCCCGTGCGGGTGTTCCGCGACAGCGCCATTGTCGCCTACCGGAATCTGCTGACGATTCTGCGGGTGCCGACCCTGCTGGTGACGGCCACCATCCAGCCGCTGATGTTCGTCTTCCTGTTCGCCTACATCTTCGGCGCCTCGCTGGGCGGCAGTCAGTACCGGGAATTCCTGCTGGCCGGAATCTTCACCCAGACCGTGGCCTTCAACGCCGCGTTCACCACGGTGGGCCTGGCCAACGATCTGCAGAAGGGCATCATCGACCGGATGCGGACGCTGCCGATGTCGCGGCTGGCGGTGCTGATGGGCCGCACCCTGTCGGATCTGGTGGTGAACATCCTGGCGCTGGCGGTGATGGTGGGCTGCGGATACATCGTCGGCTGGCGCATCCACGGCGGCCTGGTCGACGCCGCGCTGGCCTTCGGCGTGATCCTGCTGTTCGCCTTCGCGATGTCGTGGGTGGGAGCGCTGACCGGGCTGCTGTCGCCGAGCGTGGAGGTGGCCCAGAGCGCGGGCCTGATCTGGCTGTTCCCGCTGACCTTCATCTCCTCGGCGTTCATCTCGAGCGAGACGCTGCCCGGACCGCTGCGCGCGGTCGCCGCCTGGAATCCGATCACGGCGGTCTCGGCGGCCGGGCGCGAGCTGTTCGACAACGGGGCGCCGCCGTCATTCACCCCGCCGCGCGGCTGGCCCGCGGAGCACTGCGTCGAATATGCCGTGATGTGCTCGCTGGCGATCCTGGCGGTGGCGGTGCCGTTGGCCCTGCTGCAGTACCGCAAGGTGGCCAGCCACTAGCCGCCGCGAAAGCCTTCGCCTCGAGATGAAGCCCAGTCTTCCCTGGATGTGAAAGGCTCCTCCGTCGGTCGCGAAAGTCTTCGCCCTCGCAGTCTTCCCTGGACGTGAAAGGCCCCCTCCGTCACCGACGGAGGGGGCCTTTCACGTCCAGGGACCCTACCGCCCGCGGCGGGTCTTGAGCAGGTCGAGACGCTCCTGCAGGAGTTCCTCGAGCTCCTCCTTGGAGCGGCGCTCCAGTAGCATGTCCCAGTGGGTGCGCGGGGGCTTGGTCTTCTTCGGCTCCTGCGTGGTGCCCTCGATCAGGATGCCCTCCTGGCCGTTGCGGCACAGCCAGGTCGGCGGGATCTCCGCATCGTCGGCGAAGGGAACTTCGAACTCCTCGCCGTTGTCTGTCCGGTACCGCGCCATCCGACGCGGCGCCAGGTCGTGGTCGCGGTCGGTCTCGTAGCTCACCGCTCCGAGCCGACTGCCTCGGAGTACGCGATCTGCCATGGTGTGCGGTCCTCTCTAGCCTGTCGGCAACGCTCCAACACAAGATGAACGCGGCCCGGCTTACTTCAGTTCCCGGCGACGGTCAACCCTGTCATTGTAGTAGCTTGCGTGGTGGGGTGCCGCCGCGGTGCCGCGTCACCGCATCGACGACCTGCCGACACTCGGACTGTTCGCTGTACGACGGTCCGAGGGGACATCCGGCCCCGATCATGAGCCCATGACGAGCACGCGCATCGGTCCCGTGGTGGCCGCCGTCGCCTCGGCGCTGGTGGTCTCGGCCCCGCCGGTGGTCGCGGACGCGACCGAGGGGCCGTCGGGCGATATCGATATCGAGTCTGTACTTCCCGGCGAGGGAACGTTCGAACTCTCGATCACCTACGAATGCCGCGGACTGCGGGACCCGTGGCTGCTCGGGTATGTCGAACCCCTCGGCTTCGACGGCCTGGAGGTCCCGGCAGCCGAGGTCACCGTCGTCTGTGACGGTGAGCCGCACGACGCGGAGTTCGAGATGGCGCTCGATCGATCACGGATTCGCCGCCACAGTAAGGCGAAGGGCGAGATCGGCGTGGAACTGCTCGACGGGTCCACGGTGATCGCGCGGGAGCGCCAAAGCTACTGACCGAATACGGTTTCGGCGTGGCGCTGCCCGACACTCGGCGGGTTCGTTTGCGTTCGGTTCGTGTGCGGTTATGGTGTGCGGCGTGCTTTGTTCGCCCAGGTCAGGCCATAGTGCCCCGAATCGCCGTGTGTCCTGCCAATGGTGCGGGCGGGAGATCGCCGAATCGGAGGTGGGGCGCCGCCGCCGCTACTGCCGGCAGTCGTGCCGCCAGCGGGCCTACGAACATCGAAAGGGCCTGGAGGGCACCGGAATTCCCGAGGATTCGGTGGTGCTGAGCGCCCAGGAGGCGGCCGACCTGGCCGACCGGTGGTTCGCGGCCCGCTGTGCCGCCGAGGACGTCGCGACCGCCGTCGCCGAGGGCGCCGACGCGTGCGAACTCGCCGATCTCACCGCGACGCTGGTGGCCTTGACCAAGGACGCCGAGCGCCTCCGCTGAGTCAATTCTGTAACTTGTTCTAGTTCCGTGTGATAGCGTGGCCGCCCGGTCACCCGGCGTCGGCGGGGTCCGGGGCCGAGTCGCGGAGCCGGAACGGAGAGTCTGATGGGGTTTGTCCAGCCCGATCTGCCCGTGGTCGACATGGAGCAGTGGAGCAGGGGGACGCGCAGCGAGCGGATCCGGCCGATGGCCCGGCACTGGGCTGAGGTCGGGTTCGGCACGCCGGTGGTGCTGCATCTGTTCTACGTCGTGAAGATCGGCCTCTACATCCTCGGCGGTTGGCTGTGCGCGCTCGGCACGGACGGCATCGACGGCTTCACCCGGGTGGGATCGTGGTGGTCGGAGCCGATCGTGTTCGAGAAGGTCGTGCTGTTCACGATGCTGTTCGAGGTGGTAGGCCTCGGGTGCGGGTTCGGCCCGCTGAACAATCGGTTCTTCCCGCCGCTGGGTTCGATCCTGTACTGGTTGCGGCCCAAGACGATTCGGCTGCCGCCGTGGCCGCGTGCCGTGCCCTTCACGAAGGGCGACGACCGCACGCCGGTGGATGTCGTATTGTACGCCGCGCTGCTCGTGCTGCTGGTGTGGGCGCTGCTGTCCGACGGCACCGGACCGATACCGGAGCTGGACACCAGCGTCGGCCTGCTGCCGGTGTGGCAGGTCGCCGCGATACTCGGGGTGCTGGCGGTGCTCGGACTGCGCGACAAGGTGATCTTCCTGGCCGCCCGCGGCGAGGTCTACGCGAGCCTGACGGTGGTCTTCCTGTTCTCCGGAGCCGACGTGATCGTCGCCGCCAAGCTCGTCTTCGTCGTCATCTGGATGGGCGCGGCGACGTCGAAACTCAACCGGCACTTCCCCTTCGTGATCTCCACGATGATGTCCAACAGCCCGCTGGTCCGCCCGCGGGCGATCAAGCGCAGCTTCTTCGAGCGCTTCCCCGACGACCTGCGCCCGGGCCGGTTGTCCCGAATCGTCGCGCACGCAAGCACATTCGTGGAGATGTGTGTGCCGCCGGTGCTGTTCTTCTCCGGCGGCGGTTGGCCGACGACCGTGGCGGCGGTGGTGATGGTGCTGTTCCACCTCGGGATCCTGACCGCCATCCCGATGGGCGTGCCGCTGGAGTGGAACGTCTTCATGATCTTCGGCATGGCGTCGCTGTTCGTCGCGCACGCCGATCTCGGGCTCGGCGACGTGCGCCAGCCGGTGCCGGTGGTGCTGTTGTTCCTCCTTCTCGCGGGAATCGTGCTGGCGGGCAACGTGTTTCCGAACAAGATCTCCTTCCTGCCGGGAATGCGCTACTACGCCGGAAACTGGGACACCACGCTGTGGTGCGTCAAACCGTCGGCGGCGGCGAAGATCGGCGCGGGCATCGTCGCGATCGCGAGCATGCCGCAGGCGCAGTTGGAGCGGTACTACGGCAAGGACCGCGCGCAGATCCCGCTCTATCTCGGATACGCCTTCCGCGCGATGAACACGCACGGCCGCGCGCTGTTCACCCTCGCGCACCGCGCCATGCCCGCGGGCCGCGAGGACGAGTACACCCTCACCGACGGCGAGCGCATCTGCAGCACCGCGATCGGCTGGAACTTCGGCGACGGCCACATGCACAACGGGCAGCTCATCGCGGCCATGCAGCGGCGGTGCGGGTTCGAACCCGGTGAGGTGCGCGTGGTCCTGCTCGACGCGCAGCCGATCCATCGGCAGGAGCAGCGGTACCGTCTGGTCGACGCGGCCACCGGGGAGTTCGAACGGGGCGTGGTGCGGGTGGCGGATATGGTGAACCGGCAGCCCTGGGCCGACGACCTCCCGGTCCATGTCGACGCTCCGCGATGAGGCCGGTGCCCACACTTCGGGACGGCCGTACCGATCTGTTGTTCGCGGATCGATCGGCTGTTACGTTCGGACAGGTGTCCAATGAGGTGTCCCCCACGGGTCGCGCGGAGTTGCCGCCGCGGACCCCGGTGATCGTCGGCGTCGGCCAGGTCTCCGAGCGCATCGGCGAACCCGGGTATCGAGGACTGTCGGCCGCCGACCTGGCGGTCGCGGCGGTGCGGGCCGCGGTGGCCGATACGGGCGGCGACGCCGAGGCCGTGATCGCGGCGCTGGACACGGTCGTGGCGATCCGCGCGTTCGACGATTCGAGCGCGTTCGCCCGCCCCGTGCTGGGAGCGCCGGACAATGTGGCGCGGGCCGTGGCCGGGCGCGTCGGCGCGCACCCGCGCCGGGCGATCCTCGGGCCCACCGGCGGTCAGGGCCCGCAACAGCTGGTCACCGAGCTGTGCGGGGCCGTCGCCGACGAGAAATGTGATGCCGCGGTGCTTTTCGGCGCGGAGGCGATCTCCACCGTCCGCGATCTGGCGGGCCGCCCCGCCGCCGAACGGCCCGATTTCGGCGAGCGCGTCGACGGTTCGCTGGAGGACCGCGGATACGGGATCGAGGGCATGACCCCGGCGCAGGCCGTCCTGCATCGGATGGTGGAGCCGCTGGTGTCGTACTCGGTGCTGGAGAACGCGCGCCGGGCTCGCGTGGGCGCCTCGCGGCCGGAGTACGCGCGCGCGATGGGCGCGCTGTTCAGCCGGTTCAGCGCGGTCGCCGCCCGCAATCCGCACGCGGCTGCGCCGGTGGCGCGCGAGGCCGCGGAGCTGATCGAGGAGAGCGACCGCAATCGCCGGGTCACCGACGTCTACACGCGCCTGCTGATCGCCCGCGAACAGGTGAATCAGGGCGCCGCGGTCCTGATCATGTCGCTGGCGACCGCGCGGCGGCTCGCAATCCCCGGCGCGCGCATGGTGTTCCTCGCGGGCCATGCCGACCTGACCGAACGCGAACTGCTGGTGCGACCCGACCTGAGCCGCAGCCCGGCGGCCGTGGCGGCGGCGCGATCCGCGCTCGATATGGCGGGGGTGAGCGTCGACCGGCTGGCGGCGATGGATCTGTACAGCTGTTTCCCGATCGCCGTCTTCAATATCTGCGACGGCCTGGGCTTGGACCCGGACGATCCGCGCGGCCTGACGGCCACCGGCGGCCTGCCGTACTTCGGCGGTCCCGGCAACAACTACTCGACCCACGCGATCGCGGAAATCGTTGCGCGAGTGCGTGACCGGCCGGGCAGCCACGGAATGGTGGTCGCCAACGGCGGCGTGCTCAGCAAGCATTCGGTGGGCGTCTACACCACCGCGCCCACCGCCTGGCGCCGCTCGCGGGCGGCGATCGTGCAGGCCGAACTGGACGACGTGCCGGGCGTGCCGGTGGCGGTGCACGCCGACGGCTGGGGCACGGTCGAGAGCTTCGTCGTGCGGTTCGACCGCGACGGGTCCCGCCTCGGCATCGTGCTCGGCAGGCTCGACGACGGCCGCCGATTCCTCGCCAACACCCTCGAGCGCGACGATCTGCTGGACGCGCTCACCGGGGACGGACAGCCGATCGGGGAGCGGGTGTTCGTCAGGTCCACCGATGCGGGCAACCGCGTCGCGTTCGACCGCGAGCGCCTGGACCGGCTGCTGGGACGCCCGACGCCCGGATTCCGCGACGACTACTCGCAGGTGCTCGTGACACGGTCCGGCCACGTATTGGAGGTGACGATCGACCGGGCCGAGACCGGCAACGCGCTGAATGCCGCGGCGCAACGCGAACTCGACGAGATCTTCACCGCCTTCCAGCACGACGACGACCTGTGGGTCGCCGTGCTGTGCGGTGCGGGCGAGGAGGCGTTCTGCACCGGGCACGACCTCGGCGAGCTGGCGTCGCCGATGCAGCTGCTGGGCCAGCCGCGCAGCGGATTCGGCGGATTGGTGGCCCGCGAGCTGACCAAGCCGGTGATCGCGGCGGTCAACGGCCGCGCCGACGGCGGCGGGCTCGAACTCGTCCTCGCGTGCCACCTGGTCGTCGCCGACGACGCGGCGTCGTTCGCGTTGCCCGACACCGGAATCGGGCAGGCGCCCGGCCCCGGGGTGCTGATTCGACTGCCCCGCACCGTAGGCCGGGCCCTGGCGCACGACATGATCGTCACCGGACGCCGGATCGATGCGGGGGAGGCCGTGGCCGCGGGCCTGGTGGCGCGGCTGGCCCCGACCGGCAAGGCGCCCGCCCTCGCGCGGGAGATGGCCGCCGACGTCGTCGCCCGCTCACCCGTCGCCATCCGCGCGGCCCTGTCCTTCATGGCCCGCACCGATCCCGCCGCCGATCCCGACGGCCCCCTCGGCCGCCCCGCCGATCTGCTCGATGACCTCATACCCCACCGCGACCCGGTGGAGGGACTGACCGCCCTCCGAGAGGGGCGAAAACCCCAGTGGCACACCAGGTTCCAATGACCCTCCGTCGCGACGCAGTCGTCCTCTTGTTGCCCGCCGACGCGGGTGACGCGGATTCCGGTCAGTGCGGGCTCGCACAACGATCGCCGCCGCGGCGGCGAGGGTGACTGCGGTAAGGGCGGCTGCCGTCAGGGCTGTCGCGGCGTCCGGGCGGAGCAGCGGCTGGGCCCGCAGCGCCTGGCGCAGCAGCAGGGCGAGCATTCCGGCGTACCCGACGGCCAGCACGCCGACCAGGCGGGCCCGGACGCACTCGGTCAGCCACGGGTGGCGGTGCGCGAGCCAGGCCAGGGCGACGGCGGCGGCCAGCAGCACCTGGATGCCGTGCAGCCCGGCGAAATGCGGGACCCGCAGATCACCGCCCGCGGTGCTCCAGTGCGTGACCGGCATGGTGTCCACGCCGTCGCGGACCTCCGGCGTGGTCCGCATGACCGTATGCCCGGCCACCAGCGGCACCGGGCGCCCGTCGGTATCGCGGACGGTCTGCTCGCCCGTGAACCCCATCAGATAGCCGAGCGCCATCCCCGCCACGGCGAGGGCGAGCCCGGCGTGGATGGCGCGGGAGGTCGGCTGGTCCAGCAGGCGCTGCCACGAAAGAATCAGCACGATCAGCAGATTCGCGAAGAACAGGCCGGGCACGCCGGAGGCGAAGATCATCTGACCGATCTCGTTCACCCGGTCGGTGCTGTCGGCGTTGAAGTGGCTGAAGGTGCCCCGCGCGGCCTGCACGACGACGAAGCCGACATCGACGAAGCCCGTCACCGCGAAGACGGCGCCCAGCCACCAGGTGATCCGGGAACCCTTGTGCGGCAACGACAGCAGCCACGCCAGCGTCCCGGCGTACAGCACGAACGCCAGGCCGAACTTGCACGGCTTGAGCCAGACCGATTCGCCCAGCAACTGCCGCTGGTCGACGACCATGGCGCCCAGCGAGAACAGGACCAGCACGCCCATCGCGGCGGTGCACGCCAGCAGCGGCCGGTGCAGGCGCCGGAGGCTGGCGGAGGGAACAGCGGTGGTGGTCATGGCCCGAAATTAGAAGCGGCGGACCGCCGCACACGTCCCCCGGTGGTGCTGTCCACGCCCGATACCCAGGTATCAGAGGGGTGATTCCGGCCGAAGCATGCCGGAAATGTGTTCGGACCGTACCGGAAACGTGTATGCGCCGTGCTGGAAGTGCGTGCGGGGCGCTGCCTCGTCCCGCCGGAACCTGCCGGGGAGGGCCTGGGCGTGCGCTTTCGACCCCGAATGACCGGCCGGTGACCGACCGCGCGGGCGGGCCGACCGGCGCGCACGCCCAAGCCCACCCCGGCAGCTTCGCGCGGGAAGCTCAGTCGAGCACCGGCCCCACGTCGATGCCGCGGGCCGCCAGCCACGGAATCGGATCCATCTTGTCGCCGTTGTCGTGCGACCACACCTCGTAGTGCAGGTGCGGCCCGGTGGAGAAGCCGCGATCGCCGACCGTGGCGATGACGTCGCCGGCGCGCACGTGCTGGCCGACCGTGACGAGGATGTCGTTGACGTGCCCGTAGACGCCGACGGTGCCGTCGTCCTGCTGCACGCGGACCCACATTCCGAAGCCGGAGGCGGGCCCGGCCTCGATGATCGTGCCGTCGGTGACCGAGGCGATCGGGGCGCCGAGCGGCTCGGCGAAGTCGATACCGGCGTGCAGCGCGCCCCAGCGCATGCCGAACAGCGAGCTGAGCACCCCGGCGACCGGCCGCACCGTGGGCGGGCGGGTCTCCATGGCGGCCTTGTTCATCGGCATCGGCGGTAGTTCGGGAATCTCGTGGGCGGCCACCGCGGTCAATGTGTGCGGTTCGTCGTCGACCGGTGGTGCGGGTGACGCGGGAGGCGGGGTGTGCTGCAGGGCGGCGAGGCCGGGGGCGTCGCTGTCGCCGTGGCGATCGTCGGCGGACAGGGCGCCGACCGAGGCGCCGACGACCGCGGTGATCGCCATCGCCTGGGCGGCCCGCCTGGCCCGGCGTGAAGGTAACGGAACGGTCACGGGCATGGCTGCGAACCTACGACAGATCCCGGGTGGTTCCGCAATCGTGTTGTGACCATAACAGCGCGGAAAAGTGCCAGTTGAACGACTACGGCCGGTTAACGACACGCAGGTAAAGCGCTGTCGACCGGGCGCGATTTCGGCGACTCGAGACTTGACCGGCGTGTGGGTAAAGGGGCAGTGTGTTTTAGTGGCCACTAATGGAGTCAGGGCCTTGGCTGCCCTGGCGGACCCGACTCGACGAGCGATTTTCGAGGCGCTGCCGCAGGCGCCGCGGGCGGTGGGGGAATTGGCGACGGCGGTCGGGGTGAGCAGTTCCGCGGTCTCGCAGCACCTGCGCGTGCTGCGCGAAGCACGGCTGGTGATGGTGCGCCCGCACGGCAACCGCCGGTTGTACGCGCTGGATCCGCGCGGCCTGGCCGATGCCCGCGACTACCTGGAGCAGTTCTGGCCCAGCGCGCTGGCGGCGTACGCGGCGGCCATCTCCGAGGCCGGGTCCGCGCGGGTGTGAGCGTGACGGGCCTGCGGCGTGACGGATTCAGCCGACCCGGCGGTAGGCGGCCTGGCGGCGCTGGTCCACGTTCGCGCCCGGCCACGGCCGCCTGTGCAGTTGTTTGTCGATGGCGTCGATCACCTCGGCGACGCTGATCTCGAGCAGCCCCGGGTCGGGGGTGTCGGCGTGGCGGTCGCCGATGCGCCCGGCCCACAGCACCACGTGGCGGCCGAGCAGGTGCGGCGGCGGCCCGGTGTGGTCGGGGGAGGTGGGCCCGAACAGCAGGACCGTGCGCGTGCCGAAGGCGGTGGCCAGGTGCGCGACGCCGGTATCGCCGCACACCACCAGCGCCGACTCGGCGACGGTGGCGGACAGTTCGACGAGGTTCTGTTGACCGGCGAGCACGTGCCGGTGCGGCAGTCCGGCGCGCGCGGCGATGTTCAGCGCGATCTCGCGTTCGAACTCGTCGCCGGTGAGCACCACCTCGCGCCCCTGCACGAGCAGGTGCCGCACCACGGCGGCGAAGCGCTCCGGCGGCCAGCGCCGGGCGGGCGAGCCCGCTCCGATGTGGACGACGACACAGTCGCGATGACTGGTGGTGGACACGGGCGGCACCAAGCCGAGATTGCGGCGGTCGGCGGCGATGCCGTCGGATTCCAGCAGATGGCACCACCGGTCGACATCGTGCATGTCCTGCCGCCAGTCCGGACCGTCGAGGTCGGGGAAGGCGGGATTGCGATACGTGAGTATCCGGTCCGGATTGGTCTTGCTCAGCTCCACGATGCCCTCGGCCCCGCCGCCGTGCAGGTTGACCGCCAGCGCGGGCGACTCCCCGTCGTAACGCAGGCTCTCCGGATCCGGAGTGGGCACCATCTCGTCGACCGACGCGATCATGTCCACGATCGGCTTGAGCCGGTGCGGGGCGGCCAGCGCGATGTGGTCATGAGGCCTGGCCCGGCGCAGCGCGCGAAGTGCCGGGACTGCGGTGAGGAGATCACCCAGCCCACGTGCGCGCAGCACGAGTACAACCGCCACCCTCTTCTCCTAGCCATCCACCATGCGACCCACGACAACCCGACCCGCCATGCCCCCGCGCCTGGATGGCACGGCATGGGCTGGGAAAGCCACTTGGAGAGGACTACCCGGGGCATCCGAAACCGAAACTCGTAATCGCAGCGATATCCGTCGCATCCGATCGGCCACCGGGATAGCCTCCGGGTGCGACTGCGACAAGGCCCCTCAGGAGGGTTCCCATGGCGTCTCGACTCAATCCCTCCTTCGGCGAATTCGGCGACGAGCGGGCGCCGGGCGCGGATCTGATCATGCACGGGCTGCTGGAGACTCCGGAGGGCTTCACCCTGATGGCCGCCGATACGCCCCGGGTATGGAATATCAGCCGGCAGCGCCATTTCGATCAGCCTCAGCGGCGACGACGCGGAGCAACTGCGCGGCTGGTGGGAACGGTTGAGCGCGGGCGGCGCGGTGTCGGTGCCGCTGGAGAAGCAAATGTGGGGCGACGAGTTCGGTATGTGCTCGGACCGGTTCGGGGTCGCCTGGTTGGTGAACATCTCGGGGCCGTCCGAGTAGCCGCCCGAATTTCTACTACCGAATGTCGTTGACGCCGGGGTCGATCAACTACTCTGTGTAGTCATGACATTCGTCTACAACCTCATGATCGCGGCGCACGTGCTCGGCCTCGCCGCGGTCATCGGCGGCTACGCCTCCGGTCGGCCGGGGGTGAACGAGGTGATGGTCTGGGGCGCCAGGGCGCAGATCGTCACCGGGGTGCTGCTGGTCGGCATGGCGGAGGGGATCGATTCCCTCGACAAGAACCTGGTCATGGCGAAGGTGATCGTGAAGCTGGTGATCGCGGTCGCGGTGGCCGGATTCGCCGAGGTCGCGCGCGCGGATGCCAAGCGCGGCAAGGCCGTTGCGTGGATGTCGGATGCGGCGGGCGGGCTGGCCGTCGTCAATGTGCTGGTCGCCGTCTTGTGGACGTGAGTCGTGGTCAGCGGCGGGAGAACGCGGCGTGCAGCGGCTGCCGCGGATCCAGGTCGACGCCGTTGCGGCGCGCGGAGCTCTGGGCGAGCGCCGCGATGATCGACGCCAGGTAGCCGACGAACTCCTCGATCGGCATCGGCCGCTCGGCTGGCTGGTGTGCGCCGATCCACCAGTCCGTCGCGGAGGCGACCGCGCCGAAGGCGGAGTAGACGATCAGCTCGGTGCCGTCGATATCGATGTCGCGGTCTCCGGGCTCGGAACCGCCGACCGCCTCGGCGAGCAGGTGGGCGGCCCGCCGCGCGGACTGACGCGCGGACTGCAGAGCCCGGTCGGAGTCGTCGGAGCGCTGGGTGAAGTGACCGTGCATCAGGAATCGGAACACGTTGGGGTGTTCGCTCACCACCAGGGCATATTCGGTCGCCGCGCGGCGGACCAGTTCGGCTGCCGGATCGTGGGTGAGGTCGATGCTGGAGGTGATGCGCTCCCACAGGATCTCGGCCATCCGGTCGGTGACGGCGTCGTAGAGATCGATCTTGTCGGCGAAGTGGCGGTAGAGCTTGGGCTTGGCGGCCCCGGCGGTCTTGGCGATATCGCCCATGCTCACCTCGGGGCCGTGCGCGTCGAGGGCGCGCAGCGCGGCGTCGACGAACTGGGCGCGGACACGGCGGCGATGGTCGCGCCAGCGTTCGCTGCGGGCGTCGACCCGGGGCTCGTTCGCGGTGTACATCTGCCTGCCGCCTGCTACCACTTCGGTGATGCTACAAGCCGGATTCGGGGCCGCGGCGCAAATACCGGGCACGGCAACGATTTCCGGGTGGGGGTGTGCGGCGTTGACATCGGGTGAGACGGCGCTCACACTCGTCAATATACTCGGAACCGGCGGTACTGGATACCCGCCGGTTCGTGGTGCTCGGCGAAAGTTCGTGAGGGACAACGATGTCCGGCGGTGGCTACGATTCTCCTCCCGTTCCCGCGCTGCCCCGGGCGTCGGCTCGGCGCTGGTTCGGTGCGCGCGGAGTCGCGGCCCGCGGGGTCGAGGGCCCGGCCGCCGAGCTGGATCGTATTCCGCGGCATCGGATTTCGCCGCATGCCCGGTGGCTGTGGTGGCGGCTGGACCAGACGCAGCGCCGGGGGTTGGGGCGCCGGGAACTCGTGCGACTGCTGGACGCGGGCATGTGTGCGCAGTCGGTGCTGTCGATGCTGCGGGCCGCCGAGTCGTCTGCGGGCGGCGGCGAGGACCTGACCGGGCTGACCGTGGTGCTGCTCGAGGGCTCCGACCGCAATTCGGCGATGTTCGTGCGCTTGGTCGCGGCCACCGGCCTGGTGCCCTACCGGCCGCCCCTGCGCGTGCGGCTGATCGCGCGCGCGGCGCCGTGGCTCCCGGTCGCCCCCATCGATCGCGGGCTGGTCGTTCTGATCGATCAGCTGACGGCACAGCTGGCAGGGGCGCTCGCCGACGATCCGGGACGACAGACGCAGGTCCGCCGGGTCGCGCGCCTGCGGCTGCTGACCGGAGTACTGCATCTGGAGCGCACCCGCGAGGACCTGATCGGCGCCGTGGAATCACGCGCGCCTCTGTCGCTGCCCCTGCGGCGGTGGTCCTTGGCGGCCGCCCTCGCCGCGGCCCACGCGGTAGTAATTCACCCCGAGGTATATCACTCCGCCGAGTTCGATGCCCTCGCGCCGACGCACGGCACGCCCGTCGACCGCTACGGACCCCTCATCCGTCGCGGCCACACAGCCTGGCGCCGCATACGAGGCCACCCCACCCGCGCACACGAACAACGAACCAACCCCGTGCCTGGGTACGGTGAGCCGGAGGGACCGCCCCGCCGAGGCGCCTGCTGAGGCGGCCCAGGCCATGCTCGGGCCTGGACAGCGACGAATCCCCGCGCCTTCTCCGCCACCTCGGCACACCCTGTCGGTCTACCGAGCCCGTTTCCGCACCGCGACCGCTAGCCGGGTGCCGGGGACGAGCGGCCGCCGGACCGACTCAGCGCAGGGCGTAGCGAGCGGCGAGGGCCGGGATGGCGGCGATCTTGTCGGGCGGCAGGGACTCCCACCGCAGACCCGGAGGACGGTGCGGCTCGTCGCACCGGATCACCGATTCCGGGGTGACGATCAGCTCGACCCGGCAGTCGTGCCCCGCCTCGGGCAGTTCGTCGTCGACGACCTGGAGAGCGTGCACCGTCGTGGCGATGGTGGTGTGCTCGTCGATGAGCCCGACCTCCTGCAGCAGGGCGATCTCGATATCGGAGTATCCGGCGCCCTTGCCGAGCCGGACGCCGCGGCGGTTCACCGCGACGCTGCCCAGCACGATCAGGTCGATCGGCAGCATCTCGTCGACCTCCACGTTGCGGGCGACCAGCACGGCGGTGTCCTTGCGCGCCGCCTCGGCGGCCGGGACCGGCAGGTGCGCCGGGTCGAGGAGATAGAACGGTTTGGGCGCGGCGAGTCGCGGACACGCCATGTAGATCAACTTGCCCGCGCCCAGCGCGAGCTGGCGCACCGGTAGCTGCGCGGTATCCGGCACGGTGGTGACGACCCGCGCGGCCCGCCATTCGGATGCGTCGGCGAGCCGGTCGGCCGCGGCCGCGGCGCCGACGAATTCGGGAATGTTGCAGGGCGCCCCGTCCGGCACCGCGCGCTCGTCCGCCAGCAACGACCAGATGTGTTCCCGCACCGCCTGTTTCGCCTGATCGACACTCACTGCGCCACTCCTCGTCTGGTTGCCGTCGACACCGGTGCCCCCGCGCCGGTCCGCTGATCCATCGGACGAGCCGCAGCGGTGCGAGGTGCTCAGCCCGCTCGCCGGGCCGGATGCAGGCGGGACAGGGCCATGCGGGCCTCGGCGCGGGAGATGAGCTGGTCGTCGTCGAGTTCGGCGATGGCGGACTCGAGCCACTCGCGCACCAGCGTCGACAGGCCGATCCCGCGCTCGGCGGCGAGCTGTTTGAGCCGGGTGTGCAGGCGCAGCGGCAGCCGGATCGAGCTGGTGATCATGATGTCCTCGTCCGGCTGCAGCGGCGGCGGCACCTGCTCCGGGGGTACCGGGCCGTCGCTGAATGTCAGCCGGTCCAGGAATGCCGTCACCTCCTGCGGGGTGGACGGTATCTCCTTGTCGCTCATCGCCGGTTCTCCTGTTCCCACTGTTCGAACACCGTCAGCTCGTCGCCGCGCATCTCGCGGGCGCCGATGATCAGCCACGTCCAGCTGTCCTGCCGATGCGCGGCGACGATGAGCGGCCGCCCGGCGTCGGTGCGCGCCCACAGGGTGAGCACGGCGACGTTGCCGTCGTCGGCCAGCCGCGGCCACCGCCGCCTGCTCGCGAGGATCTGCCGAACCTCGGAGGTCTCGATGCCGATCAGGTGAGCGAGCGCCCAATCCGGCCACTCGAAACCCATGAGGCTCATACTACGCGCGTAGTAACTGCTGTTGGCAGGGTTTTGCGAGCAGTACCGGACGGCCGGGTTGTCCGGGGATTCGCTCGCGCTGTCAGCCCTCGAACAATGGCTGTCCGACGTATCCGCCCGCCCCGGGCGCCCCGGGCGGGATCGCGAACACCGCGGACCCGACCGGCGTCGTCCAGGTGTTGAGCGCGTCGAACTCGGCCAGCCGCGCCTGCACCGGGAGGAACTGGGTGCCGACGTCGCGCTGGTAGGCGGCGAACAGCAGCCCCGAGTTCGAGGTGGCGCCCGGTGCGGGGGCGTCGTCGTAGTTGTATCCGCGCCGCAGGAATCGCTCGTCGTCGGTGGTGTGGTGGGCGCGAGCGATATGCGACGACGGTGGGATGACCGGAATGCCGTGCCGGTCGACGGCCGCGAAATCCGGTTCGTCGAATTCGCGGGTGCCGGTCAGTGGCGCCCCGGTGGCGATGCGGCGCCCCACCGTGAGCTCCCGGCCGTCGGCGTCGAGTTCGTCCCAGGTGTCGAGGTTCATCTCGATGCGGCGCAGCACCAGCGACGTGCCACCCGCCAGCCAGGGCTGGGCGCCGCCGTCGTCCCAGACCAGCCGGTCGAACTCGCCCGGCTCGATGTTCACGGTGCCGTCGACCTGACCCATCAGGTTGCGCATGGTCTGCCCGCGGGCCGCGTTGCGAAAACCGCGCTGCACCCACCGCACCGACACCAGCGAGGTCACGCTCTTGCACAGCACGCGCACCGCGTGCGCCACGGTCGTCGCCTCGTCCGCGCAGATCTGCAGCAGCAGATCGCCGTCGCCGTAGGCGGGGTCGAGGCGGTCGATCGGGAAGTCGGGTAGCGGCCGTAGCCAGTGCGGGCGCGCCGATTCCAGTCCGGCGACCGCGAACAGCCGCGGCCCGAACCCGATGGTGACGGTGAGCCGGGCGGGCCGCGCCGCCAGTTCGGGTTCGGTGTCGGCGAGCGCGGCCCGGCCCTGGGTGAGCCGGGCCGCGTCGCCGGACCAGAGCTTCAGCAGACCGGCGACATCGTCGCGGCCGGTACCGGCCTTCAGATCGAATCCGACGAACGTGGCGTGCCGCTGCGGTGCGGTGGCAATGCCGCCCTGATGGTCTCCGTAGAACGGTTCGATCGCCTGCGCCTGGTCGAGCTCGTGGTCGGGACGCGCGAATCTGTCCGCGCCCCAGGCGATTCCGGCGGCCCCGGCGGCCCCGGCCGCGGCGGCGCCCCCGCCGAGCAGGCGCCGCCGGGACAGGCGCGGCTCAGCCACCGTGTGCGCCGGTGGGGTCGTAGTTCTCCTTGTTACCGGGGAAGTCGCGCACCTGGGCGGTGAAGGTGGTGCTGGAGCCGTCGGCGAACTTCAGCGTGATCGGGACCTCGGAGCCGGTCCGCAGCGGGGCTTTGAGGTCCATGAACATCAGATGGTCCGAGCCCGGTTGCAGGGTCGCGCTGCCGTGCGCCGGAACGGGCATGCCGCCTGCCTTGGGGCGCATGGTCTTCGAGCCGTTGGCGTCGACGGTCTCGTGGATCTCCATCCGGCCCGAGGCGGGGCTGGTGGCGTCGACGATGCGGGCCTCATGGTCCGAGGCGTTGTCGAATTCGGCGAAGGCGGCGGACATGCCGTGGTCGGCCGCCTTGATCCACTGATCGGCGACCTGCACCGAATCGGCCTGCGTGGCCGAGGCGGTGTCGCTGCCGGAAGAACAGCCGGTGAGCACGACCGGGACGGCGAGGGCCGCGGCGGCCAGCCCGGCGAGGCGGGCGGGAGTAGAGGCGAACATGGGGACTCCATTTCCAGAGATCGGGGGGAACACCACCGTTCGAACCCGTCGCTGCGAGCGGTGCCCGCGAGTCCCGGCACCGGAATCGCCAAGCAGCACAGCACACTCCGCGATGCCCACGACAGCCTGCCCGGGCGATGGACGGCTGCGCACCGGCTCGCCTGCGATGGCGGACGTGTCCTGACGACACACGGCCCGAACCTGGTTCAGCCAGCCAAGAGAACTCCGCCAAGAGCCACCCGATCCGATGCCTCCGGCCAGAGCGTCCCTTGGCCGGGGACGCGCCAAGCCAGGCTGTGCCGGACCGGCGCGCCAGGCCGGTCGCGTCAGGCCACGTCGTGCCGCAGGGCGGGTTACCGAACCCGCCGCATCCGAGCGGGCCGGATTACGCGACAGCGAGATTCGCCGAACGGTGGAGGAAGAGGGGGAGGGCGTGCTGTCGCGGTGGCCCGCGCCGCCCGATCCCCGAACCGACCAGCAGCCGCCGCGCCGCCGCGACCGGGCTGCGGCGGGGAACCGGGGGTGACCAGGGCGGCGCGGGCACGGTCCCCGCGAGCGCGATTACAGCGCGCCGCACGCTCGACAGGACTCGTCCGAGCGCGATCTCGGCGCCGCGAACGAGTAAGGCGCCCACCGGAATCGCCACCAGATGCGCGGTGACCATCGCGGAGTTGAACATCGCCGGGTGGCAGTGCTCCGGCGACATCGACAGCGCCGCATGACCGATCGCCTGGCCAGCCGCCAGCATCAGCATCAGCCGCGGCAGTCCCGTACCGGCCGCGGCGACGAGAACTCCGGTGAGCGTGCAGGCGGTGACGAGCAGGGCGAGCGCGGTGGATCCGAGTGCGATCGTGCCACCGCCGAGTGCATGCGCGGCAATGCTCACGCCCCCCGACGCCGCGCCGACGGAGGCACCGCGCAAACGCGCCGCAGGATCCGCCGATGACCGCACCCGGACATCGTACGGTCCCCGCGGTCCGCATCGATGCCCAGGTCGGGTGGCGCCCGCCACAACCGCGGGCGAGAAACGTGGTCGTATGCCGGGTGCGCGGTCCCGCCGACCCGTCGCCACCGGGCGGGGGATACCGGCGCTGGAGCCCGAATCAGTCGGCGATCGGCAGCAATTGCGGTCGTTTGGCCGTGATGTGCGTACCGGTGGACACACCGCGCAGGCGGCGGCCGATCCAGGGCGCCATATGCATTGTCGCCCATCGCAATTCGGCCGCGGCCAGTTCGGCGATACCGCGCCGGTGCGGCGGCAGCGGCTGCCGCCAACTGCCGTCGGCGCCCGGAAGACGCAGGGTGTCGGCGACCGCGCGGGCGACCAGGTCGTGGCCCAGCGGATTGAGATGCAGCCGGTCCTCGGCCCACACCCGCGGATCGGTGGTGGCGGCGACAGGCTCGAAATCGATGAGGACGATGCCCGGACGCCGGGCGAGTACCCGGAGCCGGGCGTTCATCGCCCGCACGCGCGCCGACAACGGCCGCACGATCGGGGCCACCCCGCCGATGTCGGGGTAGGTGAACGTCACCACCCGCGCCCCGGCGGCGGTGAGCGCGGCGAACATGGCGTCGATGTCGGCGAGCACCGCGTCCTGGTCGAAGCGGGGCCGGATCAGGTCGTTCATCCCGGCCACGACGGACGCCAGGTCGGGCCGCAACGCCAGCGCGGGCCCGAGTTGCTCGGCGCGGATGGCGCCCGCCCGCCGCCCGCGGACGGCCAGGTTGGCATACACGGTCCGGGGGTCGGCCGCGGCCAGCTGATCGGCCAGTCGGTCGGCCCAGCCGCGGTGGCCGCCCCGGCCGTCCGGATCGCCGACGCCCTCGGTCTGGCTGTCACCGAGCGCGACGTACCGCGTAATCGCCCGCGCTGCCGCGTCTTCCGTTGTCACCTGCACCTCCACGGAGCCACTCCGGAGAGCACATGGTACGTCGCGGTGGGAAACGCCCCGGAAACAGCAATCGGCAACATTCTCCCGAACCGGGCACCCGCGGGTGGCGCGCGCGTTCCCGCGAGTCAGGCCGCTCCGGTGTCGCCCGGGTCGATGCGACGGTGGATGGTCTCGACGAGGCCGCTCATCGCCGCCAGCGACGATTCGTCCTGATAGGTGATCCCGGGGAACTGGTCGGTGGACGCGACGAAGGTGCGATCGGGTGCGGACCATTGCACTCGGATCGCGGACAGTTGTACGTGCCGGTCGATGTCGTCCATCGCGGGCTTTCACATCGTCGTGCCGACCAGGGTCGAGTGCAGCATGACATATCGCGTCGTCGCGTGGAAGCGGCCGATGTCACCACTGGTGGCCGGTTCGGCGCGGTCGAGTGACGCCAGGCCGTCAGCGGCGCGGCGCGCTGACGGCGAGGTGTGCGAGAACGAGTTCGGCGACCGCGGCCATCCCCGCGGCGGTGGGATGGCAGGGGGCGCCGGGGTAGGAGCGGCCGGGGATCGGGACGTAGAAGTCGACGGTCCACGCGCCGGGACTTCCGGCGGGATGGTCGAGGCTGGGCGAGCGGACGTCGACGAGGTCGGCCCCGGCGCGCGTGGCCGCCGCGGCGGTGTGCGCGGCGAGCGCCTCGGCGAAGTGCCGGTAGTTGCGGTCGGCGGGGGAGTCGTCCGGCGTCGCGGGGCCGAGCACCGACAGGTAGTTCACCACGACGATCCGGGCCTGCGGCGCCCGCTCGCCGATGCCCTCGAGCACCTCGGTGATGCGCCGCTCGACGGTGTGCAGGCGATGGTTGACCGCCGTCTCGTCGCCGAATTCGGCGAACTTCGGCAGTAGTCGCACCGCCCGGGGCATCCGACGCGCGATCAGATAGTGGGTGAGCCCGATGTCGTTGCCGCCGACCGTGACCGTGACCAGGTCCGCGTCCGCGGCGACGGCCTCGAGCTGCGGAGGCTGCCCGAACTGCCGCTCCCGCAGAATGTGCGCGCAGGTGGCGCCGCTGCTGGTGACGTCGGTCAGCCGCAGCCCGGCCGCGGTCGCGACCCGGTGCGGGTAGTTGTTGTGCGAGCGCCCCGCCAGCCGCGGTGCCTGCCGCACCCGCGGAGCGATCCCCGGCCCGGAGGCATAGGAACTGCCCAGTGCCACGTATCCGCGTCCGCGCCACCGATCCAGACCCGGCGCCGCGGCGGATTCACTGTGCTCGAGCATGTCGCTCATCTCCCTCGCTCGGGCACCGGTCTGTCGATCAGAGCAGTTCGTATTCGGCGGCGGCGCGTAGGTCGTCGGGGAAGACGAAGCGGCGCAGCGCCCAGAACCGGAAGCCCATCGCCAGCACCACGCCGAGAATCTGGCCGGTCACGAAGTTGGCCACCGCCTGGGTTGGCGCGCTGACGTGCGGCACCCGGATGTCGAACAGGTACAGCGAGATCGCCTGCGGGATCAAAGTGACGCCGATGGCCAGCGCGCTCACCGCGAAGAACAGCGCGGCCTCGTGATGGCGCTGGCGGCCGCCGCGGGTGTTGAACGACCACTCCCGGTTCAGGATGTAGGACACGATGGTGGCGATCAACACGCCGAACGCCCGCGCGGTGAGCGGTTTGTCCTGCAGCACCGTGAGTTTGAGGGCGTACACGACGCCGGTATCGACGAACCAGGTGATCGCGCCGACCACCGCGAACTTCATCAGCTCCTGATGCTGGACGAGTTTGGCGCGGTAGGTTTCCGGCAGCCGATCGAGGACGGGTTGCACCAGCGACACGGCACCCACAATAACCGGGCCCGCCGCGGACGGCATGCGCTGCGGAGATTCGGGAGCGCGGGGCGGACCACCCGACAATACATGCAGACATTTGCATGTATTGATGTTATCGTCGGTGTCATGAGGACAGCAGCGACTGATCGGCCATCGGGAAAAGGCAGCGACCGACGCCCCGAGACCGCCGCCCACGACCACGGAAACCGTTGGCTGGGACCGCGAATGGAGATGACCTTCGCCCTCGTCTCGGGTTTCACCTACGTGCTGGGCATGATCGCCCGATATGTGCTGCACACGCCCGACTCGATCTCGACCGCCGCGTTCGTGGCCACCTGTTTCTTCGGCGGCTTCTTCACCCTCCGCGCCGCCTGGCGGTCGCTGCGCCGCGGCCGGTTCGAGGTCGACTTCCTCATGCTCGTCGCCGCCGCGGGCGCCGCGGCGGTCGGCAAATGGGCCGAGGGCTCGGTACTGCTGTTCCTGTTCAGCCTCGGCCACGCGCTCGAGGAATACGCCATGAGCCGCGCCCGGCGCTCCATCGAGGCGCTCGGCGAACTCGCCCCGCGCACGGCGCTCGTCCGCCGCGACGGTCGCGTCGCGGAACTACCCGTCGACGACCTGCGCCTCGGCGATACCGTTGTGGTACTGCCCAATTCGCGGCTCAGCGCCGACGGCATCGTGATCGCCGGACGCGGTGCCGTCGACGAATCCTCGGTCACCGGCGAGAGCATGCCGGTCGACAAGGTCCCCGCCGACGACCCGCGGACCGCCCTCGCCGCCGCCACCGTGCCGGAATCCCAGCGCGTCTTCGCGGGCACCCTCAACGGTTCCGGCGCACTCGAGGTCATGGTCACCCGTCGCGCGGAGGATTCCACCCTGGCGCGGGTCATCGCGCTGGTCCGCGACGCCGATGCCGGAAAATCACCCACGCAGCGGTTCATCGACCGCTTCCAGCTTCTCTACGTCCCCGCCGTCCTGCTCGGCGTGCTGGCCGTCGTTACCCTCGGCGTGATGCTGGCGAACGAGCCGTTCACCGACAGCTTCTATCGCGGGATGGTCGTCCTCGTCGCCGCCAGCCCCTGCGCCCTGGCCATCGCCACCCCCAGCGCCGTCCTCGCCGGGGTCGCCCGCGCCGCGCAGGCCGGAGTGCTCGCCAAGGGCGGCGGCCCGCTCGAATCCCTCGGCCGTGTGCGCTCCATCGCCTTCGACAAGACCGGCACCCTCACCTGGGGGCGGCCCCGCGTCACCGACATCGTTCCCGCGGTCCCCGGCCTACGCGACGAACTGATCGCCACCGGCCACTCCGTGGAGTCCTTCAGCGACCACCCGCTGGCCACCGCCATCACCCGCGACCTCGCCCCCCGGCTCCCTACCGGCGCCGAAGCCGTTGCGGAACAAGTACATTCGGTCACCGGTCGCGGCGTCACCGCACTGGTCGACGGCCAGCCCACCGAGATCGGCAACGCCGCCATGTTCGCCGAACTCGACCCCGACGGCCTCCCCGCGCCGATCGCCGCCCTCGTCGACGACCTGCACGGCCGCGGCCGCACCACAATGATCGTCCGCCGCCACAACCGCTACCTCGGCGTCATCGGTGTGATGGACACCCCGCGCGCGGAAGCCGCGCCGGTCATGACGCGCCTGCGCGCCCTGGGCGTCACGAACCTCGTCGTGATCTCCGGCGACCACCAGCGCGTCGCCACCGCCGTCGCCGACGGGCTCGGCCTCGACGGCGCGCACGGCAACCTGATGCCCGAGGACAAGGTCACGATGGTTGGGCGCCTCGACACCGGCGGCGGCGCCGCGATGGTCGGCGACGGCGTCAACGATGCCCCCGCCATGGTCAACGCCTCCGTCGGCATCGCCATGGGCGCGGGCGGGTCCGCGGTCGCGCTGGAAACCGCCGACGTCGCCCTGATGAGCGACGATCTGGGCCGCCTGCCCTTCGCCGTCGCGCTGGGCCGCCGCACCGCCGCGATCATCCGGCAGAACCTGGTCGTCGCCCTCGTCATCGTCGCCGGGCTCGTCCCCGCGACGTTGCTCGGCCTGCCCATCGGGCCCGCCGTCTTCATCCACGAGGGCTCGACCCTGCTGGTGGTCGCCAACGCCCTGCGGCTGCTGCGCTTCCGGCGCGGGGCCGAGCACGAGGGCATCGAGCACGAGCCCCGCCCGAGCTGAACCGCCGGAAGGCCGAGGCCGCTACTGCGGCCTCGACGGCGCCGACAGCCCGACCAGGTCCGCGCACACCTCGGTCAACCGGTCGCCCAGCGCATCGTCCTGGGCGACCCGCGAAGGAGCCTTGACGCGGTCCTTCTGGAAGTAGCATCCGGTCACCGCGCCGAGATCGGCGTCGGTCGCCAGTGCGGCCAGGCGGCGGCCGCCCTCCTCGGCGGGCACCATGAAGATCCGCTTCACCGCCCCCATCACCGGTTTGGTGAACCACGGCAGAGAATCCCAGATCCCGGTCGACACCGCCCCCGGATGAAAGGCGTTGGCGGCCACGCCCGTACCCGCCAGCCGACGCGACAGCTCCCGGGCGTACAGCACATTCGCCAGCTTCGACCAGCTGTAGGCCTTCTGCCCGGAATAGCCGCGCGCACAACCGAGATCGTCCAGATCGAGCGTGGCGCCGTAGTGCATCACCGAGGAGGTGAACACGATGCGCGACGGCGCGCTCCGCACCAGGCGCTCGAGCAGCAGCTCGGTGAGCAGGAATCCGCCCAGGTGATTGGTCGCGAACGTCGACTCCAGCCCGTCGGCTGTCTCGCTGCGGGAGAAGAAGAATCCGCCCGCGTTGTTGGCCAGCGCGTCGAGCCGGGGGTAGTCGTCGAGCACCGTACTCGCCAGCCGCCGCACCGAATCCTGCGATGCCACATCGCATTCCACGGTGTCCACCGCCCCCGGTCCGGCCGCGCGCACCTCGTCGGCCGCGGTCGCGAGCTTGTCCGAATTGCGTCCTACCAGCACCAGCCGATCGCCCCCTGCGGCGATCTGCCGCGCTGCCGCCAGCCCGATGCCTGATGTCGCCCCCGTGATCAGGATCGTCCTCATACCCCACCACCATGCCAGATCCACCCGTACCTGTCCTGCCGCCTCGAGACCACCCCTACCCGCCGCGAAACGCCTTGGCTCCAATCGGTAACCGGTACCGTGAACGGATGGAGCCGGTACTCGTGACGGGCGCCGCCGGGGGACTGCAGGGCTCGACCGGCCGCCACCTCGCCGCCCTACTGCTGGGCCGCGGCATCCCGGTCCGCGCCTTCGTCCACACCGACGACGACCGCGTCGCCCCGCTGCGCGCCCTCGGCGCGGAGGTCGTCGTCGGCGACCTGCGCGATATCGCCGTCACCCGCGCGGCGCTCGACGGCGTGCGCCGTGCCTACTTCACCTACCCGGTCGTCGACGGACTGGTCGACGCCGCGGGCGCGTTCGCCGTCGCCGCGCGCGACGCGGAGCTGCGGCGGGTCGTCTCCGTCTCGCAGCTTGCCGCCGGTCCGCAGGCGCTGACGCCGCGCATGCGCCAGCACTGGGTGGCCGAACAGGTCCTGGACTGGGCCGATATCGGCGCCGTACACCTGCGCGCCGCCGTCTTCCACGAGAACCTCGCCCTGATCGCGGACACCGGCGACGGCACCCGGCTGCCGCTGCCGATGGGCCCGGAGACCACGGTGCTGCCGCTGATCGCCGCCGTCGATGTCGCCCGCGTGGCCGCCGGGCTGCTCGCCGACGCCGACCGCCCCGCCGAACCGGTGCTGCTCCTCACCGGCGATGTGCTGCCCATCGGGGAGGCCGCCCGCCTGCTCGGCCGCACCTACACCGATATCGCACCGCCGCAATGGCATCGGTGGGCCCTGGACTTCTACGGTTCCGCCCACGCCGCGGAGCATCTGTCCAGGCTCTGGGAGATCTTCCGCCTGCTCGGCGAGGGCACGGGCCTGTACCAGGTCACCCCCGACATCGAGAAGTACGGCGGCCACCCGCCCACCTCGCTCGCGCAGTTCGCCGCCCGCCGCTCCCGGTAGCGACGCCGCAGGGTCGACGTCCTGCAGATCGACCTGGTCACCCTCGTGGTAGAGGACTACGACCGCGCCCATTACCCGCCGGGTAATCGGCTCGCCGCACGAATCTTCGTAGGATCGAACACGTGCAAACCCAGACCGCGGGTGACCTGCTCCGGCACTGGCGGGTCACCCGACGCCTCAGCCAGCTGGAGCTGGCGGGCCGCGCCGAGACCTCCGCCCGCCACCTCAGCTTCATCGAGACCGGCCGCGCCACCCCGAGCCGCCAGATGATCCTGCACCTGTCCGAGGAGCTGGAAATCCCGCTGCGCGAACGCAACCGGGTGCTGCTGGCCGCGGGGTTCGCACCGGTCTATGCCGAACCCGGATTGGACAGCCCCCAAATGCAACCCGTTCGCACCGCCATGCGCCAGATCCTGGTCGGCCACGAACCGTTCCCCGCCCTTGCGGTCGACATGCACTGGACCATGGTCGACGCGAACGCCAGCGCCGGGCTGTTCCTGCAGGATATTCCGGCCGAACTGCTGACCCCGCCGGTCAACGCGCTGCGCCTGAGCCTGCACCCGCGGGGCCTGGCGCCCCGCATCGCCAACCTGGCCGAGTGGCGCGGGCACCTGTTCGAACGGCTGCAACGCCAGATCGAGATCACCGGCTCCGCGCAGCTGGGCGCGCTGCTGGCCGAGGTGCGCGACTATCCCGGCGGCGAACAGGAGCCGGGACTGCCCGAACCCGAACAGGCGGTGGTCCCACTGCGCCTGCGCCACAACGGAACCGAGCTCACCTTCATCAGCGCCATGACGGTCTTCGGGACGCCCATGAACGTCACGGTCGCCGAACTGGCCATCGAGTCGTTCTTCCCCGCCGACCCCGCCACCTCTGAGTTCCTCCGCAGCGGACCGCACGGGGCGTAACCACGTCGCGGGTCGGCGTGGACAATCGAGGCCATGAGCGAAGCCGCCCTCAGCGACCTGCTCGGCATCCCGGTCTCGACCATGTCGGACCTCGGCCGCAGCCACGCGTGGACGCTGCACCGAGCCCGCCTCGCCGACGGCCGCGACGTCTTCGTGAAGGCGGCCGAGGGCGCCCCGGACTCGGATACCGGATCCGCCCTGCACGCGGAGGCCGCCGGACTGCGCTGGCTGGGGGAGGGCGATCCGGCCGGACTGGTGCCCGTGGTGCTGGCGGCGGACGAGCGGACGCTCGTACTGCCGTGGCTGCGGCCGACGACGCCCACGCCGACGGCGGCCGAGGAGTTCGGGCGCGCGCTGGCCGCCCTGCACGCGACGGGCCCCGACGAGTACGGCGCTCCCTGGCCGGGCTTCATCGCCGCACTGCCGCAGGACAATACGTCGACGGTGGGGGAGTGGGGGCCGTGGTACGCCGAGCGGCGGCTGGCGCCGCTGCTGTCGGCCGCCGCGCCGCGGCTCGGCCCCGCGGGCGTCCGCGTGTTCGAGCGGGTCATGGACGAGATCGGTTCTCTCGCAGGCCCTTCCGAACCACCCAGTCGTATCCACGGCGATCTGTGGTCGGGCAATCTGGTCTGGACCACGGCGGGGGTCAAGGTGATCGATCCCGCCGCGCACGGCGGCCACCGCGAGTCCGACCTGGCCATGCTGGCGCTGTTCGGCGCGCCCCATCTCGACCGCACGACGGCGGCCTACCACGAGGCCCATCCCTTGCATTCCGGCTGGCGGCAACGGATTCCGCTGCACCAGCTGTATCCGCTGCTCGTCCATGTAGTACTCTTCGGCGGCTCGTACCGGAGCATGGCCATCGAGGCGGCGGAATCCGCGCTGCGCGCCTGACGGGGGTGGCGGACCTTGACCGGCCAGATATTTCAATACCGTTACTTAAATATGCGCATCTAAATATATGTCACCAGCCTGTCCGGCCAAATCACCGAGAACGCTCACCATCTACCGAAAAGCCCAGATGAGGGAGGGGAGCACTCCGGGCGGGGCCGGGTGGTGGACTAGCGTCTGGGTGATGGAACTGCGGCGTATCCACCACGCGGCGATCATCGCCTCGGACTACCACAGGTCGAAGGCCTTCTATACGGAGGTGCTGGGGCTGCGGGTGGTGGCCGAGAACTATCGGGCCGAACGCCATTCGTACAAGCTGGATCTCGCCTTGCCGGACGGAGCGCAGCTGGAGCTGTTCTCGTTTCCGGACCCGCCCGCGCGGCCGTCGCGGCCGGAGGCGTGCGGTCTGCGGCACCTGGCCTTCGCCGTGCCGGATGTGCCGTCGGCGATTGCGGAGCTGCGGGGCAGCGGAGTGCGCACCGAGGAGGTGCGGGTCGACGAGTTCACCGGTCGTCGGTTCGCCTTTTTCTTCGATCCTGACGACCTGCCCCTGGAGCTGTACGAGAGCTGACGGCTCGGTCGTTCTCAGTAGGCGCGGCCGAAGAGCACTCGTTTGCCGTAGGCGGAGTCCGCGCCGCACCGGACGCAGGCGCCGGTCGCCGGTTCGCCTGCGAGGGGGATGCAGCGCGGGGTGGCGGCGGTGGCGGATTTGATGTCGTCTTCGCAGGCCGGAGTGCCGCAGTGGAGGGTCGAGGCCCAGCCGGTGGAGACCGCGGTGGTGAAATCGGCCCAGGTGTCGACCGTTCGGGTATGGGCGTCGCGGAACTCGGTGGCGCGTGCCAGGAGGAAGTCCTGGAAATCGTCGAGGATGGTCGGGATCGCCTCCGGCAGGGAGTCGAGCGGCAAGGATTGTTTACCCTCGTCCCCGAGTCGCTTCACCATCATGGCGGTGCCCGCCTCGAGGTCACGGGGGCCGAGTTCGAGCCGGATCGGCACGCCGCGCATTTCCCACTCGTTGTATTTGAATCCGGGGCTGAGCTGCGGGCGGCTGTCGACGTGGGTGCGCACTCCGGCCGCGCGCAGCCGCCGCGCCAGATCGTCGGCGGCCTCCTCGACCGCGGTGTTGCCGCCGCGTGTGATCGGCACGATCACCACCTGGTGCGGCGCGAGCCGGGGCGGGAACACCAGGCCCTTGTCGTCGCCGTGGGTCATGACGATGCCGCCGATCATCCGGGTGCTCATGCCCCAGGACGTGGTGTGGCACAACTCGTCTCGGCCCGTCTCGCCGGTGTAGCGGATGCCGAAGGCGGCGGCGAAGTTGGTGCCCATGTAGTGCGAGGTGCCCGCCTGCAGCGCGCGGCCGTCGCGCATCATGCCCTCGATGGTGAAGGTCGCGACGGCACCGGCGAAGCGTTCGCCGGGTGTCTTCTCGCCGGGCACCACCGGCATCGCGGCCAGCTCGCGCGCCACCTCGTGGTAGATATCGAGACCGAGCATGGTTTCGCGGCGCGCGTCGGCCTCGTCGGCGTGCGCGGTGTGGCCCTCCTGCCACAGGAACTCGGTGGTGCGCAGGAACATTCGCGGCCGCATCTCCCACCGGACCACATTCGACCACTGGTTGAGCAGCATCGGCAGGTCGCGGTGCGAGCTGATCCACTTGCTCATCATCTCGCCGATGACCGTCTCCGAGGTCGGCCGCACCACCAGCGACTCCTCGAGCTCCTTGCCGCCGGCGTGGGTGACCACCGCCAGCTCCGGCGAGAAACCTTCGACGTGTTCGGCCTCGCGGCTGAGGTAGCTCTCGGGGATCAGCAGCGGGAAGTAGGCGTTCTCGTGGCCGGTTTCCTTGATCCGGCGGTCGAGTTCGGATTGCAGCCGCTCCCACAGCCGGTATCCGTACGGTCGGATGACCATGGTGCCCTTGGCCGGGCCGCGGTCGACGAGGGCGGCCTTGAAGACCACCTCGTTGTACCAGGCCGCGAAGTCCTCACTCTGGGCGGTCACACCGCGCTCGTCCCGTGCCATGCCCACAGAGATTACTGGGCCGCGGGCGTATTGCCGAAAGCGCAACACCCCGCCCCAGCACCTCGTTCAACAGCTCCGCGAATTCGGCTGCGTCGGTACGCATTCCATTGTGCGCCCCGGGGAACTCGGTGAGCGGCAGTCCCCAGGCGTTCGGCGATCGCCGCGATGGGGGCGGTAGGGGAGTTGGCCGCGTGATTCGCGGCCCGCCGGGACCACATCTCGGCGGTGCGCGGCGGCAGCTGCGATGTCTCGGGCGCGGCCTTCATGGTGCCGCCGATCGCCGCGAGGAAGCGGGCGGATGCGGCCGCGAGGCCTTCGGTGCGGAACAGCGTGTGGACCTCTTCGAGCATGGCGCGGTGCTCGGCGGTATCACTCCGGCGCCGCCGCGAGGCACCGATTGCCCAGGGCGCGAACGGCTTCGACCAGCTCGGGCGGTCCGGTTACGGTGAAATCGACGTCCAGCGAAGTGATCATCCAGGTCAGTGACCACAGCGTATCCGCCCCGATGTGCAGCAGGCAGCGGGTGTCGTCGACGGCCTCGAGCACGCCCATGCCGGGCCAGATGGTCTCGGCGAGTTCGGCGGCGGGGCGGTGCAGGGTGACCGTCGCCCGCCACGACCAGGCCTCGTTCGACAACCGGTGCGACAGATAGGCGACGACATCGCCGCCGGGCAGCTCGCGCGGGGTGAACCGCGGGCCCGTCGGGATCTTCGGACGGAGCCGGTCGATCCGGAACGACCGCCAGTCGTCACGTTCGACGTCCCAGGCGACCAGATACCAGTGCCTGCTGAAATTGACGACCGCCAGCGGCTCGGTATCGCGAATCGATTGCCGCCCACCGTGGTCGGTGTAGTCGAACCGCAGGCGCTCGTGTCGGTCGCAGGCCTCGGAGATGGCGATCAGCACGTCGGGATCGACGCGCGGGGCGGTCCCGCCGACGCGCACCATCGAGCGCTGCAAAGTGGTCAGCCGGTGGCGCAGCCGGGACGGCAGTACCTGCTCGAGCTTTGCCAGCGAGCGAAGCGAGGCTTGTTCGATCCCGGCCACCGTGCCGCCCGCGACGGTGCGCAGGCCCACGGCGACCGCGAGCGCCTCCTCGTCGTCGAGCAGCAGCGGGGGCAGCACGGAGCCGGCGCCGAGCCGGTACCCGGCGATACCGCGCACGGCGTGCACCGGATATCCCAGCTCGCGCAGCCGGTCGATATCGCGCCGCACGGTGCGGACGGTGACGCCGAGCCGCTCGGCGAGGTCGGCGCCCGGCCATTCGCGGTGTTCCTGCAGCAGTGACAGGATGCGCAGCAGGCGTGCGGAGGTTTCCACCATGAATTCAGGATGCCATCTGCTTAGGACCGAAACTGACCTAACCGGTTCGTAGTTTCGAGACATGACGAATTTCGAGCCCTTCCGGATCGACATCCCGCAGCGTGAGATCGATGACCTCGGCGCCCGGCTGGCCGCCGCCCGCTGGCCCGCCGAACTGCCGGGCGTCGGCTGGGACTACGGCATTCCGACCGGGTACGTGCGCGAGCTGGCCGACTACTGGCGCACCGAATACGACTGGCGACGACACGAGGCGGAACTGAACGCGCTACCGCAGTACCTGGCAGAAATCGAGGGCCAGCGTTTGCATTTCACCCATGTGCGGTCGGCGGAGTCCGGCGCGCTGCCGCTGGTGCTGGTGCACGGCTGGCCGTTCGAGGATTTCCGCGAGGTGATCGGCCCGCTGACCGATCCGGTCGCGCACGGCGGCGACGCGGCCGACGCCTTCGACCTCGTGATACCGACCCTGCCCGGGTTCGGGTTCTCCGGGCCGACTCGGGCGCCGGGGGAGGCTGCGACCGAGCGGTCGGCCGAGCTGATCGCGACACTGATGGCACGGCTGGGCTACGTGCGTTACGGGGCGCAGGGCGGTGACGCGGGTTCGTTCATCGCGCCGCAGCTGGGCCGTATCGACGGCGACCACGTCGTGGGCGTGCACCTCAACGACCCGATCACCATCCCGTCCTGGGACGACGACGGATCCGGATACAGCGCGAGCGATCGGGAGAAGCTGGCGCTGCTGCAGGACTGGAGCAGCCAGGACACCTCCGGATACGCGAGCGTCCACTCCACCCGGCCGCAGACCCTGGCCCCGGCGGTGAACGACTCCCCGGCAGGCCTGCTGGCGTGGGTGCTCGACGTCGTGCACACCTACATGAACCCGGACAAGGAACTGCCCGACGAGGCGATAGACCGCGACATGCTGCTCACCGACCTGAGCGTGCTGTGGTTCACCGGCACGATCGGTTCATCGATGCTGCTGTACAAGGAATCCGAGCAGTGGGGCGCCGACCTGCCGAACTCCGGCCTGCCCACCGGGGTGGCGGTGTTCCCGGGCGGCGGGACCATCCGCGGTCTCGCGGAGAAGCAGAACACCGTGGTGCACTGGTCGGAGTTCGACCGGGGCGGGCACTTCGCCGCGATGGAGGCGCCGGATCTGCTCGTCGGCGACCTCCGCGAATTCTTCCGCAAGCTGCGGTAGTCGCTCCGATGGTCGAATGGACGTGACACTCGCGCGGGCGGTCGATGTCGCATCCACTCGATGGCGTCGGCCTGGAACGCCTCGGCCGCACGGGAATTCGCGCTCTACGATGGGTGGATCGCGGTCGACGGGACGTGCCGACGACCAGTTCGTGCCGAACCCATCGAGCCGACCTTGTTCCTGGGCGGGCACACCGGATTCATGGAAGATCCGGCGAAGTTCGCCGATCGGCTGCGCGAGGTCATCGGCTGAGAGCCGTCTCGCCTTCTGCCCCGCGGGCAGGCGACGAGGTCGGGAAAGGCGGGCCAATCCATATAGGGCGGTTCGAGGCAGGCTTTCCGGCCGTTGCGCGCTGTCGGCCGTGGATACGCGTGTGCCCCGGGCGCGGCGGCACCCGGGGCACACGATCGGTTCAGCGGGCGAAAACCGTTGCGTGGTCGGCCATGTCGAGCAGTGGCTGCGGGAGGATGCCGAGTACGACGGTGGCGGCCGCGGTGACGGTGACGACCGCGGTCGTGATCGGCGGGGTGACGATCTGCGGGGCGTCCGCGGGCGGTTCGATGAAGAACATCTGCACGATGATGCGGACGTAGAAGAACGCCGCGATCGCGCTGGCGAGGACGCCGACGATCACCAGGGGAGTGGCTCCGCCGGACGCGGCCGCCTCGAACACCGCGAACTTGGCGACGAACCCGCTGGTGAGCGGAATTCCGGCCATCGATAGCAGGAACAGCGCGAAAATCGTTGCCAGCCACGGTGACCGGCGACCCAGACCTGCCCACGCCGACAGCGCGGTGGCCTCGTTCCCCACGCCGTCGCGGACCAGTGTGACCGCCGCGAAGGCGCCGATCGTGCCGATGCCGTAGACGGTCAGATAGAACAGCACCGACGACACGCCCGCGGGGTTCGCGGCGACGAGCGCGGTGAGGATGAAACCGGCATGCGCCACCGAGGAATAGGCCAGCACGCGCTTCACATCGGTCTGCGTGAGCGCCATGATCGCGCCGATCACCATGGTGGCGATGGAGACCGCCGCCAGGATCGGCCGCCAGTCGTCGCGCAACCCGGGCAGCGCCACCTGCAGGACGCGCAGCAGCGCACCGACCGCGGCGATCTTGGTACCGGCCGCCATGAAGGCCGTCACCGGGGTCGGCGCGCCCTGGTAGACATCGGGAACCCAGGACTGGAACGGCACGGCGCCGATCTTGAACAACAGCCCCACCGCGAGCATCGCCAGGCCCAGCACCGCAAGGGTTTTCGAGCCGGTGTCGCGCGCCACCACATCGGCGATGCCGCCGAAGGCGACCGTACCCGCATACCCGTACAGCAGCGCCATGCCGTAGAGGAAGAACGCCGAGGAGAACGCGCCGAGCAGGAAGTACTTCAGCGCCGCCTCCTGCGACAGCAGCCGCCGTCGGCGCGCCAGCCCGCACAGCAGATACAGCGGCAGCGACAGCACCTCCAGCGCGATGAACATGGTCAGCAGGTCGTTGGAGGCGGGGAACAGCATCAGGCCGCCGACCACGAACAGGGCCAGCGGGAAGACCTCGGTGGTGGTGATGCCCGCTCGCGCGGCGGCGATTTCGTCGGGGCTGCCGGGCATCGCCGCGGCCTGCGGGGTGAACGCGTCCACGGGGACGGTGGCACCCGCGGTCTGCGCGGCGGCGCGGCTCCACGTGCCCGGGCCCTCCCGGCGGCCCCGCTGCAGCAGCGGTTCGATACCGCGCTCGGCCATCAGCAGCAGCCCGAGGATCGAGATCACCAGGATGGCGCCCTGGAGGAACAGCGACACGTTGTCGACGGCCACCGCGTCGACCACGGCGGTGGTGCTGGTGCCCGCCAGGCCGATCACCGCACCGAGCGCCACGCCGAGTCCCGCGAAGCCGAGCACGAGCTGCAGCCAGTACCGCCAGGCCCGCGGCGCGAAGGCCTCGGCGATCACCCCGGCGACGGCGGCGCCGAACACGATGAGCATCGGGGAGAGCGCGCCGTACTCGACGGAGGGTGCCGGAATCGTTACTGCGAGAACGTCGTTCACAGGTCTGTACCTCCGCTGAGGGGATCCCGGGCAAAAGCATGCCGGGAATGCAGGGGTGCTCCGCGCCGAGATGGCACCGCTGGCTGGCTCATTTGTGTGCACCTCCGGTTGGGGTGGCGGCGGCCTCCTGGTGGGGCACTGTCGGTGCGGGGTCGTGTTTGCCGATGGTGGTGAGGGTGGTGGCGACTGCCGGGTTGATGCGGTCCAGGACCGGTTTGGGGTAGGCGCCGAGGAACAGCAGTGCTGCCAGGAGCGGTGCCACCACGACCAGTTCGCGGGGCAGGAGGTCGTAGAGGCGTTCGTTGCCCTTCTTCACCGGGCCGGTCATCATCCGCTGGTACAGCCACAGAACGTATACCGCCGCCAGCACCAAGGCGCTGGTGGCGCAGATCGCGGCGACCGGGTAGCGGGTGAATGTGCCCGCCAGCACCAGGAATTCGCTGATGAACGGCGCCAGACCGGGCAGCGAGAGGGTGGCCAGGCCCGCGATGAGGAAGGTGCCCGCCAGGATCGGCGCCACCTTCTGCACCCCGCCGAAATCGGCGATCGCCCGAGTTCCGCGGCGCGACACCAGGAATCCGGCGATCAGGAACAGCGCCGCGGTGGAGATGCCGTGATTGACCATGTACAGCGTCGCTCCCGCACCGCCCTGATTCGTCATGGCGAAGATGCCCAGGATGATGAATCCGAAGTGCGAGATCGAGGTGTAGGCGATCAGCCGCATCACGTCGGTCTGCCCGATTGCCAACAGCGCCCCGTAGATGATCCCGATCACCGCCAGCGTGCTGATCAGCGGCGCGTAGGTGGACGAGGCCGAGGGGAACAGCAGCAGGCAGTAGCGCAGCATGCCGAACGTGCCGACCTTGTCGACCACCGCCATCATGAGCACCGCGCTGGCGGGGGTGGCGGAGACGGCGGCGCCGGGCAGCCAGGTGTGCAGCGGCCACAGCGGCGCCTTCACCGCGAAGGCGAACATGAAGCCGAGGAACAGGGCGTTGAGAACCGCTGGGCCAGCACCCAGTTCGCCGGAGTTGGCGGCCGCCATGACGGCGCGGAAGTCGAAGGTGCCGCCGCCGTCGGCGCCCAGCTTCTCCCGGGCGGTGAGCACATACAGCCCGATCACGGCGGCCAGCATGATCAGCCCGCCGAACAGGTTGTACAGCAGGAACTTCACCGCCGCGCGGGAACGCTGCTGCCGCAGCGTGAGATCCTCGCCGCGCGGCCCGAACCCGCCGATCAGGAAGTACATCGGGATCAGCATGACCTCGAAGAACACATAGAACAGCAGGATGTCCAGCGAGGTGAACGAGATCAGCACCATCGATTCGACGATCAGCGTCAACGCCACATAGATGTGCGCGACACGCGCACCGGTGCCGACCTCCCGCTCGTCCTTCCACCCCGCGAGCAGCAGCAGCGGTATCAGGCCCGCGGTCAACAGCACCAGCACCAGGGCGATGCCGTCGACACCGAGGGTATACCCGGCACCGAAAGCCGGTATCCACGTATGCGATTCGACGAACTGGAACTGCGCGCCACCGGGTTCGAACCGCACCGCGACGACGATCCCGACCACCAGGGTCGCTACCGCGACCACCAGCCCGGTCGAGCGGGCCGCCGTGCGCCACGCGCTGGGCAGCACCAGCACCAGGATCGCTCCGACGAGGGGAACGACCCACAGCGTCGTCAGCCAGGGGAACTCACTCACAGCAACCTCACCGCCAGCAGGGCGGCGACCACGAGGGCCGCGCCGGTGAACATGGACAGGGCGTAGGAGCGGACGAATCCGGTTTGTACGCGCCGGATTCGGGCCGACAGGCCGCCGATGACGGCGGCGGTGGTGTTGACCAGGCCGTCGATGCCACGGTTGTCGACGAAGACGAGCGACCGGGTCAGGTACCGGCCGGGGCGCATGAACGCCGCCTCGTTGACGGCGTCGCCGTACAGGTCGCGGCGGGCCGCGCGGGTGAGCGGCGACCCGGCCGGGGCGGTCTCGGGCACGGTCCGCGCGTATTCGTCGTAGGCGACCCAGATTCCGGCCGCCACGACGACCAGCGCGAAGAGCGTGATCGCCCAGGCCGGGATCGGCGAGTGACCGTGGTGGACACCCACCACCGGCGCCAGCCAGTCCTGCAGCGAGGAGCCGAGGACCATCAGCCCACCGGCGGCGACGGATCCGATGGCCAGCACGATCATCGGGCCGGTCATCGAGGCGGGAGATTCGTGCGGATGCGCGTCCTCGTGCCAGCGGCGTTCGCCGAAGAAGGTCATCAGCATCACGCGCGTCATGTAGAACGCGGTGATCCCGGCGCCCGTCAGCGCGACCAGGCCGGTGAGAATGCCGCCGACGCCCCCGAAGGCGAAGGCGGACTCGATGATTCGATCCTTGGAGAAGAATCCGGAGAACGGCGGCACCCCGATGATCGCGAGGTAACCCAGGCCGAAGGTGACGTAGGTGATCGGCATGACCGTCCGCAGACCGCCGTAACGGCGCATATCGGTCTCGTCGTTCATGCCGTGCATCACCGATCCGGCGCCGAGGAACAGCCCGGCCTTGAAGAAGCCGTGGGTCAGCAGGTGCATGATCGCGGCCGCGTAGCCGACCGGCCCGAGCCCCGCCGCCAGCACCATGTACCCGATCTGGCTCATGGTGGACGCGGCGAGGGCCTTCTTGATGTCGTCCTTCGCGCAGCCGATGATCGCGCCGAACAGCAGCGTCACCGCGCCGACCGCCATGACTCCGGCGCGGGCGCCGGGCGCGAGATCGAAGATCGGCCCGGAGCGGGCGATCAGGTAGACACCGGCGGTCACCATGGTCGCGGCGTGGATGAGCGCCGACACGGGCGTCGGGCCCTCCATCGCGTCCCCGAGCCAGGACTGCAGCGGCACCTGCGCGGACTTACCGCACGCGCCGAGCAGCAACAGCAGCCCGATCGCGGTGAGCGTGCCCTCGCCCGCCTGCGGGGCACCGGCGAACACCTGCCCGAAGTCGACCGACCCGAAGGTGGCGAACATGATGAACAGCGCGATCGCCAGGCCCATGTCGCCGACCCGGTTCACCACGAACGCCTTCTTGGCCGCCGTTGCGGCGGAGGGCTTTTCGTGCCAGAACCCGATCAGCAGGTAGGATGCCAGGCCGACGCCCTCCCAGCCCAGATACAGCACCAGGTAGTTGTCCGCCATGACCAGCACCAGCATCGCGGCCAGGAACAGGTTGAGGTAGGCGAAGAACCGGCGCCGCGCGGGATCGTGGGACATGTAGCCGACCGAGTAGATGTGAATCAGCGAGCCGACGCCGGTGATCAGCAGCACGAAACACATCGACAGCTGGTCGAGTTGCAGCGCGAGGTCCGCCTGCAGCCCGGCCACCGGCACCCAGCTGAAGAGGCTGCGCTCGATCGACCGGTCGGCGAGGGAGCGCCCGAGCATGTCGAAGAACGCCCAACCGGCCACGCCGAACGAGGCGAGGGCCGTCAGACAGCCCAGCCAGTGCCCCCAGCGATCGCTGATACGGCCGACGAGCAACAGGATTACGGCTCCGGTCAGCGGCAGCGCGGGCAGCAGCCAGAGCGTCAGTGTGGTATCCACGTCAGTACTTCAGCAGGTTGGCGTCGTCGACCGAGGTCGAGCGACGGGCGCGGAAGATGGTCATGATGATGGCCAGGCCGACGACGACCTCGGCGGCGGCGACCACCATCGTGAAGAACGCGTACACCTGGCCGTCGAGGTTCGCGCGCTCGCGCGCGAAGGTGACGAAGGCCAGGTTCACCGCGTTGAGCATCAGCTCGATGCACATGAACACCACGATCGCGTTGCGCCGCACCAGCACACCGGCCGCGCCGATGGTGAACAGCAGCGCGGACAGATACAGGTAGTTGTCCGGATTCACCGCAGAGCCTTGCCTTTCTAATCAGCCGTGCCGACTGTCGCCGTCGGAAGGAGTTGTGGCGGAACCGTTGTTGTCGTTCGCGGCGCCCACGCCGATGGCGGCCGCCTCGGTGTGCGCGCGGTCGCGGCGGTGGCGCAGGATGGTGCTGACGGAGTCCTCGGCGAACGAGCCGTCCGGCAGTCGGGCCGGTGTGTCGACCGCGTTGTGCCGGGCGTACACGCCGGGCACGGGCAGCGGGGTGACTCGAACTCCTTCCCGCACGCGGCGTTTGGACATCTCCTTCTGATCGGTCTTCGGACCGAACCGCTCGCGATGCGCCAGCACCATGGCGCCGATGGTGGCGGTGATGAGCAGCGCGCCGGTGAGCTCGAACGCCCACACGTAGCGAATGAAGATCAGCTCGGCCAGCGCGGCGATGGTGTCCTCGCCGAAGCCCGGTCCGACGGGTGCGACGGCGTCGTCGTGCACGCCGCGGGCGATCGCCCCGATGAGCAGCGCGCCGAACCCGAGGCCGACCACGACCACCCCGATCCGATGGCCGCGCAACGTTTCCCGCAGCGATTCGGCCGAGTCGACGCCGACCAGCATCAGCACGAACAGGAACAGCATCATGACCGCGCCGGTGTAGACCACGATCTGCACCACGCCCAGGAACAGCGCCTTCTGGGCGATGTAGAACATCGACAGCGCGATCATGGTGGCGGCCAGGCACAGCGCCGAATGCACCGCCTTGCGCGCGCAGACCATGCCCAGCGCGCCCGCCACGGAGACCACCGCGAGGATCCAGAACATCACGGCCTCACCGGTGGAGGTCCGGGTAACCGCCTCGGCGGCAAGGTAATTCATCGCGGCGCTCCTTCCGCGCCGGCCGCGGCGGGCTCGCGATCGAGGTCGGACGGCTCGGATGGTTGGGCACCGGGGGCCTCCCGCAACCCGCTGTCCTCGGCGGTGCCGGGAGCCGCGGGCACCCGGCCGAGGTAGTAGTCCTCGTCGTTCGTCCCGGGGTACATGGCATGCGGCGGCGGCAGCATGCCCGAGCGCAGCGGCGCCAGCAGCTGATCCTTCTCGAAGATGAGGTCTCCGCGGTTGTCGTCGGCCATCTCGTACTCGTTGGTCATCGTGAGCGCCCGGGTCGGGCACGCCTCGATGCACAGGCCGCAGCCGATGCAGCGCAGGTAGTTGATCTGGTAGACGCTGCCGTAGCGCTCACCGGGGGAGAAGCGTTCGGTCTCGGTGTTGTCGGCGCCCTCGACATAGATGGCGTCGGCGGGGCAGGCCCAGGCGCACAGCTCGCAGCCGATGCACTTCTCCAGCCCGTCCGGATGCCGGTTGAGCTGGTGGCGGCCGTGATAGCGGGGCGCGGTCGGCACCTTCTGCTCCGGATAGAACTCGGTGTTCTTCTCCTTGAACATGGTGGCGAAGGTGACGGCGAATCCGGCCAGCGGATCGAGCAGGCCGGGTTTGGCGGTCTCGCGGACCGGCTGCGGCGGCATCGGAGGCACCGGGAAGCCCGCGTAGGCCTCGGCCGCGGACGATGCGGCGCCAGCGGATTCGGCGCGGCGGTCGTCGCCCCGGTGCCCGGCGCGCAGCATGACGCCGATCAGCAGCGCCGTCAGCACGATCCCGCCGATCACCATGCCCGCGGTCTGAATCTCGATCCCGTTGTCCTGCAGCACCTTCAGCGTCGCGACGACCATCACCCACAGCAGCGACACCGGGATCAGCAGCTTCCAGCCCAGATTCATGAACTGGTCGTAGCGCATCCGGGGCAGCGTGCCGCGCAGCCAGATGAACACGAACAGGAACATCCACACCTTGGCGGTGAACCACAGCAGCGGCCACCACCCGGAATTGGCGCCGGACCACAGGCTGAGCGGGAAGGGCGCGTGCCAGCCGCCGAAGAACAGCGTGGTCGCCAGCGCCGACACCGTCGCCATGTTGATGTACTCGGCCATCATGAACATGGCGAACTTCAGCGAGGAGTACTCGGTGTGGAAGCCGCCGACCAGCTCGCCCTCGGCCTCGGGCAGGTCGAACGGCGCGCGGTTGGTCTCGCCGACCATCGACACCGCGTAGATCAGGAACGACGGCAGGAGCAGGAAGACATTCCAGGTGCCCCACTGGCTTTCGACGATCCCGGACGTGGACATGGTGCCCGAGAGCAGGAATACCGCGGCGAAGCAGGCGGCCATGGCGATCTCGTAGGAGATCACCTGCGCCGTCGAGCGCAGGCCGCCGAGCAGCGGGTAGGTCGACCCGGAGGCCCAGCCCGCCAGCACGATTCCGTACACGCCGATCGAGGCCATCGCCAGGATGTAGAGGACGCCGACCGGCATATCGGTGAGCTGCAGCGCGGTCCGGGTGCCGAAGATCGACACCTCCGACCCCATGGGGATGACGGCGAACGCCATCACCGCGGGAATCAGCGAGATCACCGGCGCCAGGATGTAGATCGGCTTGTCCACGATGGCGGGGACGATGTCCTCCTTGAGGAGCATCTTCACGCCGTCGGCGATGGACTGCAGCGATCCGCGCGGGCCGACCCGGTTGGGGCCGACGCGCATCTGCATCCACGCGACCACCTTGCGTTCGAGCAGTACGCCCAGCATCGGGATGAGCAGCAGGAAGATGAAGATGCCGATGCACTTTCCGAGCACCAGCCACCAGGGGTCGTGGCCGAACAGACTCAAATCACTCACGGTGGTCCTCCCGTCGGATACGCACGAGGTGGCCGGGGGTGGTGGCGAGCTGTTCGTGCACCACCGATCCGGGGGAATTCAGCGGCAGCCACACCACTCGGTCGGGCATGTCGGTGAGCGCCAGCGGCAGCACGACGGCGCCGTGGTCGGTGCTCACCCGCACCGGATCGCCTGTGGTGGCGCCGATTTCGGCGGCGGTGTCGTGCGACATCCGCACCACCGGCGGCTTCGCGGTGCCCGCCAGATTCGGTTCGCCGTCCTGCATGCGGCCACGGTCGATGAGCATTCGCCAACCGGCCAGCACGGCGGTGCCCGGCGCGGGCTGCGCCGGTGGCTGCGGTGGATGGGCCGGTGCGGGCGGCGGGGGACCGTCCCAGGTGCCCAGCTCGGCGAGTTCGGCTCGGGCACTGGTGACATCGGGCAGCCCGAGCCGGATGTTCATTTCGTCGGCGATGGCGTGCAGCACCCGATGGTCGGCCAGCGGTGCGGCCTCGCGGCGCACCGTGGCGTCGTCGAGTGCGGCATCGAACTGGCGGGGGCGGCCCTCCCAGGTGAGGAACGTGCCCGCCTTCTCCATGGCCGAGGCCACCGGGAACACCACGTCGGCGCGGTCGGTGATCTCGCTGCGCCGCAACTCCAGGCTGACCACGAACCGGGCCGCGTCCAAGGCGGCGAGCGCGGCGGGCGGATCGGGCAGGTCGGCCATCTCGACTCCGCCGATCACCAGGGCGCCCAGATGTGCTGCCGCCGAGAGAATTTCGCCGGTATCGCGCCCGTCGTCGACGGGCAGGTCATCGACGTCCCAGGCGGTGCGGAGCTGCTGTCGCGCGCGGGAGTCCGACACGGGGCGGCCGCCGGGCAGCAGGCCGGGCAGGGCGCCCGCCTCGATCGCGCCCCGTTCACCGGCGCGCCGAGGGATCCAGGCCAGTGCGGCGCCCGTCGCGTCGGCCAGGCGCGTCGCGGCCGACAGCGCGCCGGGCGCCAGCGCCAGCCGCTCGCCGACGAGGATCACCGCGCCGGGTTGCCGCAGCAGCCGGGTCAGATCGTCGAATTGTCCGGCGGCGCCGGATGTCTCACCCGCGGTGGACATGGCCTCGAGCACCTGCGATTCGAGTCCGGGCACCGTCGGCAGCAGTGTCCCCGACATCCGCTGCAGCCCGCGTGTCGCGTACGGGGCGAGGGAGTAGACCGCCAGGGCGTTCTTGCGGGCCGCCTTGCGCAGCCGCAGGTACACGATGGGCGACTCTTCCTCCGGTTCGAATCCGGCGAGCAGCACCACCGGCGCCGCCTCCAGGGCCGCGTAGTCCACGGCGCTGCCCTGACCGGCGACGCGGGCGGCGAGAAACTCGGCCTCCTCGGCCGAGTGTGCGCGGGCGCGGAAGTCGATATTGTTGGTGCCCAGCGCGACTCGGGCGAACTTCGAGTAGGCGTAGGCGTCCTCGACCGTCGCGCGGCCGCCGACCAGGACCCCGGCGTTGCCGTGCGCGGCCGCCAGGCCCTCGGCCGCCCGGGCCAGCGCCTCGGACCAGGACGCGGGGGCGAGGGTGCCGTCCCAGCCGCGCACCAGCGGTGTCGTCAGCCGGTCGCGCTCGGTGGCGTAGGTGAACGCCCACCGGCCCTTGTCACAGTTCCACTCCTCGTTCACCTGCGGATCGTCACCGGCCAGGCGGCGCAGCACCTTTCCGCGGCGGTGGTCGGTGCGCTGCGCGCAGCCGGAGGCGCAATGCTCGCACACCGCCGGGCTCGACACCAGGTCGAACGGGCGGGCGCGGAAGCGGTAGGCCGTGCCGGTGAGCGCGCCGACGGGGCAGATCTGCACGGTGTTGCCGGAGAAGTAGGAGTCGAAGGACTCGCCGTCGGCGACGCCCACCTGCTCCAACGCGCCGCGGTCCATGAGTTCGATGAACGGATCGCCCGCGATCTGCTGCGAGAAGCGGGTGCAGCGCGCGCACAGCACGCAGCGCTCCCGGTCCAGCAGCACCGCCGAGGACAGCGGAATCGGTTTGGGGTAGGTGCGTTTGACGCCGTCGAAGCGGGATTCCGCGCGGCCACTGGACATGGCCTGGTTCTGCAGCGGGCATTCCCCGCCCTTGTCGCACACCGGGCAGTCCAGCGGGTGGTTGATCAGCAGCAGCTCCATCACCCCCTCCTGCGCCTTCTCGGCGACGGGGGAGCTGAGCTGGGTGTGTACGACCATGCCGTCGGTGACGGCCATGGTGCACGAGGCAACGGGTTTGCGCTGCCCCTCCACCTCGACGATGCACTGCCGACACGCGCCGACCGGATCCAGCAGCGGATGATCGCAGAACCGCGGAATCTGAATGCCGACCAACTCGGCGGCGCGGATCACCAGGGTCCCGGCGGGCACGCTCACGGTGGTCCCGTCGATGGTGACACTCACCAGATCCTGAGGCACCACGCCACTGTCGTTGGAACTCACTGTCCTGGTCATCGGACTCCTTCGGCCGTGGCTGTGTCCGCCCACGCGGTGCTGCGGGCGGGATCGAAGGGGCAGCCGCCCTGGCGCAGGTGGTCGAGGTACTCCTCGCGGAAGTGCTGGAGGGAGGACACGATCGGGCTGGCGGCGCCGTCGCCGAGGGCGCAGAAGGACTTGCCGTTGATGTTGTCGGCGATGTCGAGCAGCTTCTCCAGATCGGCCTCGGTGCCGCCGCCGTCCTCGAGCCGCTGCAGCAGTTGGACCAGCCAGTACGTGCCCTCGCGGCAGGGCGTGCACTTGCCGCAGGATTCGTGGGCGTAGAACTCGGTCCAGCGCAGCACGGCCCGCACCACGCAGGTGGTGTCGTCGAAGATCTGTAATGCCTTGGTGCCCAGCATGGATCCGGCCGCGACCACGTTCTCGTAGTCGAGCGGCACATCGAGGTGCTCGGCGGTGAGCAGCGGCGTCGACGAGCCGCCCGGCGTCCAGAACTTCAGCGTGTGCCCGGCGCGCACGCCGCCCGCGTGCGCGAGCAGCTCGCGCAGCGTGATGCCCAGCGGGGCCTCGTACTGGCCGGGCTGCGCCACATGCCCCGACAGCGAGTACAGCGTGAACCCGGGCGACTTCTCGCTGCCCATGGAGCGGAACCACTCGATGCCGTTGAGCAGGATCGGCGGAACGCTGGCAATCGATTCCACATTGTTGACCACCGTCGGGCAGGCGTAGAGACCCGCGACGGCCGGGAACGGCGGGCGCAGCCGGGGCTGGCCGCGACGGCCCTCCAGCGAATCCAGCAGCGCGGTCTCCTCGCCGCAGATGTAGGCGCCCGCCCCCGCGTGCACGATCAGCTCCAGGTCGTATCCGGAGCCCATGATGTCGTGCCCGAGATAGCCTGCGTCGTAAGCCTCTTGGACCGCGGCGCGCAGTCGGCGCAGCACCGGCAGCACCTCGCCCCGCACGTAGATGAAGGCGTGCGAGGCGCGAATGGCGTAGGCCGCGATGATGACACCCTCGACGAGCACGTGCGGGGTGGCCAGCATGAGCGGAATGTCCTTGCAGGTGCCCGGTTCCGACTCGTCGGCGTTCACGACCAGATAGTGCGGCTTGGTGGTGCCGTCGGGGCCCGGCCCCTGGGGAATGAAGCCCCATTTCATGCCGGTGGGAAAGCCCGCGCCGCCGCGACCGCGCAGCCCCGCGTCCTTGACGGTGGCGATCACCTCGTCGGGATGCATCCGCAGCGCCTTGGGCAGCGCGCGGTAGCCGTCGTAGCGCTGATAGGTCTCCAGCGTCCAGGACCGGGGTTCGTCCCAGTACCGCGTGAGTACGGGTGCCAGCGTCACGCGCCACCTCCGCTTTCCGAATTCGGCTGGCGCACAGACCCTTGCGGCGCGGCGGTGTTGCGCGCGATGTGCAACCCGGCCAGCGTGGCGGCGCCCGGCTCGCCGTCGTTGGCGCCGGGCCGCTCGTCGGGGAATCCGGCGAGGAAGCGGGCCGTCTCGCGGAAGGTGCACAGCGCCGCTCCGCTGCGGCTGCCGGTGACCTGTTCGCCGTTGCGCAGCGCGTCCACCATGGCGCGGGCCGACTCCGGGGTCTGGTTGTCGAAGAACTCCCAGTTGACCATCACCACCGGCGCGTAGTCGCACGCCGCGTTGCACTCCACGTGCTCGAGCGTGACGCTGCCGTCGGCGGTGGTCTCCCCGTGCCCGATCCCCAAGTGCTGCTTCAGTTCCGAGAAGATCTGGTCGCCGCCCATGACCGCGCACAGCGTGTTGGTGCAGACGCCGACGTGGTAGTCGCCGGTGGGAGTGCGCCGGTACATGGAGTAGAAGGTGGCGACCGCGGTCACCTCGGCATCGGTCAGACCGAGCTGCTCGGCGCAGAATTCGATCCCGGTACCCGAGACGTAGCCCTCCACGCTCTGCACCAGGTGCAGCAGCGGCAGCAGCGCCGACCGCGACTGCGGATAGCAGTCGATGATCTGCTTGGCCTCCACCTCCAGCCGGTCGTGCACCTCCTTGGGATACGGGATCGGCCGCACCGAAAGCTTCAGCAGGACTTCTGTCATCGGTCCACACCACCCATCACCGGGTCGATGCTGGCGACGGCGGCGATGACGTCGGCGACCATGCCGCCCTCGCACATCGCCGCCACCGCCTGCAGATTCGTGAACGAGGGATCGCGATAGTGCACCCGGTAGGGCCGGGTGCCGCCGTCGCTGACCATGTGCACGCCGAGCTCGCCGCGCGGAGATTCCACCGCCGTGTACACTTGGCCCGCGGGGACCCGCATGCCCTCGGTGACGAGCTTGAAGTGGTGGATCAGCGCCTCCATCGAGGTGCCCATGATCTTGCCGATGTGCTTGGGGGAGTTGCCCAGACCGTCGGGGCCCAGCTGCAGGTCGGCGGGCCAGGCGATCTTCTTGTCGTCCACCATCACCGGGCCCGGGCGCAGCTTGTCCAGGCACTGCTCCACGATCTTGACCGATTCCTTCATCTCGTTGACGCGGATGAGATAGCGGCCGTAGCAGTCGCATCCGGTGTCGGTCATGACGTCGAACTCGTAGTTCTCGTAACCGCAGTAGGGCTGGGACTTGCGCAGATCGTGCGGCAGGCCGGTGGAGCGGAGTACCGGTCCGGTGATGCCCAGCGCCATGCATCCGGCGAGGTCGAGATAGCCGATGCCGCGGGTGCGGGCCTTCCAGATCGGGTTCTCGTTGAGCAGCAGCTCCATATCGCGCAGCCGTTTCGGCAGCAGGTCCAGCAGTTCCCGGACCCGCGTGACGCCGTCCTCGGGCAGGTCCTGCGCGACGCCGCCGGGGCGGATGTAGGCGTGGTTCATGCGTAGGCCGGTGATCGCCTCGAAGACGTTGAGAATCAGTTCGCGCTCGCGGAAGCCGAACAGCATCGGTGTCAGCGCGCCGAGTTCCATGCCGCCGGTGGCGAGCGCGACCAGATGCGAGGAGATGCGGTTGAGTTCCATCAGCAGCACCCGGATCACGCTGGCGCGCTCGGGAATATCGTCGGTGATGCCGAGCAGCGCCTCCACGCCCAGGCAGTAGGCGGTCTCGTTGTAGAACGGCGACAGGTAGTCCATCCGGGTGACGAACGTGGTGCCCTGCACCCAGTTGCGGAACTCGAGGTTCTTCTCGATCCCGGTGTGCAGGTAGCCGATTCCGCATCGGGCCTCGGTGACGGTCTCGCCCTCGATCTCGAGGATCAGGCGGAGCACGCCGTGGGTGGACGGGTGCTGCGGGCCCATATTGACGACGATGCGCTCCTCGGCGGCCCCGCCGAGGGCCTCGCGCACGTCGTCCCAGTCCTGGCCCGCGACCGTGACCACGTGTTCCGGTGATGAAGGTTCCTGTGCCGCGGGGGTTTCCGGCGGCGGGTTCTCCGGTGCGTTGGTATCGCGCCGCGTGTCGGTGTCGTTCATCAGCTGTACGTCCTCCGCTGGTCGGGCGGCGGGATGCGCGCGCCCTTGTATTCGACCGGGATCCCGCCGAGCGGGTAGTCCTTGCGCTGGGGGTGCCCGCGCCAGTCGTCCGGCATCGTGATCCTGGTGAGCGACGGGTGGCCGTCGAACAGGATGCCGAAGAAGTCGTAGGTCTCCCGCTCGTGCCAGTCCGTCGTCGGGTACACGGAGTACAGCGAGGGGATATGCGGGTCCGCGTCGGGCACCGAAACCTCCACGCGCACACGACGATTGTGGGTGATCGACAGGAGGTGGTAGACCGCGTGCAGCTCCCGCCCGCTCTCGTCCGGATAGTGCACGCCGCTGACGCCCAGGCACAGTTCGAAACGCAATGCGGCCTCGTCGCGCAGCGCCCGGGCGACGGCGGGGAGACGGTCCCGCCGCACGTGCAGGGTCAACTCGCCGCGGAACACCACGACCCGCTCGACCGCCTCGGCGAAGGCGTTGCCGGGCAACACTTCCCGCAGTGCCGCCACCAGCTCGTCGAAGTAGCCGCCATAGGGCGGTTCGGTGCCGCCTGGCAGGGTGATGGTGCGTACCAGGCGACCGTAGCCGGAGGTGTCGCCCGTGCCGCGGACGCCGAACATGCCGCGGCGCACGCCGACGGCCTCGTCGCCCGGGCGGGCGCGCTGGTCCTCCTCGGCCAGTTGGGCCTCGTCGTGGCCGGTGTCGCCGGCGATATCGGCCTCCGGCGGGGTATCGGGCTCGGTATCGCGGCCCGGAGAGTCGAATGTCATGCCGTGCCTCGCAGGGAAATCGGGATGTCGCGGCCAGTCATCACAGGAGGCCCGTGTTTCGGGATGTTGCGGCCCGTCATCGCAGCAGGCCCGTCATCTGGATGGTGGGGGTGACGGCGAGGGCGGCCTCCTCGGCGGCGCGCGCGGCCTCCTCGCGGTTCACCCCGAGGGGCATCTCCTGGATCTTCTCGTGCAGTTTCAGGATCGCGTGCAGCAGCATCTCCGGCCGCGGCGGGCAGCCGGGCAGATAGATGTCCACGGGCACAACGTGGTCCACGCCCTGCACGACGGCGTAGTTGTTGAACATGCCGCCGGACGAGGCGCAGACGCCCATGGCCAGCACCCATTTCGGCTCGGTCATCTGGTCGTAGACCTGGCGCAGCACCGGGGCCATCTTCTGGCTCACCCGCCCGGCCACGATCATCAGGTCGGCCTGCCGCGGCGAGGCGCGGAACACCTCCATGCCGAAGCGGGCGCTGTCGAAGCGCCCGCCGCCGGTAGCCATCATCTCGATCGCGCAGCAGGCCAGCCCGAACGTCGCGGGCCACAGCGAGCCCTTGCGCATGTAACCGGCGAACTGCTCGACCGTGCTCAGCAGGAAACCGCTGGGCAGCTTCTCCTCGAGACCCATAATTCCGACCGACTCACTTCCGTATCAGTCCCAGCTCAATCCGCCGCGCCGCCACTCGTAGGCGTAGGCGACCGAGACGTTGAAGATGAACAGCGCCATCGCGGCGAGACCGAACACACCGAGGGCATCGAAGTGCACCGCCCACGGGTAGAGGAACACGATCTCGATGTCGAAGATGATGAACAGCATCGCGGTGAGGTAGTACTTCACCGGGAAGCGCTGTCCCGCAGAGTTTCCCGGGCCGCCGCCGATCGCGTGCGGGGTCGGCTCGATGCCGCATTCGTACGCCTCGAGCTTGGCCCGGTTGTAGCGCTTCGGACCGATGAGGGCCGCCAGCGCGAGCGAAACCAGTGCGAACGCGGCCGCGACCGCGCCGAGCACGAGCGTCGGCACCTCGGTATTCACAACAGCACAACCCCTCTCCCTTATCGGCGGCGTGCCGGGCTGCGCACGTCGCCTCCACGCGCCGACCGGCCCGCGGGCTGCGCGAACCGACCGGTAGTTGCCGAGGCGGGCTGACATCGTCGTCTGCTGGGCCAGTCGCGCCCCTGGGTGTGCTCAGTGAGGGTGCGGGCGATGGGGGAGATCCGGACGGACGGGCCTCATATCATCGCCCGCACGCGTGTGAGCTACGGCACAGCCTACAACCGATCTTTCTGAATGCATGCCGATTGCGGGCGGTGTTTGATCGAATTCGGAACTGTCACTTATGACCGAATCAACGCAATCCCGAGTTCCGTCACATGACAGCATGCAGGGCGGGCGCCGGTTCTCCGATGATCTCGGCGAGAGTGTGGGTGAAGGCCCGGACTTGCTCGTCGTCGCGATCGCGATGGCGGATCAGGCCCACCCGCGATTCCGCGATACCGTGCACGGGAACGAAGGTGACGTCCGGGCGGCGGTGGTATTCGGCGGTGGTGTCGCAGAGCAGCAGCGCGCCGCGCCCGCCCGCCACCGCGGCGATCGCCTCCTGCGTCGTGCACACGGCGGGTCCGGCGAGCGCGAGCGCCGTCAGCGCCCTGCTGCTCGGGTACGGGATCGCCGGTGTGGCAGGCACTTTCACCCTCGGCATGATTGCGTCGCGTGCACCCCGGGCGCGCCGTGCTGCTGATCTGCGCCGGTCTGGCGGCCTCGGTCGCGCTGCTGTCGGTCGCCGGAGGCTCGCTGATCGCGGCGGCGCTGCTGCTGGTGCTGTGGGGAGTCTCCTACGGTGGCGTCTCGGTGAGCACCCAGACCTGGACGACGGCCGCGGCACCGGGTGCCCCGAGAGGCGGCCTCCGCGATGCTCGTGGCGGTATTCAATGCCGCGATCGCCCTGGGCGCGCTACTGGGCGGCCGAGCGGTCGACGGCTTCGGCCCCACCGCGGCCCTGTGCCTGGGCGCGCTCCTCGCCGTTGCGGCCGGGGCGGCCGCGATGGTCGGAAGCCCGCCACGGACCGCAACCTCCCACGTGGTGCAGTGATCCCGGCCAAGAGCATGCTGGGAATGAGGTAGGGGGCATGCCGGGAATTGAGGTAGGGCATGCCGGAACTGAGGGTGTTGGCGCGGGGTGACGGGGTGGTGCGGGGTGACGGTGGTGGTGCGGGAGTGAGGGTGGTGGTGCGGGAGTGAGGGTGGTGGTGCGGGAGTGAGGGTGGTGGTGCGGGAGTGAGGGTGGTGGTGCGGGAGTGAGGGTGGTGGCGTGTGGGTGTGAGGGTGTGGCGCGGGATGACCGTTTACCCCTGTGTCCGGCGTGGCCGGGTGCTGTTTGTTTCCGGCGTGCTTTTGGCCGTAATCAGGCGGCGGAGCGGTCGCGGAGGAGGGTCGCTACCGCGTCGGTGAGGTGGAAGGGGTCGATCGGGTGGGGGACCGAGGCCTCGGCGCGGGACCAGTTGGCCAGCCAGGCGTCGTCGGCGCGGCCGGTGAGGACCAGGATCGGCGGGGAGGACTCGAGTTCGTCCTTGAGCTGCTTGGCCACGCCCAGACCGCCCGTGGGCGCGGCCTCGCCGTCGAGGATCGCCAGGTCGAGACCGCCCGCGTCCAGCTTCTCGATGACGATCGGCGCGGTGGCCACCTCGACGTACTCGAACGGGGGCAGGTCGGGGCGGGGGTGCTTGCCCAGCGCCAGCATCACCTGGCGACGGGTGTCGGAATCACTCGAATACACGAGAACCCGCACCACGGCGGGACGGTTCGCATCGGCCACGTTCCGCATGCTACGTCGGTGAGGTGCGCCGTCGTGGCAGGTTCGTCGACTGCGGTGGGTCGCGCCGCGGGACTTCACCGCGAAGTTGATCGTCCCGGGCGGAATCTTTGCTGGTCACGACGGACGAAACGCGGGATCCTGGTAATCATCCGAGGGCTAGGACAGGCGGTGGATATTTATGCGAATTTCCGAGATCCTGCGTAAGAAGGGCGCCGACGTGGTCACGATCGCGCCGGAGGCACCCGTGCGCGAACTGCTGCGGGTGCTGGCCGAGCGCAATGTCGGCGCCGTGGTGGTGTCGTCGGACGGCGTCGGCTTGGACGGCATCGTGTCCGAGCGCGACATCGTCCGGAATCTGCACTTCTCGGGCGCCGGGCTGCTCGATCAGCCGGTCTCCGCGATCATGACGGCCGTGGTGCACACCTGCTCGCCCGACGACCGGGTGGAAAGCCTGCGCACGACCATGACCGACCACCGCATCCGGCACCTGCCGGTGCTGCGCGGTGGCCGCATGGTGGGCATCGTCAGCATCGGCGACGTGGTGAAGAGCGCGATCTCCGAACTGCAGACCGAGCGCGAGCACCTGGTGCAATACCTGCACGGCTGAGGCCGCTACGGCGCGCGACGGATCGGCGGCGCCGCGCGGTCGCGATCACGTCAGGTAAACGCACTGCAAGACTTGGCATTTCGATGTCCCCTCCCGGGCCCGTGGCCCGAATCCAGGGTAGGACAGGAAGGAGATGCGGTGCGGGCAGTGCGGAGGAGACCTAGGCCAGGCCCCAGGCGTGCAGGATGTAGGTGACGTTGGCGGCGATCGAGGTCACCACGTCGGCCAGGTTGATCGCGGCGGAACCGGGGTCCATCCCGGCCGCCCGGAAAGTGCCATCGAGGGTCGCCGGATGCGACGCGTGATGTGTTCTCCCACAGCCTGTTCCGGGAACTGTTTCCCAACGCAGGATTGATTCCGGATGGCAGTCATGGCGGATCTCACGGTTTCGAGGGTTTGTGGCCGTAATCACCGAAGCCGGATACTCTGGCGCTCTCGCGTGGCGGTGCGGGTGGTTGTTAGGGGACAGGCGTGCCACGGTTCGAATACCTGACCGAGCGATTCCTCGCCGCGTCACGAGCCCGGGGCGGCGGCGTGGCCGGGGCCTGCGCGGCGAGTGTGGGCGTGCTGCCGGTGCAGCGGGCCGCGATCGTCATCGACGAACATCACGCGGGCGTGCAGCCGTGGTGCGCCAGCGACGAGGTGGCCGCCGGGGTGGAGGCCGTGCAGGCGACGGTCGGCGAGGGTCCGGCGGTGGAGGCGGTGGCGACGGGCGTGCCGGTGCCGGTGGCCGATCTGTCCGGCGGATGCGAGCGGTGGCCGGGGTTCGCCGAGGCCTTGGCCCGCACCCGCGCCTCGGGCGCGATGATCGCGATGCCGTTGCGGCTGGGTGCGATTCGGTTCGGGGCGCTTGATCTCTACCGCGACGCCCCGGGGCGGCTGGACGCGGGCACGGTATCGGCGGGCCTGCATATCGCCGACCTGATCACCACGCAGCTGGTGCTGGCGCGGTCGGGACCCGAACCGGCCGGGGCCGCGGCCGACGCGCAATGGCTGGAGCAGCCGCTGGCCAGCCGCGCCATCCATCAGGCGGCCGGAATGGTGGTGGCGCAGTTGGGGATCGGCGTACCCGACGCCTACGCGCGGCTACGCGCCTACGCGTTCGGGCACGCACTGTCGCTGGCGGAGGTGGCCGAGGCCGTGGTGGCCCGCCGCATCCGCTTCGACGGCGTGTGATCGCGAAGTCTCAGGCCAGGATCTCATCGGTGTCGGCGGTGCCGTCGACCACGGCCCCGGCGAGGTCGGCGAGCCGCCTGCCGGTCTTGTGCGCGTAGGTGCGCAACCGCCGGAACGCCTCGGCCATCGCGATGTCGCCGTGCTCGGCCAGCACGCCCTTCGCCTGTTCGATGACGATGCGGGCGTGCAGCGCGGCGGGCAGGCGCGCGGGTAGCGGTGGCAGCTGGGCGTACACCGTGTGCTGGACGATGCCGATCCCGGCCACGTCGGCGAGCACCTGCCCGGCGCGCAGGCCATCGGTGTCCAGCGCGGCCGGGTCGTCGGCGAGGATGGTCAGGGCGCCGACGCTGCGGTCGCGGCAGCGCAAGGGGAGCGCGAATGCCGAAAGGTATCCGAAATCGACTGCGCGCTGGCAGAATTCGGGGAACCGGTGGTTGGTGTCGCGCAGGTCGGGCACGGTGGTGGCCAGGCCGGTGCGAAAGGTGTGGCGTCCGGGTCCGTCGAGCGCCTCCACCTCCAGCAGCTCCAGCAGTCTCGGCTCCTCGCTGGTGGAGGCCAGCAGGTGCAGGTCACATCGGTGGTCGGCTAGGAACAGGCCCGCGTCGGCGCCGCCGGTGACCGCGGGGCAGCGGTCCACGAGCTGCTGGGACAGTTCGATCACGTCGAAGTCTCCGGCTAGCAGATCGACCGCGGCCAGCAGGGTGGCGAGCAGTCGATGGTCGTCGTCGAGTGCCGACCCCATGGCGCCTCCCCGGGCTGGACGCAGCGGGTAGCTCCCCGCACCGGCCGACCGCAACGCCGATGTAGGGAGTCGAGCTAGACGAGACTCAGCGGCCGCCGTGCGAATCGGCGCGGCCGAGCCTCGGTTTCCATGGTTACATTCCGGCGCGGTCGATGTCGACAGCCGTTGACGCCGCAAGTGCATGAATTATCCACGAAAACTGGGTAATTCGCCTACCGGGCCGGTCGTACCATCGATGGGTCCGGCTGACGCACAAACCGACCAGGCGCGGCGCCCCCCGGTGTCCGTGCCGCGGGGGTGATGCAGGGATGTCCGACGGTGAGTCGCTGGTATCGGCGCTGGCGCGGCTGGTGATGGTGCTGCCCGATGCGCAGGACCGCTCGGGCGCGCTGCGACAGCTGATGGGAACCGCGACCGATGTGCTGGATCTGGCGGGCGCCGCCGTGACGCTGGTCGCGGGCGAGCGCTGCGAGGTGGCCGGGGCGATTCCGGACGACCTGTCGGAAGTCGAAGTGGCGCAGCAGGGTTGCGACCGAGGTCCGGGCATGGACGCGATGCGCGCGGGCGAGCCCGTGGCGGTGGCGGATGTGCGCCGACACTGGGGCCGCTGGCCCGAGTATACGAGCGCCGCTGTGCGGCACGGCATGTCGGCGATGGTGGAGATCCCGCTGCAGCTCGGGACCACCCGGCTGGGCGCGCTCGGGCTGTACTCGTTCACACTGCGGGAGTGGACGGCCGAGGAGCTGTCGGTCGGCACCTTGCTGGCGGGCCTGGCCGCCGGGCATCTGCAGACGACCGACCGGTTGCGCCGCCAGCAGCGCCTGACCGACCAACTCCAGCACGCGCTCACCTCGCGGATCGTGGTGGAACAGGCCAAGGGGGTGATCGCGGGGGCGCGTCGCATCGGTCCCGACGCCGCCTACGAGGTGATTCGCATGCACGCGCGGCGGCATCGGGTCGGTGTGCACGAGGTGGCGCGCGCCATCGTAGAGCTGGGGCTGCGGTTGTGAAAGCCGACAATTCTCCCGGACGCAATCGACGGCCGGGCCCGGCGCAGCCCGGTAGACTTGGCCCGGGTTCCCGAATCCCCTGCCCCCGGACGGGATCTCACACCGGAATGCGTCCCTGAACTCGACGGCTGGTTCCGATACCCGTCTCATGCGTGGGGGCAATCGTGTCCGTACTCGTACCTGTCCGTCCTGCCCGGCGGCCCTATACCACCCGCGTCCCGGGAGCCGCCCCGACCCACCGCTCAGGCGGCCCGGATCCGGACGCCGAATTGGTGCGCCGGGTCGGCGCCGGCGACCGCGAGGCCTTCGACCTGCTATATCGACGCACCCGGCCGATGGTCTTCCGGCGCGTGCTGGCGGTGCTCCGCGACCCGGGGTATGCGGAGGAGACCTGCCAGGACGTCTATATCCAGGTGTGGCGCAGTGCCGCCGGATTCGACGAGCAGCGGGGCTCGGCGGCGACGTGGCTGCGCACGCTCGCGCACCGCCAGGCGGTGGATCGGGTGCGGCACGAACGCGCCAGCTCCGATCACAATCATGCCTGGGGCGCCAGCGACTACCGCCCGCCGATCGACGCCGTGGTGGAGGAGACGCTGCGTAGGCACGAACTGCGTTGTGTGCGAAGCGGTCTCACCACCCTGACGCCGCTGCAGCGGGAATCGCTGGTGCTGGCCTACTATGTCGGTTTCACCTATCCGCAGGTGGCCGCGCACCTCGGGGTGCAGGTGTCGACGGTGAAATCCCGCATCCGGGCCGCGCTCGCCCGGCTGGAATCGGCCCTGGCCGAGGCCGGTTCGTGAGGTGTAAACCCCAGAAAGATAACGGCGCGATAGCGAGTAAATCCGAGGATATCGGATTTTCATCAGGTCGTAACAGCGAAAACCCCTCCCGATCGGAAGTTTCCGGCGCACAATTTCGTCGGGTGGATCGTGAGATCCCCGTCGACTCGCGGTCGACAGCACCGCCGATCGGGTGGGGTCCGGGACGTGCCAAGGCCCTCGGACCTCACCGCCCGGTTACCGGCAGGCGTGAACGCGCTCGAGCTCGAAGTCGACCCCGGCGACGATCTGCCCCCGGTCGACCACATCGACATGTGGCGGGCCCCACATCGGCGGCAACCGGGGCACCGCCGATGCGAAAAGCGGCTCCCGGCAGGACTTCTCGGGACACACCCGGACACAGCGGGCGCCGGCCGCGCGGGATAGCGACCTCGGCCAGCTCCACCTCGTCGAATTCGCCTCCACCGCTATCGTTTACGACCGCAGCGACACGGCCGCGAAGTCGGACCGCGACGACAACGCCAGGCTCGTCATCCCGCTCGACGGTCGGACAGGGCTCGCTCAGTCCAGCCACGATGTGTGGGGGCATGGTCGGATGCTCGAAGCGGCATCTCGGCGCGAGCACGCTGGTTCGATGATGGCGGGGTGCGAGGACCACACGGTGGAGGGAGGCCTCGCACCCCCGATCGAATTCCCGGTTCCGGGGCATATTAAGGTGCGGGACGCAGCTCGAGGGCCTCCGAGACGGCCCATGGACGTAGAGGAAAACGTATGCGCCGCACCGCGATCTCCGTGTTCACACTCACCGTTGCGCTGGCCTGCGCGGCGTGCGGATCGTCGGACGACGGGAAGGACGCGCCCGCGGCGGGAGCGACGACCTCCGCGGCGCCGTCCGCGCCGAAGGCCCAACCGTGCGACCAGCAGGCGTGGCCGCAGCCGCTGCCGGACTTCCGCGGCAAGCAACTCGGCGAGACCGTGGTCGGCGCGGGCCTGTGCTTCGCCATCGGCTCGATCACCTCGGCCGACGGCCGGGACGTGATGAACGACCCCGCGAGCCACACCACCGCGTGGACCATCACCGACCAGACGCCCGCGGCGGGCACGGCGGTGCAGCCCGATACGCCCGTCACGCTGAAAGTATCTGCGGCACAGTAGTTTTCCACAACGTGGGTTCCGTCCGTCGCGGAAACTCGCGTCGATAGATCGCGGCAACGACCGCCTCACGCGCCGACTCCGCCCACCGGGTGAAGTCCCTACCATTGCGGCGTCCCCCGCCCTGATCGCGCGGCTGCGCGCCTTCGCGGCCGAGATCGAGACGGCGCCGACCGCCGAGCTCGACGCGGACCCGGCGTTCTCCGGGTGACAGCGCACTGGCCGCGGCCCTGCTCGTGGCCGCGTACCGGACGGTTGCCGTCGAGACGGTGCGACGCCGGCGGCCACCCGCTCACCCGAGTGCCGTTGCCGCACTAGTACTCCAGCATCACTTTGTAATGTTTTTGGGTAGCATGTGGTTTCGTGCTGGTTGATGAG